>JBCECL010000056.1:0-19201 GCA_039207135.1 Brevundimonas sp.
AGCGCTTGGCCAGCGAGACGACGAGACGGAGGTTGGCCTCGAGCAGGTGGTTCTTGGCGCGACGGCCGTCCTGCGCGATCCACTCGAGCTCACGGCGCGCCTTGGGCTCCATCGTGATGCCGGCGTTGAGGCGCTCCTCGGCGAACAGGCCGGCCTCGATGCGCTTGGCGAGCTCGACCTCCTGCTCGGCGTTCAGCAGCGCGACCTTGCCGATCTGCTTGAGGTAGTCCTTGACCGGGTCGGCCGTGGCGCCGGCGGTGACGACCTGCTGCGCAGGCGCGTCGTCGTCGTCGGCGTCCGAGTAGACGAAGCCCGAGTCCTCGGACTCCTCCTCGGCGGCGGGCTTCTTCTCGCCCTCCTCCGCGTCGTCGCCCTCGGCAGCGCCGCTGTCGGCCTCGACGTCGACGGCGTCGACCTCGACGTCCTCGATCTCGACCTCCTCGAGCGCGTCGACCGCGGGCTCGTCGGCGTCGTCGCCCACGGGAGCGTCCTTCACGGCGGTCTTCGCCTCCGCAACGGGCGCCGCGGCCTTGGGAGCGGCACGGCGGCGGACGGGCTTGGCAGCCGCCTCGCCGTCGCCGACGGTCGCCTTGGCGGCGGGGCGCGACTTCGCGCTCGTCGCGGCGACCGCACGGGCCGGGACCGGCTCGCTCACGGTGATGCCGGCCGTGGCAAGGCCACGGACGACCGCGCGCAGACGCTTGGCGTCCTGGACGTCTGCCACCTCGCACGCGGTGCGCAACTCGGCGGCGGCGACGGAGCCGTGGGTCCTGCCACGCACGACGAGTTCCTGGAGCGCGGGGTGCTCGAACTCACGCGGGAGTGCGGGATGCGGGGTCTGGGACGACACGAACGACCTTTCGGCAGCGCCGACTCCTCGGAGGGGAGTCGGGTGGTGAGACTCATATTGTACCGAGCCATTCCGTCCTCGGCGGCCCATCAGGGGGCATCGACGCGACCAAGGCGCGCGAGAACAACCGCACGAGGCGAAGGGGAATGGGGGCTGATGTACCCAACGCGCGACCCTTGGCGATGATTCCCACCCTCGGCACCGAACCGGTGGAGGGCGGGCGGGTTCACCCGGCGGGCTTGACCGTGAGCACCGCGCACGGAGCGTCGAACAGCACGCGCTGCGCGTTGGCTCCCAGGATGAGCTTGCCGACGGGGCTGCGGCGACGCAGGCCGATGACGACGAGCTCGGCCTCGACGTCCTCGGCCGTCCCGATCAGGTCGTCGGCCACGTCGCCGCCGTCCAGCACCCGCACCTCGTGCGCGATCCCCTCGCCGGACAGCCGCTCGTCGACGGCGGCGAGCTCGGCCTCGACCGCCGCGCGCTGCTCGGCGGGCTCGTCCGGGCGCGAGCTGACCACCACGATGATGCTCGTGCCGCGCAGCCGCGCCTCGCCGACGGCCGCGTCGAGCGCCGCTCGGCCCTCCGGTGTGGCGAGGTATCCGACCACGATGCCCATGACGCTCTCCCGTCGACGCACGAACCTCCCGGTCGTTCGACCGGACGACACCGCGTGACGCACCGCGTCGCTGACCGAGTGGCACGCGACGCCGGCGAACACCGTGCTCGCGTGACGCTACCGGAGCGTGGCGCCGCCGACGACCTCGAGCGTCGCGAACGCGGCCGTCAGGCGGCTCTTCGCTGCGCCCATCCCGGCCCGACGGCATTGGCGACGAGATGGCCGAGCATCACCGCGAGCCGGTAGTCGGGGTCCTGCGCGAGCGCCTGCTCGAGCAGCATCTGGGTGCGCGCTCCGTCCCCGCGCCACCACGACAGGACCGCGAGGAGCGTCAGCGACGGAGCCTGGTCCTTGGTCCGGCCGTGCGCGACCACAGACTCGAGCGCGCGCTCGTGCAGCCTGCACTCCTCCACGGGCGGCAGGACGCCGTCGACCGGGTCCATGATCCGGCGCATCGCGATCCCCATGGCGGCGTCGTCGTCGGGGTGCGGCACGACGCCCCGGACGCACCGCTCGGCCAGGTCCCCCGTGCCGGGCACCAGGGCGACGAGCACCGCGTCCCGGACCCGGCGGTCGCCGAGCCCGGCCTCGAGCCGACCCCACGGAGCCGCTCGCCCGGTCGCTGCGTCGCCTGCGTGCGCTACGGCGGAGCGCCAGGCCGCGACGGACTCCTCGCGCCATCGTGCGACGTCGTCAGGGCCGGCCTCCCAGGCGGCGCAGCGGCGGTCCTCCCAGCGGCGACGCACGCGCGCCGCGGAGCGTCTCGCCTGCTCGTCCGCGCGGACGATCCGCACGAGGGCCTCACGCGAGTCGAGCACCGACGAGCCGGCCAGCACCATGTGCGCGCCGACCTGCGTCGACTCGAGCTCGTGCAGGGGCCGGCCGCCCCGCGGGCAGCACGCGTCGTCGTCGCAGTCCCACTCGAGGTAGCCGGTCGGCGTCACGACGCGCACGTCGGGGCTGCCGAACGGCCCCTCGACCGCGTCGCGGACGTGGCGTACGGCGGTGTGCAGCGACGAGGGCGCGTCTCGCGGGTCGCCGCCCTCGGTGTACAGCACGCACATCACGCGCCGAGCGCCGTCCCGGTCGAGCGTCGTGACCGCCGAGCGAGCGAGCTGTGGCCCGACGGCGGGATCGACCAGGTCGCGCAGGTCGACCCGCATGACGAGCCCGACCTGCCCCCTCGGCCCTCGGAGGCTGACGAGCACGGCGCTCTGGCTCGGTCGGAAGCCGAGCCGGTGCGGGATGTAGGCGAGCACCTCGCGCGGCTCGCTGACGCGGATGGTCTCGATCTGGGTGTCCATGCCGACAGCCCAGCGGACCGGGCGCGCCCGCGGCGGGCGCGGACGCCGATCTGTGCACAGCGCGGCGGTCGCAGGTGGCTGTGGTCGCGCCGACGTGCGCCGCTACCCTGGCCCGATGCCTCGCGTCCGACCGTCCCTCATCGCCGCGTGCGCGACCGTCGTCCTGGGGCTGACCGCGTGCACCACGACGAGCCCTGCGCAGCTGACCCCCAGCGAGTCGGCGACCGCACTCATCGACCCCGCGCCCAGCCCGTCCGAGTCGCTCCTCCCCGACGCCACGCCGACCGGCTCCGTCGTCGGCGGGCTCGCGCCCGGCTTCCCCAGCGAGCTGCTGCCCGTCCCCGCCGGCGCGACCGTGCTGGTCTCCGCCGCCGTGCCCGTGCCCGACTCGGACCTCGTCGACGTCAGCCTCAACCTGCAGACCGACCAGTCGGCCGACGACCTGCTGGACGCCATCTCGAAGCCCCTGAAGGACGCGGGATTCACGCAGGCAGAGCCCGCGCAGAGCGAGCCGGACCTCGCCGCGCAGGCGTCGTTCACGAGGAACGACGGCAAGGAGCGCGTGATCCTCGGGATCCTCGACGCGGACGGCGTGCGCACGCTGACGCTGAGCGGACGGGTCGACCCCGACGTCGCCTAGGCTTCCGGCGTGAGCCTTGAGTCGCGCGACCTGCCCGATGTCGAAGACGTGCGCGCCAGGGTCGACCTCCTGATCGCAGCGCACACCTCCAGGCTGCGTGCCACGCTCGCGCAGATCGGGGCGGGTTCCGAGCCGCTCGCCGACGCCGTCGAGCAGATGCTCTCGGGCGGCAAGCGCCTGCGTGCGGCGTTCTGCTACTGGTCGTGGCGAGCGCACGGCGGCACTCCTGGGTCGCCCGACGAGGTCGCCGTGCTGCGCGTCGGCGCCGCGCTCGAGCTGTTCCAGGCAGCCGCCCTGTTCCACGACGACGTCATGGACGACTCCGACACGAGGCGTGGCCACCCGGCGGCGCACCGCGCGTTCGCCGTGCGGCACGACGACCAAGGGCTCGAGGGCAGCGCCGAGCGCTTCGGCATGTCCGCGGCGATCCTGCTCGGCGACCTCGCGCTCGTCGCGAGCGAGCAGGAGTTCGCGGCCGCGATGGTCGGGGCCCCGCCCGTCCTCGGGCAGCGCGCACGCGGGGTCTTCGACCTGATGCGCACGGAGGTCACGGTCGGGCAGTACCTCGACGTCGTAGCCCAGTCGACGCCGTGGAGCCTGGACGCGAGCCTCGACGAGGCCCGCGCCCGCGAGGTGATCCGCGCCAAGTCGGCGCGCTACAGCGTCGAGCACCCGATGGTGCTGGGCGCGGCGCTCGCTGGTGCGACCGACGCGGAGCTCGATGCGGTCCGTGCGCTGGGCCTGCCGCTCGGCGAGGCGTTCCAGCTGCGCGACGACCTGCTCGGCGTCTTCGGCGACCCCGCGACCACGGGCAAGCCCGCTGGTGACGACCTGCGCGAGGGCAAGCGCACCGTCCTGGTCGCCCGGACGGTTGCTCACGCGCACGAGCGCGACGACGTCGTCACGCTCGACCGTCTGCGTTCGACGTTGGGCGATCGGTCCGCCTCCGACGACGACGTGGCGCAGCTGACCCGTGCGATCCGGGCCTCCGGCGCGGTCGACGACGTCGAGCTGCTCATCGCCGAGCTGAGCGCGCGCGCCTTCGCCGGCATCGCGGCCCGGTCGTGGCCTGAGCCGGCGAACGCGATGGTCGTCGCCCTCGCGCACGCGGCGGTCGACCGGACCGCCTGACCCGGACGAGCCGTCGGGTCGTCCTAGAGCTCGGCCTGGGCCAGGCGACGCACCTCGGTCTTGCGACCCTCGCGCAGGGCGTCGATGGGCGCACCCCGCAGCGACTCGTCAGCGGTGAACAGCCACACGACAGCCTCGTCGTCGCTGAAGCCCGCGTCGCGGAGCAACGTCAGCGTCCCCTGCAGCGCCGCGAGCACCGTCCACGGCGGCAGGTCGTCGGCGCGCGAGGGAGCGGCCGGGTTGGCGAGGTGGCCCGGGACCAGGAACGCAGCAGGGATCGAGAACACCTTGGGGTCACCGCGGCGAACGCCGACGAGGCGCCCCTCCTGCACGATGCGGCGCACCTTTCCTGCGTCGAGGTCGAGGCGTTCGGCCACGTCGGGAACGGTGAGCCACTCGTCGACGAGCGTGTCGGGCGCAGGGGTGTCAGTCACGGGCGCAAGCCTACGCATGGCCGAGCCGGTCCTGCCCGATCACCTGAGGCAAATCCGACATGGGCTTTCCACAGGAACGTGGGTGGGATACGTTCACGTTCTGTCACTTCTGTCACACCAGTATCTTTTATTCACTCGTGCACCAGGGGAACGCCATGACGCAGCCCACCGCCAGCCGTCCCGACGTCCGACGAATCGCCACGACGAGCACGGGCGCGATCGCGCTCGCCGCCATCGCCGTGTCGACGACGGGCACCGGAGCGCACGCAGACGAGAGCTACGTGGTGCGCGCGGGCGACACGGTCAGCCACATCGCGGTGCGCACCGGGACCACCGTCGCGGCGATCGCCCACGCCAACGCGCTCGCCGACGCCTCGCGCATCCGCGAGGGCCAGGTGCTCGCCATCCCGTCGGCCGCGCGCACCGCGACGCACCACACGACGACCGCCACGGCGACCGCGAAGGTCACGCACACCGTGCGCGCGGGTGACACCGTCAGCGCGATCGCCGCGCACTACGGCACCTCGGTGGCCTCGGTCGTCTCGAAGAACCACCTCGACGCCCGGGCGCTGATCCGGATCGGCCAGGTGCTGACGATCTCGGGCGGCACGCCCGTGCGCACCGCGTCCGCGCGCCCGAAGCCCGCCACCCAGCACTACACGGTGCGCTCCGGCGACACCGTCGGGGCCATCGCCACCAAGCACGGCACCACGGTCGCCGCGATCGTCAAGGCCAACGGGCTCGACGCACGTGCGTTGATCCGCATCGGGCAGGTCCTGTCCCTGCCCGGAGCCAAGGCGCCGACGAAGGCGAGCACGCACACGGTTCCCAGCACGTTCGCGGGCCGCACGTACTCCGACGCGGTCGTCGACGCGGCCAACGCGAACAAGGCGGCGCTCGTCGCGCACGGCGTCCCGTCCAAGGCGGCCATGCAGGGCAAGGTCGTCCGCACGGCCCGCAAGCTGGGCCTGGATCCCGCGCTGGCCCAGGCGATCGCCTTCCAGGAGTCGGGCTTCAACCACACCGCCGTGTCCCCCGCCAACGCGATCGGCACGATGCAGGTCATCCCGTCGTCCGGCGAGTGGGCCTCCGAGCTCGTCGGCCGGCACCTGAACCTGCTCGACCCCGACGACAACGTCACGGCGGGCGTGGCCATCCTGCGCTCGCTCGTGCGGACGTCGCCGGACCTGCCGCGGGCGATCGCGGGCTACTACCAGGGTGCCGCGTCGGTGCGGAAGTACGGCATGTTCGCCGACACCCGCAGGTACGTCGCCAGCGTCCAGACCCTCATGAAGCGGTTCGACTGACCCGAGCGCCTCCGGTCTGTACCGACTCGTCCCCCGTAGACTCTCGCGCGTGGGAGCCACCATCACCGATCCGCTCGTCGGCCGCCTGGTCGACGGCCGGTACGAAGTCGTCTCGCGCATCGCGCGTGGCGGGATGGCGACCGTCTACCTGGCCGTCGACCGTCGCCTCGACCGCGACGTCGCGCTCAAGGTCATGCACCCGCACCTCGCCGAAGGCACGTCCGGGGCCGACTTCGTCGCACGCTTCCGTCGTGAGGCACGCACCGCCGCGCGGCTGACCCATCCCGGGCTGGTCGGCGTGTACGACCAGGGCGTCGACGGCGAGACCAGCTACCTGACGATGGAGTACGTCGACGGCGTGAACCTCCGCCGACGGATCGGCGAGCTCGGTGCACTCAGCGTCGGCGAGTCGCTCGACGTCGCCGGCGCCGTGCTCGACGCGCTGGCCGCCGCCCACCGAGCGGGTCTCGTGCACCGCGACGTCAAGCCCGAGAACGTGCTCATCGCGACGGACGAACGCGTCAAGCTCGCCGACTTCGGCCTCGCCCGCGCCGTCACCGAGGTCACGGCGACCACCACGGGGACCGTCCTCGGCACCGTCGCCTACCTCGCGCCGGAGCTCGTCGTCCGCGGCGTCAGCGACGCGCGCACCGACGTGTACGCGTGCGGCGTCCTGATCTTCGAGATGCTCACCGGGCACCAGCCCTTCACGGGCGAGACCCCGATCCAGGTCGCGTTCCAGCACGTCAACTCCGACATCCCGGCGCCGTCCGACCTCGCGCCGTGGCTCCCCATCGAGATCGACGACCTCGTCCGCGCGCTCGCCGCGCGCGAGCCCGACGACCGGCCGATCGACGCGGCCGCCGCGAGTGCGCTCCTGCGGCGCACCCGAGCCGCGCTCGATCCCGAGACGCTCGAACGACGCGCGGACGTCGCACCGACCATCGTCCTGCCCACGGCGACCGACCCGGCCGAGACCGACCTCGGGGTCGCGCCGCCTGCCGAGGCCGCCGATGACGACGCGGACGAGACGACCCGCCTCGACACCTCCGATCGAGCGGGCGCGACCGTCGCGCTCCCCATCGGGCTCGCGGGCGCCCTCCAGGTCCCGAACGCCGCTGCGCCTGCTCCCCCGAGGCGCCGACGACGCCTGTGGCGCTGGATCGTCGTGCTGGTGCTCGCGGCCGCGGCCGTCTTCGGCGCGATGTCGTGGTACGCGAACGCCGGACCCGGAGCGTGGACCGACGTCCCGAAGGTGACGGGCCAGAGCCAGCAGGCCGCCGAGCAGGCCATCGCTGCCGCGGACCTCGAGGCTCGGACGACGAAGGCGTACGACGACGAGGTGGCAGCGGGCGACGTCGTCTCGACGCAACCCGTCGCCGGTGAGTCCGCACGCAAGGGGTCGTCGGTCGAGCTCGTGGTCTCCCTGGGGCCGCAGTACGTCAACGTGCCGGCGGGTGTCGTCGGCAAGATGCAGGACGTCGCGGCCAAGACGCTCAAGGAGGCGGGCCTGAAGGTCGCCTACGGCCCCGAGCAGTACGACCCGACCGCGTCGATCGGTAAGGTCGTCACGGCGACCCTCCCGGACGGCAAGCCTGCCGACCCGGGAACGCGCACGACGCGCGGCACGGTGGTCACGCTCGCGCTCTCGAAGGGCCCGCGTCCGGTCACCGTCTCGAGCGTCGTCGGCGCGTCGTTGGCCGACGCGAAGAAGCAGCTCAACGACGACGGCCTCAAGGTCAAGACGACCAAGGAGTACAGCCACGACGTGCCCGAGGGCTACGTCGTGAGCCAGAAGCCGGCGTCTGGGGCCGGAGCGCACGAGGGCGACACCGTGAAGCTCGTCGTCTCCAAGGGCCCGGAGCAGGTCGTGGTTCCGAACGTCGAGCGCATGGGCTACGACGAGGCGAAGGCGACGCTCGAGAGCCTCGGGTTCGTCGTCGACCGCAGGACCTCGTGGGGCGGCCTGCTGGGCCAGGTCGTCGACCAGAGCGTCGAGGCCAACACCAAGGCCGACTGGGGCAGCACGATCACCCTGACCGTGGTCTGACGGCCGGCGCGGATCGATCCCGCGCCGGCCGTCAGCTCAGGAAGCGCGGAGCAGCTCCACGACCTGGAAGGCCAGCTCGAGCGACTGCTGGTGGTTCAGGCGGGGGTCGACGAGCGTCTCGTACCGACGCGCAAGCCCCTCGTCGTCGATCTCCTCGGAGCCGCCGAGAACCTCGGTGACGTCGTCGCCCGTGAGCTCGATGTGCAGGCCGCCGGGGACCGTGCCCAGCCCGCGGTGCACCTCGAAGAAGCCGGCGACCTCGTCCATGACGTCCGAGAACCGACGCGTCTTGTAGCCCGAGGCCGACGTGATGCCGTTGCCGTGCATCGGGTCGCAGACCCAGGTGACGGGCCGGCCGTCCGCGGCGACCTTCTCGACGAGAGCCGGCAGCAGGTCGCGGACCTTGCCAGCACCCATGCGCGTGATGAACGTGATCCTGCCGGCCTCGCCGCTCGGGTTGAGCTTGTCCATGAGCGCGAGCGCGTCGTCGCCCGACGACGTGGGGCCGAGCTTGATGCCGATCGGGTTCTGCACACGCGAGAAGTAGTCCACGTGCGCGCCACCGAGCTCACGCGTGCGCTCGCCGATCCACACGAAGTGGGCCGAGCAGTCGTACGGAAGGCCCGTGCGGGAGTCGATCCGGGTCAGCGGCCGCTCGTAGTCGAGCAGCAGGCCCTCGTGGCTCGAGTAGAAGTCGACGCTGCGCAGGGCGTCGAAGTCGGCGCCACAGGCCGCCATGAACCGCATCGCTCGGTCGATCTCCGCAGCGATCTCCTCGTAGCGGGAGTACGCGGGGTTCGACGTGAAGCCGCGGTTCCACTCGTGGACGCGCATGAGCGACGCGAAGCCGCCCGTGGTGAACGCACGGATGAGGTTCAGCGTCGAGGCGGACGTGTGGTACGCCTCGAGCAGCCTGGCCGGGTCGGGGACCCGGGCCTCGGGCGTGAAGTCGTAGCCGTTGATGATGTCGCCGCGGAACGCGGGAAGGGTGACCCCGTCGCGCGTCTCGCTGTCCGACGAGCGCGGCTTGGCGTACTGCCCCGCCATGCGACCCATCTTGATGACCGGCAGGCTCGCGCCGTAGGTGAGCACGACCGCCATCTGCAGGATCGTCTTGATCTTGTTGCGGATGTTGTCTGCGGTCGCCTCGGCGAAGGTCTCGGCGCAGTCGCCTCCCTGGAGCAGGAAGGCCTCTCCCCTGCCGGCGGCGGCGAGCTGGGCGCGCAGCGCGTCCGCCTCACCGGCGAAGACGAGCGGCGGCACCGAGGCGAGCCGCTCGGTCACACGGGCCAGCGCGTCGGCGTCCGGCCAGGCCGGCTGCTGACCGGCCGGGAGCGAACGCCACGCGTCGAGGCCCTCGACGACCGCGGGATCGGGAACGATGCTCATGAGTGGCTCGCCGGGACCAGGTCCTGCCCGATGTCGGACAGCAGAGCACCGAACCACGGCTGGCTGACGTCGAACGCCTTGCCACCGGCGATGCGCGGGAACTCGATCGCGCGCAGCACGTCGCCCTGCTCCTCGTCGTGCCCGATGACGCCGGACTCGCCGCGCAGGGCGCAGTCCACCGCGAGGTCGGTCATCGACTTGATGAGGCGCAGGTCCTCGGCGTTGGCCGCGGCGGCGCGCGAGTAGTAGCCCGACTTCTGCACCATCGTCTTCTCGGCGCCCAGCTTCTCGCCGAACTGCTTGGCGAACCACTGGCCCGGGTTGACGGTGTCGAGCTTGACGTGGCCGAACGGGTCGCGCTCGACCGGCGTGCCGGCGGCCTCGAGCTGGTCGACGATCTCGTGCATGCCAGCGCCCTCGGACAGGAAGATGTTGACGTTGCCCTGGCTGTCCATGATGCCCTTGAGGCGCTCGGCCTCGGCGTCGATGTCGATCGCGAGCTCCGGCACGAACACGGCGTGGATGTCCCACCGCTCGCGGGTCAGGCCGATGCCGGGGACCCACTCCTGCTGGTCCAGCCACTTGCGGTACTCGACCGCGGCGGCCGCGGTCAGCCAGCCGCAGTGCCGGCCCATGACCTCGTGCACGATGAGCATGCGCGGGCCCGAGCGGTGCTCGCCGATGATGTTCGCCGCGAAGCCGGCGGCCTCCTCGGCAGCGGTCCAGGCACCGAGCGACTGACGGATCGGGATCACGTCGTTGTCGATCGTCTTGGGCAGGCCGACGACCGTGAGGTCGTAGTCGTTCTCGTGCAGGTACGCGGCCAGGTCGGCGGCGGTCGTGTTCGTGTCGTCGCCGCCGATCGTGTGCAGCACGTCGACGCCGTCCGCCTTGAGACGCTCGGCGGCGACCTTCAGCGGGTCCTCACCCTCCTGCACGAGGCCGCGCTTGACGCAGTCCTTGGCGTTGGTGAGCTTGACGCGCGAGTTGCCGATGGGCGAGCCACCGAAGCGGTGCAGGATGCCGGCGTTCTGGCGCACCTGGTCGTCGATGACGATCTTGTCCCCGCGCAGCAGGCCGTAGTAGCCGTGCTCGTAGGCGATGATCTCGACGTCCGGCGCGATCTCGGTGTAGCGCTCGATGAGGCCACCGACGGCGGACGACAGGCACGGAGCGAAGCCACCCGCGGTCAGGAGGGCGACGCGACGAACCGACATGAGACACACCTCTCGTTGAACTTCATTGATCGACCTGCCGATGGCAGACGCTGAAATCTAGGCCGGCCGAGCGAGCGCAGAGCGGGACCGAGGTCCGCTGCGCGGCTCCGACGCCGACCGGGTCATCCTACTGACGTGCCGTCGTCGTCCTGCGGGGGGACCGGAACCTGGACGTCCGGCACGGGGCGGCCACCGGGAGCCGCGGGCAGCTGGTCCGGCGCGTCGCCCGCGACGGCGGGGTGCCCGGTCGCGATCCGCGCCTTCTGCGTCGCTGCGTAGACGTCGACGTACTCCTGCCCGGACAGGCTCATGATCGCGTACATGATCTCGTCGGTCACCGAGCGCAGGATGAACCGGTCGTTCTCCATGCCCTTGTAGCGGCTGAAGTCGAGCGGCTCGCCGACGACCATGCCGATGCGCATCACCTTCGGGATCGTGCGCCCGAGCGGCTGCGCGACGTTCGTGTCGACCATCGCGACGGGGATCACCGGGGAGCCCGACTCGATCGCCAGCCGGGCGATGCCGGTCTTGCCGCGGTACAGGCGGCCGTCGGGGCTGCGCGTGCCCTCGGGGTAGATGCCGAAGAGGCCGCCCTCCTCGAGCCGGCGAAGACCCGTGCGCAGGGCCGCCTCGCTCGCCTTGCCGCCGCCGCGGTCCACGGGGATCGTGCCGACGCCACGGAAGAACCCCGCCTGCAGCCGCCCCTTGAGGCCGCTGCCGGTGAAGTACTCCTGCTTGCCGATGAAGACCAGCTCACGGTCGAGCATGAGCGGCAGGAAGAAGGAGTCGATCACGGCCAGGTGGTTGCTCGCGAGGATGGCACCACCCTCGGCCGGGATGTTCTGGGCACCACGGATCCACGGTCGGTAGATCAGGTGCAGGAGCGGACCGACCACGACCCGCTTCATCAACCAGTAGAACACTCGCTCACCTCTCAGCCGGCCTGCACGGCATCATGCCGTAGCGCGGGCCGGACACCTCGACCGCACGGTCCGACTCTAGAGTGCTCCTATGGCTCCTCGCCCCGACGACCCGGACGAGACCGCCCCCGGCCCGGACGCTGACGTCCCCGGACCCGAGGACGGTTCGACAGGCGACGCCGAAGGCTCGTCCGAGATCGTCGACGACGACCAGTGGGCCGCCATCGTGGCCCAGCTCGACGAGGTCGACAGCGGCGACGCGCCGCCGCGCCCCAGCCTGGACTTCCCTGTGGCCCCGTGGGTGCAGGGCGCGCACGTCGTCCGGCCCGCCGACACCGCTCCGGCGGTCGGCAGGGACTGGGACGGCACCGAGCAGTACGACGCCGCGGAGCAGGCCGCCGACGAGCGCGAGGGGTTCGTGCCGCCCGACCCTGGCCCGGTGCTGGGCGGGGACCCGCTGCTGACGATGGCGTGGTTCGCAGCGGCGGGCATGCCGCTGTTCCTGCTCGTCGTCCTGATCGCGTGGCGCGATGCCCCGTCGGCGCTCGTGCAGGCCGCGTGCGCGGTCTTCGTGCTCGGCGTTGCGGTGCTCGTCTGGCGCATGCCGGGGCGTCGTGACCCCGGGGACGACGACACCGGCGCCGTGGTCTGACGTCAGAGCCGGGCCAGGTCCGCGGCGCCCACCATGCCGGCGTCGTTCCCCATCGCCGCCACGACGAACGTCGCCTCCGGGCGGTGCCCCCGGCCGGAGAGCTGCTCGCTGAAGGCCTTGCGGGCCGGCGCCAGCAGGAGGTCGCCCGCTGCGGCGACACCGCCACCGACGACGATGAGCGCGGGGTCGAGCAGCGCGGTCGCCGAGGCGGCACCCTCTCCGAGCCACCGCCCGAGCTCGGCGAGCAGCTCGACGGCGAGCGGGTCGCCCTCGACAGCCGCCTGGGTGACGTGCGGTCCGGCGATGTTGTCGACGTCGCCCCCCGCGAGCTCCAGGAGCCGGTGAGCGCGGTCGGCCTGCGTCAGCGCCGCCGCCTGGGCGTCGCGAACCAGGGCCCGGCCGGAGGTGTACTGCTCCCAGCAGCCCTCGTGACCGCAGCCGCAGTAGTGCCCGCCGGGGACGACACGCATATGCCCGATCTCGGACGCCACGCCCCACGCGCCGCGCACGAGCGCGCCGCTGGAGACGATCGCGCCGCCCAGGCCCGTGCCGACCGTCAGCGTCAGCATGTCGTCGACGTCCTGCGCCGCGCCGAACCGGAACTCCGCCCAGCCGGCCGCGTTCGCGTCGTTCTCGACCACGATCGTGACGTCGTCGTCGATGAGCGCCGCGACGTTGTCGCGCAGCGGGTAGTCGCGCCACGCGATGTTCGGCGCGAACAGGACGCCGGAGCGGTCGGCGGCGACGAAGCCGGCGGCAGCGAGGCCGATCGCGGAGATCTCGTAGTCGGCGCTCAGCTCGGCGTAGACGTCGGCGATGGCACGGTCGATGCTCGCGGCGTCATCGGGCGCGGTGTCACGACGCGTCTTGGCGAGGATCGTGCCCTCGTCGTCCACGACGCCTGCCGCGATCTTCGTCCCGCCGATGTCCACACCGATGGCGTGCATGTGTGAGTGCTCCTACGCGATCGTCCCGTCGCGCCGCGACTGTTTGCGGCACGGGTGCCAACGCTAGCGGTCTTGGAGGGTCGTCGTGGACGACCAAAGGCCCGTGGGCACGCGCGGGCGCCACAGGCTGCACGCTACTGGCCAGTAACGTCCCGTATCCTTCGTGCACACTTCGCCACCTGTCACTGGAGCCAGCATGGACGAGTCCCGCACGCCCCTGCTCATCGAGGTCGATCCTTCGAGCAACCTCAACACCCTCTTCGCCGAGCGGATCGCCTCCGCGCCGGACGCCCCCGTCGTCGAGCACAAGCCCACGCCGGACAGCCCTTGGATCCCCCTGACGGGGCGCGAGCTCGACGCCGAGGTCGTCGCGGTCGCCAAGGGGCTCGTCGCGCGTGGCGTGCAGCCCGGCGACCGCGTGGGGATCATGTCCCGGACCCGCTACGAGTGGTCCCTGCTCGACTGGGCGTCGTGGGCCGTCGCCGCGATCCCGGTCCCGTTGTACGAGACGTCGTCGGCCGAGCAGGTCGCGTGGATCCTGACGGACTCGGACGTCTCGCTGCTCGTCGTCGAGACCGAGGCCCACGCCGCCACGGTCGCCGAGGTGCGGCCCGACACGCCCAACCTCCGCGAGGTCCTCGTGCTGGACGCCGGGGCCATCGACGAGCTCGTCGCGGCCGGCGTCGACGTCCCGGACGAGGAGATCGCGCGCAGGCGCGCGCTGGCGTCGCTGGCCGACACCGCGACGATGATCTACACGTCCGGCACCACAGGTCGGCCCAAGGGCGTCGAGCTCACGCACGGCAACTTCTACGAGCTCACCGTCAACACGGTCGCCGACCTGAACGAGGTGGTCGCCGAGCCCGGCGCGCGGACCCTCCTGTTCATGCCGCTGGCCCACGTGTTCGCGCGGTTCATCCACGTGCTGTGCATCCCGGCCGGCGCAGTCCTTGGCCACTCCCCCGACACGACCACGCTGCTGGACGACCTCGCGTCGTTCAAGCCGACCTTCATCCTCGCGGTCCCGCGGGTGTTCGAGAAGGTCTACAACTCCGCCGAGCAGAAGGCGGCGGCCGGGGGCAAGGGCGCGATCTTCCAGCGCGCGGCCAAGACCTCGATCGTCTACTCGCGAGCGCTCGACACCCCTCGCGGCCCGAGCCCGTGGCTGCGCCTGCAGCACAAGGTCGCAGACACGCTCGTCCTCAAGCGCCTGCGCAACGCCCTGGGTGGCAGCGCGCGCTGGGCGATCTCGGGCGGTGCTCCCCTGGGCGAGCGGCTCGGGCACTTCTACCGCGGGCTCGGCCTGATCGTGCTCGAAGGCTACGGCCTGACCGAGACGACCGCGCCGGCCACGGTGAACCGGCCGTCGAGGTCGAAGATCGGCAGCGTCGGCCTCCCCCTGCCGGGGTGCTCGGTGCGCATCGCCGACGACGGCGAGATCGAGGTCAAGGGCATCCAGGTGTTCCGCGGCTACCACGCCAACGACCTCGCGACCGCCGAGTCGCTGCAGGACGGCTGGTTCAAGACGGGCGACCTCGGCGCGATCGACGAGGACGGCTACCTGTCGATCACGGGACGCAAGAAGGAGATCATCGTGACCGCGGGCGGCAAGAACGTCGCCCCCGCCGTGCTCGAGGACCGGCTGCGTGGCCACCCGCTGATCAGCCAGGTCGTCGTCGTCGGCGACGCTCAGCCGTTCATCGCCGCGCTCGTCACACTGGACCCCGACGGTGTCCCGGGGTGGCTCGCCGCGCACGGCAAGCCGGCGCTCACGCTGGCCGAGGCGGCGACCGACCCCGACGTGCTCGCCTCGATCGACAAGGCCGTCGAGCGCGCCAACAAGGCCGTCTCGCGCGCGGAGTCGATCCGCAAGTACCGGATCCTCGACACCGACCTCACCATCGCGAACGGCTACCTCACGCCGAAGCTCAGCGTGAAGCGGTCGCTCGTGCTCAAGGACTTCGCGTCCGACGTCGAGGCGCTGTACTCGGGCACGCGCGACGCCTGACCCGCCGTCGATGGACCCCGCCCGTCACACGGCGGGGTCCATCCGCAGCGGTGGGACCAGCCCGGACGCGGCGAGCACGCCGATCGCGCGCTGCTCGGCGTTGTCGAGCTCGATCCCGTCGGCGGCGACGACCGGCGATGCGCGCCCGATCGTCAGGAACGTCACCACGCAGTCTCCGCACGCGGCTGGGCGTGCGGTGCAGCTCTCGCAGTCGATCATCATGCGGCGGACGCTAGCGACGACGTCTGACACCGGCCCTGACCGAAGTGGCGGGGCCCCGGCCCGCTCGGGCTACAGGTGGTTCAGCCTGGCGATCAAGGTCGACGCGGGCACCACCCAGGCGCCCGTGGCCTCGACGTCCCGGGCGACCGCCTGGTCGCTCGTCACCACGACGACGACTCGCCCGGTCGGCTCGGCACGCACCAGCCGACGGATCAGGTCGTCGGCGATCTCGCCGACGGAGAACCGCACCCGGACCCCGCGGCTCGCCGCTGTCGCGGGCATCGCGGCCTCCTGGCCGTCGAAGCAGCAGGTCACCTCGGCGCCCGTCCGGGCGGCCACGACGGCGAGGCCGTCCACGACCCGCCGACGCTGCTCCTCGAGCGTGAGGTTGCCGAAGCCGGTCTTCGAGACGTTGTAGCCGTCGACGACGAGATGGGCCCAGGGCTGGCGCAGGACCTCGTCGAGCAACGCGGGGTCGTCGAGCGAGCGTCCCCGCGAGCCGGTCCGCCTCGTCTCCGATCGCTCCGGCGGCGGCGCGACGAGATCCGCCGGCAGGTCCGCGACCGGAGGCAGCGCGAGCTCCGTCCGGAGCCCGCTCGCGGCATCGACGACGGTGTCCAGCAGCAGGCGGACCCGCGCGTCGGCGAGCTTGCGCGCGACGCGCGCCTCGGCCCGGACCGCGGTGCGCAGAGCCTGCGCGGAACCGAGCTCCTCGGCGGCGAGCCGGCGCTCGTCCTGCGCGGCCGCCCGCTCGGCGCGGGCCTCCTCGAGCTCCGCGCGCGCCTCCTCGCTCGCACGCCTGGCCTCGCTGCGGGCCCGGTCCGCGTCGGAGCGAAGGCGTCGCATCTCGCGCTGGCTGGCGGCGAGCTCGGCGCGCGCCGCCAGCGCCTGCGCTTCGGCCTCCTCGGCGCGCGTGCGGGCGGCGTCCGCGTCCGACACGGCACGAGCCAGCTCGGCGTCCCGGGCGTCGGGCGCGGGTGGCACGCGATCGGGCTGCGGCACGAAGGCACGCCACTCGTCGGAACCGCGCAGCCAGGACGTCACAGCGCGATCGAGCTCCATGCCGTCCGCGTTGACGTCCCCCGGCGCCTCGCCCGTCTCGTCACCCGGGGCGTGCGCCGCTGCCCAGTGGCGCGCCACCCGTGACCGGAACGCCTCGTCGTCGAGCGCGAGCCACAACGGGCCCGCGCCGGCCGCCGCACGCTTGCGGGGTGTGAACCTCGCGACGGCGCGCAACGAGGTGGGCACCTCGACCGGCTCCATCGTGCCGAGCACGTCGGCCGCGGCACGGACGATCGCGGCGCGCAGCACCGCGGGGACGTCGGCGCCGGAGCTCATCTACCCACAGTAGGGCCCGCCCGCGCGCCTTCGGGTCGTGTCAGACCCGGTGGGTAACGTCCGTGGCATGTCGTCCGTCCGCCGTCTGCGCCCGTTGTGGGTGACGTCGCCGCCGGACGTCTCGGGACGGCCGGTTCAGCCGAGCCTGGACGAGATCGGCACACCCCTGTCGGACGTCACGTTCGTGGTCGTCGACCTCGAGACGACCGGTGGGACGCCGGCCGACAGCTCGATCACCGAGATCGGCGCGGTGAAGGTCCGGGGCGGTGAGGTTCTCGGTGAGTTCCAGACGCTCGTCGACCCGGGGGGTCCGGTACCGCCGTTCATCCAGGTCCTGACGGGCATCACGACGACGATGCTGATCGGGGCACCGCGGATCGAGGAGGTGCTCCCCTCGTTCCTCGAGTTCGCACGGGACGCCGTCCTCGTCGCCCACAACGCGCCGTTCGACATCGGCTTCCTCAAGGCTGCCGCCGCCCGCACGGGCCACGCGTGGCCGGGGAACCGGGTCGTCGACACCGTCCGGCTCGCGCGCCGCGTCGTGACGCGCGACGAGGCGCCCAACCACAAGCTCTCGAGCCTGGCCACGCTCTTCGGCGCCACGGTGACGCCCAACCACCGGGCGCTCTCGGACGCCCAGGCGACCGTGGACGTGCTGCACGCGCTGCTGGCCCGCATGGCGCCGCTCGGCATCACGCACCTGGAGGACCTGGCGACGGCGACCGACCCCGTCCCCGGCGAGGTCCGGCGCAAGCGCACCCTGGCCGATCACCTCCCGGACTCCCCCGGCGTGTACCTGTTCCGCGGGCCGGGCGACGAGGTCCTCTACGTCGGCACCTCCACGACGTCGCTGCGTCGACGGGTGCGCTCGTACTTCACGTCGGCCGAGAAGCGCGGCCGAATCCTCGAGATGGTCCGGATCGCGGACCGCGTGGACCCGGTGCCGTGCGCCACGCCGCTCGAAGCCCGGGTGCGCGAGCTGCGGCTCATCGCGGAGCACGCCCCTCGGTACAACCGGCGCTCGCGCAACCCGGAGCGCATGCCGTGGGTGCGGCTGACCTCGGAGCCCTACCCACGCCTGTCCGTGGTCCGCGACGTGCGCGACGACGACGGCGCCGCCTACCTCGGTCCCTTCTCGTCGGCTCGCACGGCCACGCTCGCGATCGAGGCGCTGCACGAGGCGTTCGACATCCGGCAGTGCACCCGCCGGCTCCCCCTGGTCCCGTCGGTCGATGCCTCAGCGTGCGCGCTGGCCGACATGGGGCGGTGCGGCGCGCCCTGCGTCGGCGCGCAGCCCGTGGACGAGTACGCCGAGGTCGTGGCGCGCGTCCGGCACGCGATGCTCGCCGACCCTGCGCCCGTGATCGCCGCGCACGCGGCACGGCTCGACTCCCTCGTGGACCAGCAGCGCTTCGAGGAGGCGGGCACCGTGCGCGACCGGCTCGGCGCCTTCCTGCGCGGCGCCGCTCGCGCCCAGCGCAACGACCCGCTCGCCCGCAGCTGCGAGCTCGTCGCCGCTGCGCCCCGATCCGGTGGCGGATGGGAGCTGGTCGTCGTCCGGTACGGGCGGCTCGCCGCCACGGCGTCGGTCGATCGCCGCACGGATCCGCGCCCGGTCATCGAGGCCTTGCGCTCCTCGGCGGAGCATGTGCCGGCACCCGTCGCGCCCGCGACCGCCGCCCACCCGGAGGAGACGGACCTCGTGCTCGCGTGGCTCGAGCAGCCGGGCGTGCGGCTCGTGGAGGTCTCGGGCACGTGGGCGTACCCGATCCGGTCGGCGCTCAGCGACGTCGACCCTGCGGCGGCCGTCGCGGCGCACCACCGGCTGCTCACCGGAGCTCCCGCTCCCGCCCTGAAGGCACCGGCCGCGCAGCCGAGCAACGAGGTTCGGCGCACGGCATGATGTCGACATGCTGACTGCGATCGTCCTCATCGACACCGACGCCGCCCGTATCCCGGAGGTCGCCGCCGCCATCGCGGAGATCCCGGGCGTGAGCGAGGTCTACTCCGTGACGGGCGAGGTGGACCTCATCGCGATCGTGCGCGTACGCGAGCACGACGGCCTCGCCGACGTCATCGCCGACAAGGTGAGCAAGATCGTCGGCGTGCAGCGCACCCAGACGTACATCGCGTTCCGCACGTACTCGCAGCACGACCTGGAGCAAGCGTTCGC
>JBCECL010000056.1:19301-22592 GCA_039207135.1 Brevundimonas sp.
GCCTGCCAGCGCTCGAGCACCTGGGCGGCGGACCCGGAGTCGAGCGACTCCCGCGCGTGCGCGCTGCCCGCCGCGAACCGCTCGAGCAGCGTCCCCGACGACGTGCCGGGCAGCGACCCGTCGGCGACGAGCGCAGCCGCGACGTTGAGGACCACGGTCTCGCGCACCGGCCCACGCTCGCCCGCGAGCAGCTGCCGCGCGACGTCCGCGTTGTAGGCGGCGTCCGCCCCGCGCAGCTCCGCGAGCGTCACGGGCGCGACGTCGAGCTCGTCCCAGTCGACGAGGTTCTCCGTGACCTGCCCGTCGCGCACCTCCCAGACCTGCGAGGGACCAGTCGGGGCGATCTCGTCGAGGCCACCGTGCCCGCGGAACACCAGCGCGCTCTTGCCCCGGCTCGCGAAGACACCGGCCACGAGCGGGGCCATGCGCTCGTCCGCCACGCCGATCGCGGCACTGTCCGGCTGCGCGGGGTTGGTCAGCGGGCCGAGGAAGTTGAATGCCGTGGCGATCCCGAGGCCGGCGCGGGCCGCAGCGGTGTGCCGGAACGAGGGGTGGAACACCTGGGCGAAGCAGAAGGTGATCCCGGCCTCGGAGGCGATCTCGGCGACGCGCTCGGGCGTGTGGTCGAGCCGGATCCCGAGCGCCTCGAGCACGTCCGCGCTGCCCGACGAGGACGACGCGGCGCGGTTGCCGTGCTTGACGACCCGGATCCCGGCGCCGGCGATCACGAGCGCGGACATCGTGGAGATGTTCACGGTGTGCGACCTGTCGCCACCGGTACCGACGATGTCGAGCGTCCGGCCCGGGACGCTGATCCTCCTGGCGTGCTGGAGCATCGTGTCCGCCAGGCCGGTCAGCTCGGCGACCGTCTCGCCCTTGGCGCGCAGGGCGACCAGGAAGCCCGCGATCCGGATCGGCGACGCCTCCCCGCTCATGATCTCGTCCATCGCCCAGGACGCCTGGGACGTGGTGAGGTCCTGGCGCGCGACCAGGCTGGTGAGCAGGTCCGGCCAGGTGGGCGCGTCGGTCATCCGGCGACGGCCCGCTTCTCGAGCACGTCCGCGACGGCGGCCTGGAGCTCGATCGGGTCGAGCGGGCGGCTCACGACGGCGTCGGCGTTCGACCAGGACGCGAGCCACGCGTCCTGGGGGCGCCCCGTCAGCACGAGCGCGGGCGGGCACTGGTAGACCTCGTCCTTGAGCTGGCGCGCAAGCCCGAGGCCGCCGACCTTGTCGGCCTCGCCGTCGAGGATCAGCAGGTCGAGCCCGCCGGCCTCGGTCGTGGCGATGACGGCCGGCGCGGTGGCGACCTCGACCCACTCGATCTCCGGCGCGTCGTGGCGCAGTCGGCGCCCGACCGCGAGCCGCACCTGCGCGCGCGCGTCGACGTCGTCGCTGTAGAGCAGGATCCGGGGTCCGCGTGCCTGCTCGCTGCTGTGGGCCGTGCTCATGGGTCGTCCTCACTCGTCGTCGCGTGCGTCCGAACGCATCTTGGCACGTCCCGCACCCTCGTTGCGGCGACGCCCGGCAGGCACATAGCACGAGCGCGCCGGTGGCCTCGGCGTGTCGGCCCGTCGCGGACGCCTCGCGGGCCGTCTGAGAGGCTCGATCACGCGGGATTTCGGGCCTCCGACGGCCCGGATCCTGACGGTGTGACATTTACCGCGCGCCACGGCCTAGGTCCAAGGGCCCATGAAGGCTCGAGTTCAGCCATAATGGCCAACGTGTCGACCGCAACGGCTGCCCCTCGCACCGCCCCCCACGTGAGCGTCAACCGACCCAACCCGGTGTCGGTGGGAACGATCGTGTGGCTCGCGAGTGAACTCATGTTCTTCGCAGGGCTCTTCGCCATGTACTTCACGCTGCGCGCAGCCGTGCCCGACGAGTGGGCCGAGCAGACAGCCAAGCTCAACGTCACGTTCGCCGCGATCAACACCACCGTGCTGGTGCTGTCGTCGGTGACGTGCCAGATGGGCGTCTGGGCGGCGGAGCGCTTCCAGCCGGTGCGCTCGGGCTCGTTGCTCCAGGTCAACCGCTGGGGCATGAACGAGTGGATGACGCTCACGTACGTCATGGGCGCGTTCTTCATCGGCGGTCAGATCTTCGAGTACGCGGCACTGGTGCACGAGGGCCTGACGATCGCGTCGAGCCCCTACGGCTCGGTGTTCTACCTGACGACGGGCTTCCACGGCCTGCACGTCATCGGCGGTCTGCTCGCCTTCCTGTTCCTGCTCGGCCGTTCGTTCTCGGCCAAGCGATTCGGCCATCACGAGGCCACCACAGCCATCGTCACGTCGTACTACTGGCACTTCGTCGACGTCGTCTGGATCGCGCTGTTCGCGGTCATCTACCTGCTCAAGTAGTTCGTCGTCGCGCGACGCAGCGCACCGACCACCCGCCCCCACCCCCCATGTGTGAGACGAGGATCGATCCGTGAAGGCACTCGCAGCCCGCAGGCACGATCGGCGAGCGCCGATCGTCCTGCTCCTGCTGGCGCTGCTGCTCACCGGCGGCCTGTACGCCGTGCTGGTGCCGACGTCGGCTGATGCCGCGCCCGCCGCCGCCAGCACCGACGACGTGAAGGCCGGCGAGAAGCTGTTCCAGGCCAACTGCGCGACGTGCCACGGCCCGTCGGCTGCCGGTACGGCCAGCGCGCCGTCACTCATCGGCGTCGG
Source organism: Brevundimonas sp. (assembly GCA_039207135.1). Taxonomy (GTDB): domain Bacteria; phylum Actinomycetota; class Actinomycetes; order Actinomycetales; family Cellulomonadaceae; genus Cellulomonas. Next base: position 21,976 of record JBCECL010000056.1, read on the forward strand.
CGCCGCTGCTGTCGACTTCCAGGTCGGCACGGGCCGCATGCCCATGCAGATGGACGGCCCGCAGGCGCAGGCCAAGCCCGTGCAGTTCAGCCAGGACCAGATCAACCAGCTCGCGGCCTTCGTCGCGAGCCTGGGTGCCGGCCCGGCCATCCCCACCGCCGAGCAGGTCGACCCCTCCAAGGGCAACTCGGCCAACGGCATGGCGCTGTTCCGCACCAACTGCGCGATGTGCCACAACGCCGTCGGCGCCGGCGGAGCGCTGTCCCGCGGCAAGTTCGCACCGAACCTGTGGGACACCACCCCCACGCACCTGTACGAGGCCATGCTGACCGGCCCGCAGTCGATGCCGGTCTTCAGCGAGACGAACCTCAACTCCGAGGAGAAGCGCGACATCATCGCGTTCATCGACCAGCAGGGTGAGGCCACCCCGGGCGGCCTGGACCTCGGTTCGCTCGGTCCCGTGAGCGAGGGCCTGTGGGCCTGGGTCGTCGGCATGGGCCTGCTGATCGGTGCCGCAGTCTGGATCGGAGCGAAGTCCTCGTGAGCACGCACGACAACTCCCACGAGCTCGAGGCTCGCGACGGGCACGCCGTGCTCGACCGCTTCGAGGACCCGGG
>JBCECL010000056.1:22692-25574 GCA_039207135.1 Brevundimonas sp.
GACCACGAGAAGTCCGAAGAGCGCCACGCGATGGCCAGCGACGCCGAGACGCGCGAGGCCGCCGTCGCGGCGCTGCAGGACGGCACCGACGACTCGGGCATCAGCCGGCGAGGCGCGCTCAAGGGCGCCGTCGTCACCGCCGTCGCCCTGTTCCCGCTGACGATCGCGCTGCCGCTGATCGGCAACATCGGCGAGGACTGGAACGTCGGCAAGCTCAAGCACACGATGTGGAAGAAGGGCACCAAGCTGGCGCGCGACCCCTCCGGTCGCCCCATCAAGGCGTCCGACGTCACGGTCGGCTCGGTGTTCCACGTCATCCCCGAGGGTCTCGAGCATGCCGAGCACCCTCTCGACGAGAAGGCGAAGGCAGTCGTCCTGCTGATCCGTCTCGACCCGCGTGACATCAAGTCCGAGCAGGGCGAGGGCTGGTCGTACGACGGCATCATCGCCTTCTCCAAGATCTGCACCCACGTGGGCTGCCCGGTGGCCCTGTACGAGCAGCAGACGCACCACCTGCTCTGCCCGTGCCACCAGTCCACGTTCGACGTCGCCGACGGCGCGCGAGTGGTGTTCGGTCCCGCTAAGCGCCCGCTGCCCCAGCTGCCGATCACGGTCGACGACGAGGGCTACCTCATCGCGCAGAGCGACTTTCACGAGCCCGTCGGCCCGAGCTTCTGGGAGCGTGAGAAGTGAGCACCGCCACCACCACGTCGTCCACGACGGCGACCACCACCCCGCTGGCCCGTGCGGCCGGCGGCACGGCGGACTATCTCGACCAGCGCACCGGGCTCGGCGTCGTCGTCAAGAACTTCGCCCGCAAGATCTTCCCCGACCACTGGTCGTTCCTCCTCGGCGAGATCGCGCTGTTCAGCTTCATCACGATCCTGATCTCCGGAGTGTTCCTCACGATGTTCTTCGTGCCGAGCATGGGCGAGACGACCTACAACGGTCCGTGGGAGTCGCTGCGGGGCGCCGAGATGTCCCAGGCGTTCTCGTCGACGCTGCGCCTGTCGTTCGAGGTCCGCGGCGGTCTGCTCATGCGGCAGATCCACCACTGGGCCGCGCTGATCTTCATGGCCGCGATCGTCACGCACATGATGCGCGTGTTCTTCACGGGCGCTTTCCGCAAGCCGCGTGAGCTCAACTGGGTCGTCGGCTTCACGCTGCTGATCCTCGGCCTGGCGGCTGGGTTCTCCGGCTACTCGCTCCCCGACGACGTGCTGTCGGGCAACGGCCTGCGCATCACCGACGGCGTCATCAAGGCGATCCCGATCATCGGCTCGTACATGTCGTACTTCGTGTTCGGCGGCGAGTTCCCGGGTCAGGACCTGATCCCGCGCCTGTTCACGGTGCACGTCCTGCTCGTGCCGGCGCTGATCCTCGCGCTCATCGGCCTGCACCTGCTGTTCGTCGTGCTGCACAAGCACACGCAGTACCCGGGCTCGGGTCGCAGCGACAAGAACGTGGTCGGCTTCCCGCTGTTCCCGATCTACGTCGCCAAGGCCGGTGGCTACTTCTTCACGGTGTTCGGCGTGATCGCCCTCATGGCCGCGACCATGTCGATCAACCCGGTCTGGAACTACGGGCCGTACGACCCGTCCCCGGTCTCCGCAGGCGCGCAGCCTGACTGGTACATGCTGTTCCTCGAGGGATCGCTGCGCCTGATGCCGGGCGGCGCGGAGTTCGTGACGTGGGGCGGCTACACCGTCAGTCTCAACGTCATCATCCCGGCGATGGTCGTGCCGGGCATCCTGTTCACGCTGCTCGCGATCTACCCGTTCGTCGAGGCCGCCGTCACGGGCGACAAGCGTGAGCACCACGTGCTCGACCGCCCGCGCAACCGACCGTTCCGGACGTCGTTCGGCGTCTCGATCCTGGTGGCGTTCTTCATCCTCGTGCTGGCGGGGTCCAACGACCTGATCGCGACGCACTTCCACCTGTCGATCAACGACATCACGTGGGTGTTCCGGGTCCTGATCTTCGTCGGCCCGCTGCTCGCGTTCATCGTGACCAAGCGCATCTGCCTCGGGCTGCAGCGCAAGGACCGCGAGCTCGTGCTCCACGGCCACGAGACCGGCCGCATCGTCCGGTTCGCGAGCGGTGAGTACATCGAGGTGCACAAGCCGCTCGACGCCCACGAGCGTTGGCTGCGCGTGCAGCACGATGTCATCCGCCCGCTCGAGATCGAGCCGGCCGAGGACTCGCGCGGCGTGCGGCGCAAGGGCTACCAGCTCGACAGGCTGCGCCAGCGCGTGTCGCAGGTCTTCTACGAGGACCGCGTCGAGCCCGTGACGCCGGCGGAGCTCGCGGCGGCGCACTCGCACGGCGAGCACGACGCCATCGAGGCCGACACGCACGAGCCCGCGCAGGTGGGCGGCGGCGTGCACCTCGTCGAACCAGAGGGTGAGACGACGTCGGACGGGCGGAACAGCCCGGCCTGAGTGAGAGTTTGATGAGTCGGGCGGCTCGCCGTAGCGGCGGGTCGCCCGAACTCGTTGGTGGGATGTCCCGCGGGTGCGCGACGAGCGGCCCGCAACCGAGCGCAGGAGAGGTACTCACGCATGGCTGACTACACGCTTCCGGACCTGGCTTACGACTACGCAGCCCTCGAGCCGCACATCTCCGGCCGAATCATGGAGCTGCACCACGACAAGCACCACGCCGCCTACGTGACCGGCGCAAACACCGCGCTGGCGAAGCTGGCCGAGGCGCGCGACAAGGACGACCTGGCAGCCGTCAACCTGCACGAGAAGAACCTCGCGTTCAACCTCGGCGGACACGTGAACCACTCGGTGTTCTGGCAGAACCTCTCCCCCGAGGGCGGCGACAAGCCGGTCGGCGAGCTCGCCGCGGCGATCGACGAGTTCTTCGGCTCGTTCGAG
>JBCECL010000057.1:0-2683 GCA_039207135.1 Brevundimonas sp.
GACCTGGGCATCGCGCGCGACAACCTGCGCCACTACGAGCACCCGGCCGAGAAGCTGTCGCACTACTCCAAGCGCACGGTCGACATCGAGTACCGCTTCGGCTTCCAGGGCAGCGAGTGGGGCGAGCTCGAGGGCATCGCGAACCGCACGGACTTCGACCTCACCACGCACACCGAGCACTCGGGCCAGGACCTGTCGTTCTTCGACCAGGCCAAGAACGAGCGCTACGTCCCGTACGTGATCGAGCCGGCCGCCGGTCTGACGCGGTCCCTCATGGCCTTCCTGGTCGAGTCCTACACCGAGGACGAGGCGCCCAACACCAAGGGCGGCGTCGACACCCGCGTCGTGCTCAAGCTCGACCCGCGCCTCGCGCCCGTCAAGGCCGCCGTGCTGCCGCTGTCGCGCAACGAGTCGCTCTCGCCCAAGGCGCGCGACCTGGCCGCAGAGCTGCGCAAGCACTGGAACGTCGACTTCGACGACGCCGGTGCGATCGGCCGTCGCTACCGTCGCCAGGACGAGATCGGCACGCCGTTCTGCATCACGGTCGACTTCGACACGCTCGACGACCAGGCCGTGACGATCCGGCACCGCGACGACATGTCGCAGGAGCGCGTCTCGCTCGACCAGGTGACGGGCTATCTCGCGGCTCGCCTGATCGGGGCCTGAGCCCGCCTGAGCACCGACCTGCGCGACTGACCCGGACCCCCATCCGTACCGGGTCAGTCGCGCGTGGCCTCCCACCGCGCCTGAGCAGCGCGGAAGTCGTCGAAGAAGCCGGGCTCGCCCAGCCTCTGCTCGCAGGTCGCCTCGGTGTCTGTCGGCAGGCAGTCCTGCGCCCGCACGGTTCCGTCGGGGAGATCGAAGACGACGGTGACGTCGTCCGGGTCGATGCCCGCTGCGGGCGTCGTGTCGACGAGGTACATCAGCGAGGTGCCCACGGCGTCGCGGTCCTCGGGCCTGCTCGGGATGCCGATGCTCGGCACGCGGACGAGGTGGCCTCCGTCAGCCTCGTCGCGATCGACCCAGAGCCAGGTGCGGGCGTCGAACCCGAGCGTCGCGGGGACGTTCGCGAGCTCGAGACGCGCGGTGCCGTCGGGCGTGACGACGTCGGCGTGGCCGATCGTCGTCGACTCGCCCTGGTCGTCGCTGACCATCGGGACCACGTCGCGCAGCGCGGAACCGCGAGGGGTGATCTCCCACTCGTCGGTCTCGGCGAGGTACCGGACGTGCAGCCGCAGCGGAACACCGGCGAACGAGCCGAGGTCGGCGTCCCCGGACTCGTCGTACCCGTAGCTGCTCGGCGCGAAGACCCCGGGAGCGATCTCGCTCGGCGTGCCCTCGGGCACGGCGACGGCCCCCGGCGGTGACGACGCTGGCTGGTCGACCCCGACGGCGGTGTCCTCACGCGTGGCGAGGTAGACGAGCAGCCAGACCAGGTAGACCACGGCGGCGCCGACGACGAGCGCGGCTACGACGAGTGCGACCCGGGCGGCCCGGTGCCGCGGCGGTGCCCCCTGCACGTCGACCTGCTCGGTCGTCATCCGGTTCCTCCACGGGTGCGCCTCGAACCCCGGACGGGCCGAGCGTGACGTCGTCACACCTGTGAAGACGCGCGTACGCCGGGAAAGGTTGACGCCGTCCGGCGGGCAGTTTCCGAGCGGGCCCTGCCGCGAGGTGGAGGCATGACATCCGTCATGTCGAGCCGGTGACGCCCGACGGGAGGACCGTGCCGTCGGGACGGTCAGGATCGAGTCATGACCTCAGACCTGCTCGATCCTCCGCTGACGGAATCCCTCGCGCTCGACCTGCGCGGGCTGCGCAAGTCGTTCGGCACCGTGCGTGCCGTCGACGGTCTCGACCTGGCCGTGCGGCCCGGTGAGGTCGTCGCCTTCCTCGGTCCCAACGGCGCCGGCAAGACGACGACGATCGACATGCTGCTCGGGCTCGCCGAGCCCGACGCGGGCTCGGTCCGGGTGCTCGGCCTGGAGCCGTCCGCCGCGATCGCCGCCGGCCGCGTCTCCGCGGTGATGCAGAGCGGTGGGCTGCTCAAGGACCTCACGGTCGCCGAGACGGTCGAGCTCACCGCGTCGTTCTTCCGGAGCACCCGCTCGGCCCAGGAGGTCCTGCAGCGCGCGGGCATCGCCGACATCGCCGGCCGCCGCGTCGGCAAGTGCTCCGGCGGGCAGCAGCAGCGGCTCCGGTTCGCGCTCGCACTGCTGCCCGACCCGGACCTGATCGTGCTCGACGAGCCCACCACCGGGATGGACGTCGAGGGGCGTCGCGACTTCTGGAACGCCTTGCGCGCCGACGCGGCCCGCGGCCGCACCATCCTCTTCGCCACGCACTACCTCGAGGAGGCGGACGCCTACGCCGACCGCATCGTCCTGGTCAGCCACGGGAAGATCGTCGCCGACGGCTCGGCCGCGCAGGTCAAGAGCCTGACGGCCGGCCGGGTCGTCTCCGCGTCGTTCGACGGACCGCTCGACGAGTCGGCGCTGCGGGCGCTGCCCGGCGTCCAGGACGTCGAGGTGCGCCGCGACCGGGTGCTCATCCGCACGACCGACTCGGATGCCGTCGCCCGGCACCTGCTGACCGTCACCGGTGCGCGCGACCTCGAGATCGCCGCGCGCGGGCTCGAGGACGCGTTCCTCGCGCTGACCACGGACACCACCAGCACGGACCC
>JBCECL010000057.1:2783-7021 GCA_039207135.1 Brevundimonas sp.
CCAAGACCGGGAGCCTCGCATGACCGCCGTGACCGTCCCCACGAAGCAGCCCGTGCGCCGGGGGCCGAACCTGACCTACCTTTCCGTCGAGCTGCGCCGGCTGGTGCGCAACCGCCGCACGGTCGTGTTCACGCTCATCATGCCGCCCGTGTTCTTCCTGCTGTTCGGCACCGTCGACAGCTACAAGACCGAGTCGGTCGGGCATGCGAACGTGACCGCCTGGATCATGATCTCCATGGCGCTCTACGGCGCGCTGCTGGCCACGACGAGCGGCGGCGCGAGCGTCTCGGTGGAGCGGGCGCAGGGCTGGACGCGCCAGCTGCGGCTCACCCCGTTGCGCCCGGCCACGTACGTGGCGACCAAGGTCGCGAGCGCGATGGTCCTCGGTCTCGGCGCGGTCGTCGTGACGGCGCTGGTCGGCATCCCCGCGGGGGCCGACGGCGACATGACGCGCATCCTCGTCTCGCTGGCGCTCGCGTGGGTCGGCTCGTCGGTGTTCGCCGCGTTCGGCCTGTTCATGGGCTACCTGCTGCCGTCCGAGAACGTCATGCAGATCCTCGGCCCGGTGCTCGCGCTGCTGTCGTTCGCCGGCGGGCTGTTCATGCCGCTCGGCGACGGCGTGTTCGCGACCATCGCCCACTTCATCCCGACGTACGGGCTCGCGGAGATCGTGCGCGCACCCGTCACCGACGACGGCGTCACGGTGTGGGCCTTCGTCAACGTGATCGCCTGGGGCGCCGTCTTCGTCGCGGGGACGGTGTGGCGCTACCGCCGCGACACCGCGCGCGCGTGACGGTGGCGGACGAAGCACGACCCGGTGCCACAGGTGCCGGGTCGTGCCCGCGCGCGGACGCTAGCGTGGGCGCCGTGAGCAGCCCGAAGCCGTGGCGCAGCCGCCTGCGGGAGAACTGGCCCCGGGGCGACGCCGCGCTGTACGTGACCGATCGGGAGGACCTGCCACCCGGGCGGGCGCGTCGGGCGATGAGGATCATCGGGCCGTCGATGGGCGTCGTCTGGGCGGTGTTCCTGCTGCAGCCGTGGCACTCGGCGTGGGACAGCCCGGGTGGCTGGGAACGCGTCGTGTCGCTGCTCGCGATCGTGTGCCTCGGTCTGACGTTCGCGTGGGCGGTGATCACGCACGCGGGTCCGCACGGCTCGCGGATGACGACGGGACGGGCCGCGGCGTACCTCGCGGCGCAGACGGTTCTCGTCGCGCTGTCGTGCCTCGCCGCCGACGAGGACGGGCTCGTGGGGCTCGTCTTCGTGTGCGTCACCGGCGTCTTCCTGCTGCGGGACCCGCGCGCGCTCGGGCTCGCGCTGTGGTCCACGCTCGTGATCCTCGTGGTCCCGCGCCTCGTGCCCGGCTGGGACACCATCGACAGCCTGATCCTGTCCGTGATCCTGGCGACGGTCGCCGTGTTCGGGTTCACGCAGCTGGTCCAGCGCAACCGGCAGCTCCAGCTCGCCCGCGACGAGGTCGCGGTGCTGGCCGTCGAGCGCGAGCGCGAGCGGATCGCGCGCGACATGCACGACGTGCTCGGGCACTCCTTGACCGTCATCTCGGTCAAGTCCGAGCTCGCGGCAAGGCTGTTCGACGTGGACCCCGGACGCGCGCGCACCGAGATGCTCGAGGTCCAGAACCTGGCGCGCACCGCGCTCGCGGACGTGCGTGGCATGGTCACCGCGACCCGAGCCGTGACGCTCGCCGGTGAGCTGGCCGGTGCGCGGCAGGCGTTCGACTCCGCGGCCATCGAGGCCGTGGTCCCGGGCGCGATCGACGAGGTGCCCGACGACCTGCGGGTGCTGTTCGCGTGGGCGATCCGCGAGGCGACGACCAACGTGCTGCGGCACTCGGCCGCGAGCCACGTGGAGATCGCGATGACGGCGGACACGCTGACGGTCGACGACGACGGTGACGGCGCCCCCGCCGACGAGCGCGGGAACGGCCTGCACGGGCTGGTCGAGCGTGCCCGCACGGCCGGCGCGCGGGTCGAGGTCTCGACGGGTCCCTTGGGCGGCTACCGGCTGCTCGTGACGACGCGGGAGACGACATGAGCGCCATCCGCCTGCTGCTCGCCGACGACCAGGCCCTCGTGCGCGGCGCGCTCGCCGCCCTGCTCGACCTGGAGCAGGACCTCGAGGTGGTCGCCCAGGTCGGGCGCGGCGACGAGGTGCTGGCCGCTGCCCGGGCCGGCGCCGTGGACGTCGCGCTGCTCGACGTCGAGATGCCGGGTCTCGACGGGATCACCGTCGCGGCCGAGCTGCACCGCGCGCTCCCGTCGTGCAGGTCACTGATCGTCACGACCTTCGGTCGCCCCGGCTACCTCCGTCGAGCGCTCGACGCCGGGGCCAGCGGCTTCGTCGTCAAGGACACCCCGGCCGAGCAGCTCGCCGATGCGGTCCGCCGCGTGCACCGGGGGCTGCGCGTGGTCGACCCGGACCTGGCGATCGAGTCCCTGACCGTGGGCGCGAGCCCGCTCACCGAGCGCGAGCGGGACGTGCTGGTCGCGGCGGCGCAGGGCGGCACGGTCGCCGACATCGCCCGTGGGACGTTCCTCTCGGAGGGCACGGTCCGCAACTACCTGTCGGCCGCGATGGGCAAGACCGGCGCGCGGACGCGCGCCGAGGCGGCCCGGATCGCGCAGGAGAACGGCTGGCTCTGAGGGGGCCTCTGAGGGGCCTGTGAGAGGTACGGAGACCGCCATCCCGCCGCGGATGGGAGAATGGAGCGCGTGAGTGCCCCCCTCGTCGACTCCCCGGCTGCCAGCGTGCCCAGCGGCGCCGTCGCGCCGCCCCTGCACATCGGGCCCTTGACCATCGACACTCCGGTGGTCCTCGCGCCCATGGCCGGCGTCACCAACGCCGCGTTCCGGCGCCTGTGCCGCGAGTCCGGTGCTGGGCTGTACGTCGCCGAGATGGTCACCAGCCGGGCCCTGGTCGAGCGCGGCGAGGAGTCGATGCGGATCATCTCGCACGAGCCGGACGAGCGTCCGCGCAGCGTGCAGGTGTACGGCGTCGACCCGGCCACGGTCGCCGCAGCCGTCCGGCTCATCGCGAGCGAGGACCGCGCCGACCACGTCGACCTGAACTTCGGCTGCCCGGTCCCCAAGGTGACCCGCCGCGGCGGGGGAGCCGTGCTGCCCTGGAAGCGGGACCTGTTCCGCGCGATCGTCTCGGCGGCCGTGGACGCTGCCGCGCCCTACGGCGTGCCGGTGACGGTCAAGATGCGCAAGGGGATCGACGAGGACCACCTCACGTACCTCGAGGCCGGGCTCGTCGCCCAGGAGGTCGGCGTCGCGGCAGTCGCGCTGCACGCCCGAACGGCCGCTGACTACTACTCGGGCACCGCCGACTGGGAGGCGATCGCCCGCCTCAAGGAGACGGTCACCGACATCCCCGTGCTCGGCAACGGCGACATCTGGTCCGCCGAGGACGCGCTCGAGATGGTGGCGCAGACCGGCTGCGACGGCGTGGTCGTCGGGCGCGGCTGCCAGGGCCGGCCGTGGCTGTTCGCCGACCTCGCCGCCGCGTTCGCCGGCTCCGACGAGCGCATCCGGCCGGGCCTCGCCTACGTCGCGACGGTGGTCCGTCGGCACGCCGAGCTCATGGTCGAGCACTTCGGCGACGAGTCGAAGGCGCTGCGCGAGATGCGCAAGCACATGGCGTGGTACTTCAAGGGCTACGTGGTCGGCGGCGAGACGCGCGCGGCGCTCGGCCTCGTCTCGAGCATGGCCGAGCTCGACGACCGCCTCGCGGGCCTCGACCTCGACCAGCCGTACCCGGGCGAGGCGGCCGAGGGCCAGCGCGGTCGCGCCGGTTCGCCGAAGCGCCCGATCCTGCCCTACGGGTGGCTCGACTCGCGCGAGCTCTCCGAGGAGTTCGCTCGCGAGCTGCACGAGGCCGAGCTGTCAGTCTCCGGCGGCTAGCCGCGCCGGACGTCGACCGAGCGGGCGAGCTCGTCGGCCGCCTGCGCGGTCGCTTCCGGCGCACCCAGGTCGGTCGTCGCGACCGCCAGCGCGCCCGTGGCCGAGGCCCGGGCGAGAGCTGCCCCCGTGCCGAGTCCGTCGAGCGTCGCGCTCAGCAGGCCGGCGAAGAACGCGTCACCCGCACCGTTGGTGTCCAGCACCTCGGCGACGGGTGCGACGCCCACCGACCACCAGCCGTCCGCGTCGAGCGCGATCGCGCCGCGCGAGCCGTCGGTGCACACGGCCAACCGGCAGCCCGCATCGACGCGCGCC
>JBCECL010000057.1:7121-25461 GCA_039207135.1 Brevundimonas sp.
CGACGCGGGCAGCTCGAGGTAGAGCGACACCCGCGACCCGTCGTCGGACATGAGGTTGACGTGCCGCTCCGTGCGGCCACCGGGTGCCGGCTCGGCCAGCAACGTCAGCCCGTCGCGGGCGAGCGCGGAGCGGACCAGGTCGGCGAGCCCGTCGTCGCCCAGGACCGTCGACAAGGTGACGTCGACGCCCAGAGCGGCGAGCGTGACCGCCTTGCCGGCCGACGTGCCGCCGAGCCCGTCGTGGTAGCCGCTCGCGAACTGCATGTGCGAGCGCGGCTCGGGCAGCGAGGGGAGCCGGACGAGCGTGTTCCACGCCGCCGCGCCGTTGACCAGGACATGCACCATGGGCGTCAACGTAGCGGGGGACTCGGGGCGATGGCCGCGCCGCTCCGGGAGGAAGGTGGTTGGATCGCGGGATGTCACTCGTCCGCGTGCACAACTTCTCGATCTCCCTCGACGGCTTCGGCACGGGTGAGGGCCAGCAGCTCGAGACCCCGTTCGGTCATGCCGGGCACCGGCTCATGGAGTGGGCGTTCGAGACCAAGACGTTCCGCGAGATGGGGATCCATGGCGAGTCCGCGGGATCCCGCGGGGTCGACGAGTCGTTCGCCAGCCAGTGGGGCCCAGGGATCGGCGTCGAGATCATGGGGCGCAACAAGTTCGGGCCCCAGCGCGGACCGTGGCAGGACGAGGAGTGGAAGGGCTGGTGGGGGGACGACCCGGTGTTCCACACCCCTGTCGTCGTCCTGACCCACCACCCGCGGCCCGTGCTCGAGATGCAGGGCGGGACCACGTTCCACTTCGTCGACGCCGATCCGGTGACGGCGCTCGAGCGGGCTCGTGCGCTGGCCCCCGGGCTCGACGTGCGGATCGGCGGCGGTGTCGAGACGGTTCGGCAGTTCCTCGCGGCGGACCTGATCGACCACCTGCACGTCGTCGTGGTGCCGATCGTGCTCGGCCGGGGCGAGCGGCTCTGGGACGGCCTCGAAGGCCTGGAGGAGCGCTTCGAGATCGAGGCGACCCCGTCCCCGTCCGGCGTGGTCCACCTCATCCTCACGCGGCGACAGCGCTAGCCTGAGCCCCGTCTTGCAAGTTGCTGCAACGTTGCAGCCCGCCGACGGGGTGACGATGACGATCTTCCGACGATGCGCCGTGCTCGCTGCGCTGGTCGCGGTCCTGGCTGCCTGCACCTCGCCGGCGGCCGGCCCTGCGCCCGACCCGGCCGCCCAGCCTGCGGCCGACGGGTCCGGCCACGACGTCGGCGTGCAGCTGTTCCAGTGGACGTGGGACGCCATCGCGCGGGAGTGCACGGACGAGCTCGGCCCTGCTGGCTACGCGTGGGTGCTCACCTCGCCGCCGCAGGAGCACGTCGTCGGGCCGCAGTGGTGGACCGCGTACCAGCCGGTGAGCTACCGAGTGGAGTCCCGGCTCGGCACGCGCGAGCAGTTCGCGGCGATGGTGACCACGTGCCACGCGGCGGGCGTGCAGGTGTGGGCCGACGCCGTGCTGAACCACATGACCGGCCAGGACGAGGGCGTGGGCTGGGCGGGCTCGTCGTTCGAGCACTACACGTACCCCGGCATCTGGACGCCCGACGACTTCCACCACTGCGGGCTCACCGAGGGCGACGACATCGGGAGCTACCTCGACGCCGACGAGGTGCAGACGTGCGAGCTCGTCAACCTCGCCGATCTCGACACGGGCTCGGCCCACGTGCGCGCGAGGCTCACCGCCTACCTGCAGGACCTGCGCTCGCTCGGGGTCGACGGCTTCCGCATCGACGCCGCCAAGCACATGGCCCCCGCCGACATCGCCGCGATCATCGCTCCGCTGCCCGAGGGCACCGGCATCGTGCAGGAGGTCATCCGCGGGTCGAACGAGCCGATCACGCCCGAGCAGTACCTCGACAACGGCAAGGTCTACGAGTTCACGTTCGGCAAGGAGCTCAAGGGAGTGCTCGCCGGGTCGCCCGGTCTCGCGCTCGACCTCGGTGCGGCGAGCGCTCGGTACGTGCCGTCGGACGACGCCGTGGTCTTCGTCGACAACCACGACACCGAGCGCAACGGCTCGACGCTGAGCTACCGGGACGTGGACTACGCGCCCGCGACCGTGCTCATGCTGGCCGGTGCCTACGGCACGCCGCAGGTCTACTCGGGGTACGCGTTCGACGACGACGACGCGGGCCCGACCCAGGACGCGCGCGGGGCCGTGCTCGACGCGTCGTGCGCGCCCGGCGTCGGGCCGGGTGCTGACGTGAAGGACGGCGACTGGGTGTGCCAGCACCGCTGGCCGGCGATCGCCGGGATGGTCGGCTGGCGCGGCGTCGTCGGCGACGCGCCGGTGGTCGACCGGTGGTCCGAGGGCGACGCGGTCGCGTTCGGGCGCGGCGAGCGCGGCTTCGTCGTCGTGAACGCGGGCGACGACGAGCTCACGACGACGCTCGCGACGAGCCTCGCCGACGGCGACTACTGCGACGTGCTCGCCGACGGGTGCGCGAAGGCGACCGTCGAGGACGGCCGGATGGCCGTGAAGGTGCCCGCGCGCACGGCGCAGGCGTTCGACGTGGCCCGCCGGCCCTGACCGGGCGGGCGGGCCACGCTCGTCAGGAGCGGCGCGCCCAGACCGTCGTGTCGCCGGGCAGCGTGGTCGCGTCGGGGAGCTCACCCGACGACGCGAGGATCGTCAGCCCGTCGGGCAGCGAGACGTCGGTGGCGCCGAGGTTGGCGACGACGAGCACGTCGCGGTTCTCGAAGGCGATGACGTCGTCACCCGCACCCGGGACCCACGTGAGCCCACCGGTGCCGAGGTGCTCGGCGCGCCGGATCGCGAGCGCGCCGCGGTACGTCTCGTACGTCGAGCCCGCGACGCCGCGCTGCGCGTCGAGCGCGTAGGCGGCCCACGACGCGGGCTGGGGAAGCCACGTGACGCCGGTCGGGGAGAAGCCGAAGCCGGGCTCGTCGGCCGCCCACGGCAGCGGGACGCGGCAGCCGTCGCGGCCCTTCTCCACGCCGCCGGTGCGGAAGAACGCCGGGTCCTGGCGCAGGGCGTCGGGCAGCGCCGTGTGGTCCGGCAGCCCGAGCTCCTCGCCCTGGTACAGGTAGGCGGAGCCCGGCAGGCCGAGCATCAGCAGGGTCGCGGCACGCGCGCGGCGCAGCCCGAGCGTCTCGTCGGGCTGCTCGTCGCCGACCCCGATGCCGTTCGGGCGCGAGCCGGGAGCGGCCAGGCCGAGGCGCGAGGAGTGCCGCACGACGTCGTGGTTGGACAGCACCCAGGTGGTCGGGGCGCCCACAGAGTCGGCCGTCACGTAGGACGCCTCGATGACCGATCGCAGCGCGGCCGCGTCCCACAGCGTCGCGAGGAACGCGAAGTTGAACGCCTGCTGCATCTCGTCGGGACGCACGTACCGGGCCAGCCGCGACAGCGGCTCGACCCAGGCCTCGGCGACGAGCGCGCGGTCGCCGGCGTACTCGGAGAGGACGCGGTTCCAGGCGCGGTAGATCTCGTGGACGCCGTCCTGGTCGAACATCGGGCCCTGGTTGCCGGAGCCGGCGATGGGCTCGCTCTCGTCGGAGCCCTCGATCATCGAGACGTGACCGTCCCAGTCGGGCAGGCCGGGCTCCTTGACCATGCCGTGCGCCACGTCGATGCGGAAGCCGTCGACGCCGCGGTCGAGCCAGAACCGGAGCACGTCCTCGAACTCGGCCCGCACCTCGGGGTGCTCCCAGTTGAGGTCCGGCTGCCGCGAGTCGAACAGGTGCAGGTACCACTGGCCGTCCGCGACCCGGGTCCACGCGGGACCGCCGAAGATCGACTCCCAGTTGTTGGGGGGCAGCTCGCCGTTCTCGCCGCGGCCCTCGCGGAACAGGTAGCGCTCGCGCTCCGGCGAGCCCGGAGCGGATGCCATCGCCGCCTCGAACCAGACGTGCTCGTCGGACGTGTGGTTCGGGACGAGGTCGACGATCACGCGCAGGCCGAGGTCGTGGGCGCGCAGCAGCAGCGCGTCGAAGTCCTCCAGCGTGCCGAACAGGGGGTCGACCGCACGGTAGTCGGCCACGTCGTAGCCGGCGTCGGCCTGGGGCGAGCGGTAGAACGGCGAGAGCCACACGGCGTCGACGCCCAGCTCCGCGAGGTGCGGCAGGCGCGACGTGATGCCCGGCAGGTCGCCGATCCCGTCGCCGGAGCCGTCCGCGAACGAGCGCGGGTACACCTGGTAGATGACGGCGTGGCGCCACCACTCACCGTCGATCGCGGAGGCGGCGTGGACGTGGACGGGTCGGGTGTCGAGCGAGGTCACGAGGGGACGAGCCTTTCGAGAGCAGTCGCCGTCGCGTGCGGGGCACGGCGGGGCGACGGGTGTCGGGTGCGGGGTGCGTCGTCGAGGCAGCGGGAGGTCCCGCCGCGATCAGGGGACGGGCGTCGGCGCGGGGGCGGCGTGCGCCGCGAGGTCGACGAGCTGCGGTGCCGCACCCGTCGAGGCCCGCACGATGAGCTCGGGGTGGAACTTGAGCTCGATGCGCGACGCCGGGGTGCCCGCGATCTCGGTGGCGAGAGCGGAGACGGCGGCGTGGCCCATGGCGGCGACCGGCTGGCGCACGGTCGTCAGGGGCGGGTCGGTGAACGCGATGAGCGGCGAGTCGTCGAACCCGACGACGGAGAGGTCCTCCGGCACCGAGAGCCCGCACGACCGGGCCGCGCGGATGGCTCCGAGCGCCATCATGTCCGAGCCGCAGATGATCGCGGTGTGGCCCGACTCGATGAGCTCGAGCGCGGCGGCCTGGCCGCCCTCGACCGTGAACAGCGTCGAGACGATGTGCCCCGTCGGGTCCGTGATGCCGAGGTGACGCTCCAGGTTCACGGCGAACTCGGCCCGCTTGCGTGCCGCAGGGACGAACCGGTCCGGTCCGATCGCCAGGCCGATGGATCGGTGGCCGAGCGAGACGAGGTGCCGGAACGCGAGGTCGAGCGCTGCGACGTCGTCCGTCGAGACCGTCGGGGCGTCGACGCCCTCGGCGAAGCCGTTGACGAAGACGATCGGCATGCCGCTCGAACGCAGGCGGTGGTAGCGGTCCTTCGAGGCCGACGAGTCGGCGTGCAGGCCGGAGACGAACACGATGCCCGCGACGCCGTGCTCGAGGAGCATGTCGACGTACTGGTCCTCGGTGGTGCCACCGGGTGACTGCGTGCACAGCAGCGGGGTGTAGCCGCGCTCCGTGAGCATCGACTCGATGACCTGCGCGAACGCGGGGAACACCGGGTTGGACAGCTCGGGGACGACGAGGCCGACGAGACCTGCGGAGCGCGTGCGCAGCTTCTCGGGGCGCTCGTAGCCGAGCACGTCGAGGGCCGCGAGCACGGCTTGGCGCGCCTGGGTGGAGACCCCGTGCTTACCGTTGAGCACGCGCGAGACCGTGGCAGTGCTGACGCCGGCCTGGTCGGCCAGATCTGTCAGTCGAGTGCGCACGGGGGGCAGCGTATTGGACACGGGACCTCCTCGTCCTGGGTCGTTCGGATGGCAATCGAAACACGACAGCGGGCCGTGTGTGAAACCGTTGCCTGAAAGTTACCGTAACGACTTGCAAGGACAGTTGCAACGGCGTTAGCGTCCTGCCCATCAGGCCAGCGACGGTGGTGACGCCGCCGAGCGCAGGCACTACCACTGAACCCAGGAGATCGAAGATGCGACGGAGCATCCCTGTCGTTGCGGCGGCCATCGGCCTCGCCCTGACGATGACCGCCTGCTCGAGCGGCGGCTCTGACGAAGGGGCTGCGACCCCCTCGGCCGAGCCCAGCGCCGCCGAGACCACCACGGCGCCCCCCGCGCTGTCCGGCACGCTGACGATGTGGGTCGACGAGACCCGCATCGACGTCATGAAGCCGATCGTCCAGGAGTTCCAGGACCAGACCGGCATCAAGGTCGACCTCGTCCAGAAGGTCTCGGGCGACATCCGCACGGACTTCGTCTCCCAGGTCCCGACCGGCCAGGGCCCGGACGTCGTCATCGGCGCGCACGACTGGACCGGCGAGTTCGTCAACAACGGCGTCGTCGCCCCGATCGAGCTCGGCGACAAGGCCGCCGGCTTCTCGACGTCGGCCATCCAGGCCTTCACCTACGACGGCAAGCTCTACGGCTCGCCGTACGCCGTCGAGAACATCGCGCTCGTGCGCAACAACAAGATCCTGCCGGAGACCAAGGCGAACACGTTCGACGACCTCGTCGCCGAGGGCAAGGGCGCGGGCAAGAAGTACTCCGTCGTCATCCAGCAGGGCGACCAGGGCGACGCGTACCACCTGTACCCGCTGCAGACGTCGTTCGACGCCCCGATCTTCAAGCAGGCCGCTGACGGCTCGTACACCAACGAGCTCGGCCTCGGCGGCGCGAACGGCGAGAACTTCGCCAAGTACCTCGCCAAGCTCGGCAAGGACAAGGTCCTGCTCGCCACGATCGACGGCGACAAGGCCAAGCAGGCGTTCCTCGACGGCCAGACCCCGTACATCGTCACGGGCCCGTGGAACACGACGGCATTCAAGGACGCCGGCATGGACATCTCCGTCCTCCCGGTGCCGAGCGCCGGTGGCTCCGAGGCCAAGCCGTTCGTGGGCGTGCAGGGCGCGTTCATCTCGGCCAAGTCGAAGAACCCGCTGCTCGCCAACGAGTTCGTCACGAACTTCCTCACCACCGAGAAGGTGCAGACGGAGCTCTACCAGGCCGGCGGCCGCGCCCCGGCTCTGACGGCCTCGGCCGAGAAGGTCGACGACCCGCTGCTCAAGGGCTTCAACGAGGCCGGCGCCACCGGTGCTCCGATGCCCTCGATCCCCGAGATGGGCGCCATGTGGGCCTTCTGGGGCACCACCGAGGTGCAGATCATCTCGGGCCAGGCGAAGGACCCCGTGGCAGCCTGGGACAAGATGGTCAAGAACATGCAGGACGCAGTCGACGGCACCAAGTAGTCCCCTCGGTCGCCCTGCTCCGGGCTTCGGTCCGGAGCGGGGCGACCGCTCGCACCCCGACGCGCGAGCTCCGGACCGGGTGCGGCTCGCCAGCAACCTCCGGCGCAACGACGCGCCAAGCAAAGGACGACCATGACGCAGCAGACCGTCATCCCTGACAGCGCGGGCGCCCCGCCGGAGCCGCCGCCCAATCGCCGACGCCAACGCAGCGACGGTGTCTCGCACGCACGCAACTACGGCGGCCGAGGCTTCTGGATCAAGCTGGCCCTCGTCGCGCTCATCGACGCCGGTGCCGTGTACGGCATCCTCTCGGCGGCAGCGGTCGCGCAGTGGGGCATCGTGGCCTTCCTGGTCGTCGTGCTCGTGCTCGTGAACTGGATCTACTTCTCGCGTCGGGCCCTGCCCGCCAAGTACCTGTTCCCGGGGCTCGTGTTCCTGTTCGTCTACGTGATCTTCACCGCGTGCTACACGGGGTACATCGCCTTCACCAACTACGGCGACGGTCACAACTCGACGCAGGCGGATGCGATCGCCGCGATCCAGATCCAGAACGAGGAGCGCGTCGAGGGCTCGGCGGCCTACCCGCTCACCATCGTGAGCCAGGGTGGCGAGATCGGCTTCGCGGTCGTGGAGGACGGCAAGGTCGTCGTCGGCACCGAGGACCAGCCGCTCGAGGCCGTGCCCGACGCGACGCAGGCCGACGGCAAGCCCACGGCGGTGCCCGGTTGGGAGACGCTGAACTTCGCCGCGATCGCCGCGCAGCAGGAGACCATCGTCAACATGCGGGTGCCGGTCTCGGACGAGCCTGCCGACGGCTCGCTCCGCACCCAGGACGGCTCGACCGCCTACGTCTACCAGTCGGTGATGACGTACGACGCAGCCACCGACTCGATGACCAACGAGGCCACCGGCGTCGTGTACACCGCCGACGACCACGGCAACTTCCGGGCCCCGGACGGCACCGCCCTGACCCCGGGCTGGAAGGTCAACGTCGGCTTCGAGAACTTCACTCGCGCGTTCACCGACTCGCGGATCTCGGGGCCGTTCATCTCGATCTTCATCTGGACGTTCGTCTTCGCGATCCTGTCGGTCGTTACGACGTTCGCACTGGGACTGTTCCTCGCGATCGTCTTCAACGACCCGCGCGTCCGTGGCCGCAAGCTCTACCGAGGGTTGCTGATCCTGCCCTACGCGTTCCCCGGCTTCCTCGCCGCGCTCGTGTGGAAGGGCATGCTCAACCCCGACTTCGGTTTCATCAACGAGACGCTGCTGGGCGGGGCGCACATCCCGTGGCTCACGGACCCGACGCTGGCCAAGGTGTCGGTGCTCATGGTGAACCTCTGGCTCGGGTTCCCCTACATGTTCCTCGTGTGCACGGGGGCCTTGCAGTCGATCCCGCCGGACGTGCTCGAGTCGGCCAAGATCGACGGCGCGAGCGCTCCGCGAGTGCACCGGTCGATCGTCCTCCCGCTGCTCATGGTGTCCGTCGCGCCGCTGCTGGTGGCGTCGTTCGCCTTCAACTTCAACAACTTCTCGCTGATCTACATGCTCACCGGTGGTGGCCCCAACTTCGAGGGCACGCCGATCATCGTCGGGCACACGGACATCCTCATCTCGATGGTCTACTCCGTGGCGTTCGAGTCGGGCGTGAAGCAGTACGGCTTCGCGAGCGCGCTGTCCATCCTCATCTTCTTCATCGTCGGCGCAGTCTCGTGGTGGGGCTTCCGTCGGACCCGTCGCCTCGAGGAGCTCTGACATGGCCGTCAACGCAACCGCGGTCCGTCCGCCCAAGTCAACGAGCTCGAACCTGAACCACACCGCGGTCACCGGCCTGCGATGGTGGCGCGAGGTGGGGTGGCGTCACATCGTCGGCGTCGTCATGATCGTCGTCTGCGTGCTCCCGCTGCTCTACGTGCTCTCCGCGTCGTTGAACCCGGGAGGCACGCTCACCGGCTCCAACAGCCTGTTCCGCGAGATCAGCCTCGACAACTTCAAGGAGCTCGAGGCCCGCGGCTTCTGGACGTGGGTGCGCAACTCGCTGGTCGTTTGCTCGGTCACCGCGATCGGCACCGTCCTGATGGGCGCGGCGGCTGCGTACGCCTTCTCCCGGTTCCGCTTCCGCGCCCGGCGAGGCTCGCTCACGGGCCTGCTGCTCGCTCAGATGTTCCCGCAGACGCTCGCGTTCGTGGCGATCTTCCTGCTGCTGCTGTCGCTCGGCGACGTGTTCCCGGCCCTCGGCCTCAACAGCCAGCTCGGTCTGATCTGCGTCTACCTCGGCGGCGCGCTCGGCGTGAACACCTTCCTGATGTACGGCTTCTTCAACACCGTGCCGCGCGAGCTCGACGAGGCGGCGAAGCTCGACGGCGCCACGCACACGCAGATCTACTGGTCGATCATCCTGCGTCTGGTGACCCCGATCCTCGCCGTGGTGGGGCTGCTCTCGTTCGTCTCGGCGTTCGGAGACTTCCTCGTCGCGAAGGTCGTGCTGCAGCGTCCCGAGCAGTACACGGTCGCCGTGGGCCTCTACTCCCTCGCTGCCGATGAGCGCACGGCGCCGTGGGGCGTGTTCGCCGCTGGCGCCGTGGTCGCGGCGATCCCGGTGATCCTGCTGTTCATGCTCCTGCAGCGCTACATCGTCGGTGGCCTGATGGCGGGAGCCGTGAAGGGATGACCTCCCCGCACCACAAGCTCGGACCGCACCACGACGGGTCCGAGCTGTACGTCCCGCGTGCCACGCCCCGGCTCGGCGACGTCGTCCCGGTCCGCCTGCGCGTGCCGGCCGACAACCCGGAGACGGCCGTCTGGCTGCGCGCCGTCCGCGACGGCGAGCCGCGACTGACGCAGGCGCGGCTCGAGTCGTCGGACGAGCACGAACGCTGGTACGTGGCCGACCTCCCGGTGCACAACCCCGTCGCGTCCTACCGGTTCCTGCTCGACGAGCCGGGTGGGTACCGGTGGGTCAACGGGCGCGGCGTGCACGACCGGGACGTGCCGGACGCGGCCGACTTCCGCCTCACCGTGCACGAGCCGGCGCCGGGCTGGATGGACGACGCGGTCGTGTACCAGGTGTTCCCCGACCGGTTCGCCCGCTCGGGTGACGACCACGGGCCGTTGCCCGACTGGGCGATGCCTGCGCAGTGGACCGACGAGTCGATCGCGGCCGGTCACGGCGTCGCGCAGCAGTTCTACGGCGGCGACCTGCGGGGCATCGAGCAGCACCTGGACCACCTCGAGCGGCTCGGCGTCGACACGCTGTACCTGACGCCGATCTTCCCGGGGCGCTCCAACCACCGCTACGACGCGAGCACGTTCGACGTCGTCGACCCGCTTCTTGGCGGCGACGAGGCGCTCGTCTCGCTGTCGGCTGCGGTGCACGCGCGCGGGCTCCGACTGATGGGCGACTTCACCACCAACCACACGGGCGCCGGTCACGAATGGTTCGAGCGCGCGCGAGCGGACCGGGGGAGCGCGGAGGCGGGCTTCTACTACTGGACCGACACCGAGCCGGGGTACGTCGGCTGGCTCGAGCACGCGTCGTTGCCGAAGCTCAACTACAACGCTCCTGGTCTGGCCGAGCGGATGGTTCGCGGGCCGTCGTCGGTGATCGGACGCTGGCTCGCGCCGCCGTACAACTTCGACGGGTGGCGCATCGACGTCGCGAACATGACCGGGCGGTACGCCGCGGACGACTTCACGCACGAGATCGCGCGCGAGATCCGGGCCACGATGCGCGAGCTCAACCCCGAGGCGGTGCTCGTCAGCGAGCACTTCCACGACGCGGCCGCCGACCTGGCCGTCGGCGGCTGGCACGTCAACATGAACTACTCCGCCTTCGCCCGGCCCGCCTGGACCTGGCTCGCGGAGCCGGGGACCAAGGCCTCCTTCATGGGGCTCCCCGTGCCCGTGCCGCGGCTCGGCGGCCGCGAGATGGTCGCGACCATGCGCGACTTCGACGCGACGGTGCCGTGGACCGTGACGCGCCACCAGTGGAACCTGCTGGCCTCGCACGACACCGCGCGCCTGCGCACGGTCGTCGGCTCGGCCGCGATGCAGGAGGTCGCCGCCGCTCTGCTGTTCACCTATCCCGGGACGCCCGTGCTGTTCGCGGGCGACGAGGGTGGCCTGACGGGCGTCAACGGCGAGCACGCGCGCGTGCCCATGCCGTGGGACGCGATCGCCGACGGCGGTCCGGCCTGGGACGCGGGCACGTTCGCGATCTATCGCTCGCTGATCGCCCTTCGTCGCTCGTCGCGGGCGTTGCGCGACGGCGGCCTGCGCTGGGTCGTCGTCGAGGACGACGCCGTCGCGTTCCTGCGCGAGACGGCCGACGAGCGGGTGCTCGTGCTCCTCGCTCGGGCGCCCTGGACCGGGGCGGTGCTGCCGTCGGCGCTGACCGGCTCGTGGGTGAACGTCTACGGGGGAGCGCCGCTCGTCGACCTCGAGCTGCCCGGCGACGGGCCGACCGCGCAGGTGTGGCGTCTCGTGTGAGGGTGCGTCGTTAGGCTGGGGGCCGTGACCGCGCTCGACGAGACCCTCGACCTGGACGGCTACGTCGACGCCGACCGTGAGCGGTGGGTCACCGAGGGTTCCAAGTCCCGCGCCCGCACGGCCTTCGAGCGCGACCGCGCGCGCCTGGTGCACTCCTCGGCTCTGCGGCGCCTCGGTGCCAAGACGCAGGTGCTCGGGCCGTCGTCGGACGACTTCGTCCGCACCCGGCTCACGCACACGCTCGAGGTGGCGCAGGTGGGCCGCGAGCTCGGAAAGGCGCTCGGCTGCGACCCGGACGTCGTCGACACGGCGTGCCTCGCGCACGACCTCGGCCACCCGCCCTTCGGCCACAACGGCGAGCGCGCGCTCGCGGAGCTGGCGCGGGGGATCGGCGGCTTTGAGGGCAACGCCCAGACGCTTCGGCTGCTGACCCGCCTGGAGCCCAAGGTCGTCGCGCCCGACGGCCGCGCGGTGGGGCTCAACCTCACGAGGGCCTCGCTCGACGCCTCCGTCAAGTACCCGTGGCGTCACCTGCAGGGGCCGGTGAGCGCAGCCAGCGGGCGACCCACGCACAAGTTCGGCGTGTACGAGGACGACCTGCCCGTGTTCGAGTGGCTCCGGCGCGACGCGCCCGAGGGTCGCAAGTGCCTCGAGGCGCAGGTCATGGACCTCGCCGACGACATCTCCTACTCCGTGCACGACGTCGAGGACGCCGTGGTGGGCGCCCGGCTCGAGCTCGAGGTTCTGACCCAGCCCGACGAGCGCGACCGCGTGGTCGAGGCCGTGAGCACCTGGTACGGCGACGCGGTCTCGGGCGCCGAGCTGCTCGAGGCGATGGACCGGCTCGTGCACGCACGGCTCTGGACGCCCGGGTTCGACGGGTCGCGGAGCGCGCTCGCGCTGCTCAAGAACGCCACGAGCCAGCTCATCGGCCGCTTCGCCAAGGCTTCCCAGCGCGCCACGCGCGAGCGCTACGGTCCCGGTCCGCTGACGCGCTACGCCGCGGAGCTCGTCGTGCCGCACGAGACGCTCGCGGAGATCCTCGTCCTCAAGGGCCTCGCGGTCGCCTACGTCATGGCGCCCCGCGAGCTGGAGCCGCTGTACCACCGGCAGCGCGAGATGCTCACCGACCTGGTGCACGTGCTGTCCGACCGCGCGCCCCTCGCGCTCGAGCCGCCGTTCGCCGCCGACTGGGCCGCCGCGGCCGACGACGCCGCCCGGTTGCGCGTGGTCGTCGACCAGGTGGCCTCGCTGACCGACGTCTCGGCAGCCGAGCTGCACGCCCGCCTGGTCCACCCGCCCCGCCACTGACCCCTCGCGGTGCTCCGCCCGTCGTGCGCACGTGGGTGAGCGCACGGGTGTGCGACACGCAGCGTCCGACGCGGCGTGTCGCACACCCACTCGCACACCCACGCGCACTCCGGGCCGCCCACCGGCCCGCACTCCGGGCCGCACAGTGGCTCGCGCGGCGCGCGTGGCGGACGGGTGACCGTGCACAGCCGGGTCCGAACCCGCGCCTGCGCGGCCTAGACTTCGGGCCGTGGCGGGACGCATCCGGCGGGAGGACGTGGAGGCGGTCCGCGAGCGTGCGCGCATCGAGGAGATCGTCGGCGCGCACGTCACCCTCAAGCCCGCCGGCGTCGGCTCGCTCAAGGGCCTGTGCCCCTTCCACGACGAGCGTTCCCCCTCGTTCCACGTGCGGCCCCAGGTGGGGCGCTACCACTGCTTCGGCTGCGGCGAGGGCGGCGACGTCATCTCGTTCGTGCAGCAGGTGGACGGGCTCGGGTTCACCGAGGCCGTCGAGTACCTCGCCTCGCGCGTCGGCATCCAGCTGCGGTACGAGGAGGGCGGCGCGCCGCGTCCCGGCGACGAGCCCGGCCGCCGTCGCCGGCTGATCGAGGCGCACGCCGTCGCCGAGACCTTCTTCCGCGAGCAGCTTGCGACGCCCGCCGCCGCGGCCGGGCGCACGTTCCTCGCCGAGCGCGGCTTCGACCGGTCGGCCGCCGAGCACTTCGGCGTCGGGTTCGCGCCCCAGGGCTGGGACGCGCTGCTGCGCCACCTGCGCGGTCGCGGCTTCACCGAGGCCGAGGTCACCGCCTCGGGCCTGGTCAGCCAGGGCCAGCGCGGCGTGTACGACAGGTTCCGGGGTCGGCTGGTCTGGCCGATCCGCGAGGTCACCGGGGAGACCATCGGGTTCGGCGCCCGACGGCTCTTCGAGGAGGACCAGGGGCCCAAGTACCTCAACACCCCCGAGACCCCGCTCTACCGCAAGTCGCACGTGCTGTACGGGCTCGACCTCGCCAAGCGCGACATGCAGCGCGACAAGCGGGTGGTGGTGGTCGAGGGCTACACCGACGTCATGGCCATGCAGCTGTCGGGCATCGGCTCCGCGGTCGCGACGTGCGGCACCGCGTTCGGCTCCGACCACGCGCGCATCGTGCGCCGGCTGGTGGGCGACAGCGGCGGAAGCGGGGGAGTGCAGCTCGCTTCGGGCACGTCCGTGGGCGGCGAGATCATCTTCACGTTCGACGGCGACGCCGCCGGGCAGAAGGCCGCACTGCGCGCGTTCGGCGAGGACCAGTCCTTCTCGGCGCAGACGTTCGTGGCCGTCGAGCCGTCGGGCATGGACCCGTGCGAGCTGCGGCAGGCCAAGGGGCCCGACGCAGTCCGCGCCCTCGTCGCCGGCCGCCAGCCGCTCTTCGAGTTCGTCATCCGCTCGACCCTCGCCACCTACGACCTGGCCACGGCCGAGGGGCGTGTCGCGGCGCTGCGCGCGGCGGCTCCGGTCGTCGCAGGCATCCGTGACGCGGCGCTGCGCCCCGAGTACACGCGCCTGCTCGCCGGCTGGCTCGGCATCGAGGACCAGGACAGCGTGCGGCGAGCCGTCACCGGTGCCTCGCGCGCACCCGCCCGGCCCGACGAGCGACGCGGTGGGCAGCAGGACGACCGTCGGTCGTCGTCGCGGGGCGACCAGCCGCGCCAGCCCGACGAGCGGCCCGCGCCCACCCGGATGGCGGCCCCCGACCGACGCGACCCGGTCGTGCAGACCGAGCGCACGGCGCTCGAGGTCGTGCTCCAGGCACCGCACCTCGTGCCGGCGGAGTTCGACGAGCTCGCAGCCGACGCGTTCTCCGCGCCCGCCTACCGCGCCGTGCACGAGGCCGTGCGGGCAGCCGGAGGACTGGCCGTCGCGCAGCAGCTGTCCGCCGCGGGCGACGCGACCGCCTGGGTCGGCGCGGTCATCGAGCAGGCCGCGGCGCCGGTGCAGCCGCTCGTCACCGAGCTCGCGGTCGCGCCACTGCCGGAAGACCGTCCCGACGCGCTCGCGGACTACGTGCGCGGCGTCGTGCTCCGGCTCGTCGAGCTCGGGTTCACGCGGCACATCGCCGAGCTGCGTGGCGCGCTGCAGCGCATGGACGCGAGCGCGGACCCCGCGGCCTACTCGGCCGCGTTCGCGGAGCTCGTCGCGGTCGAGGGGCGGCGTCGGACGCTGCGCGAGAGCGCCTGACTCACAATCGTGGTATTTCGGGCGCCGCAGCGGCATCCTTTGGGGTGACAGGGCCTCCTGCGGAGGCCGACCTGCGGGGTCAGGGGTGCGCGATGGTCGCGCAGACACCAACACCGATCGGGGGGAGTGCCGGGGCAGCCAAGCCGCCGGTGGGAGTGGCCTCTGCGCGTGGCGGGCCACACGCTCCGATGCGTCCGACCCGCAAGCTCCGCTCCCGCACCACCACCCCGGTTGTGACCTCGATCGAGCCCCAGCCGGCGCTGCCGGAGCAGTGGTGGGCCCGTGGCGAGCGGGTCGCGCCGTGGCAGGTGGAGGTGCGCCACCGCGTGGCCGACGTCGCCGCCCAGGTGAGCGGGCTCCCGCCGGCTCGCCGCACCGCGGTCGAGCGGCACCTCGCGGCGGCTCGTCGTGCGGCGATGCGTCCCTTCCCGCGCCGGCAGTGGTGGAACGGCACGAGCATCGAGACCGCGTGGAACGCGACCCACCTCGCGCAGGCCGGCCTCCCGCTCGTCGTCGACGCCTCCGCCCTGCGGCGCCAGCTCATCGACGCCCGTCGTCGCGCGTCGATGCGGCTCGCGAAGAGCGACCCGCTGCGCATGGCGGTCGACGACGTCCCGCTCGGGCAGCGGGTGGACCAGGGGCACGCGACCGCGGAGGACCGTCAGACGATCGCAGCAGCCATGCAGGCGTCGCTCGAGCTCGCTGACGACGAGCATCGGAGCCTGCGCGACTGGCGCAACCGGCTGCTGCGCGTCTCGCTCATCGCGTTCCTCGTCCTGGCGATCACGGTCGCCGCGGGCGCGCTGCGCCCCGAGCTCGTCCCGCTGTGCTCACCCGCGGGTGCCGGACCGGTCCTGTGCCCGGGCGGCGGGTCGGTCGCCGCGGCGGGGGACGCCGGCACGGTCGCGTTCCTCGGTGCGCTCGGGGGAGCGCTCGCCGCGGTTGTCGCGATGCGACGCGCCAACCCGGGGAGCTCGCCGTACCGCATCACGCCCGCACTCAGCCTCGTCCGGGTGCCGCTCGGCGGCCTCACGGCCGTGATCGGCGTCCTGCTCGTCCAGAGCGGCGAGGTTCCGGGCGTCGCGTTGGACACCGCGTCGCAGCTCGCGGTCTTCGCGCTGCTGTTCGGCTTCTCGCAGGAGCTGGTCACGCGCCTGCTGGAGAGCCGCGCTCGGGTGGTGCAGGACGCGACGAAGGGCCGTGCGTCGAGCTCGGCGACCGACCTGGCGGCCGCCGGTTGACGTCAGCGCAGCTGGGTGGCGACCTGCGCCGCGTCCGCGTCGACGTCCGACGCCGACGCCGTGACCGTCATCGAGCGCAGCGACAACGAGCCGCCGTAGTACGACAGGAACGCGGTGTCGGTCGCGTCGCGCCCCGTGGCGATCCGCAGCAGGGTGCCCAGCGGCGCCAGACGCGTCGCGTCGACCACCTGCCACGCGTCGTCGACGAAGGCCTCGGCGACCGCGTGGAAGTCCATCGGCTTGAGGCCCGGCGCGTACACCGAGGCGAGTCGCGCAGGCACGTCGCGCGCACGCATGAGGGCGACCACGAGGTGCGCGAAGTCGCGGCACACCCCGCGGCGCTTGAGCAGCGTGTCGGTCGCGCCGTCCGTCGGCAGGCTCGAGCCGCTGCGGTAGGTGACGTGGCCGTGCACCCAGTCCGCGACGGCGTCCAGCAGCGGGCGACCGGTCAGGTCCCCGAACTGGTCGCGCGCGAAGGCGAGGAGCCGGTCGGAGTCGGCGTACCGGCTCGGCCGGCGGAGCTCGATGAGATCGAGGTCCTCGATGGTGGCGGGATCCGCGTGCCCGAGCACCGTGGCCTGGTAGTCGACGGCGACGCGCCCGGCCGGGACGAGCACGCGGTGCATGCGTCCGCCGTTGCCCGTCTTGACCTCCAGGACGTCCAGGAGACCGTCCTCGTGGCGGACCGTCAGGACCTCGGTCCGGTCGTAGGCACCGTCGGCGACGGCGACGGAAAGATGCATCTCGAGCGGGGCGCGCACGTCGAGGGACAGATGAGAGCTCACGGTGCGCAACACGGCCGCGGGATTCCTTCCCCGGCCGTCGGCGGCCGGACCATCAAGAGGGGCAGGCGTCAGTGTGGGGCTCGATGGACTGTTCGTCCAGCGGGCTGCGTGTTGCGCGTCGGGCGTGTGCAAGATCACCGGTCGGGTTGCCCTGATTCGCGCGCGAAAACCCCGATACGAGCGCAGGTGAAGTGCCACAATCGACGAATGCCCAACGACCGCCATGCGATGCAGCGCGCTCACGTGCGCGCCTGCGCGCCCGTGGTCGGGTGGACGAAGTGACGACGCGCGACGCGGTGACGGTTCCCGCGCCGCCCACTCGCCCCGGTCGGTCGCGCACCGCGGCGCTCGTGCGCGAGGCGGCGATCATGGTCGGCGTCTACGTCCTGTACTCGTTGATCCGCAACCACGCACCGAACCGCGTGGGCTCCGCGAACGCCCACTCCCACGACATCCTGTCGTTGGAGAAGAACCTGGGCCTCGACATCGAGCACGGCATCAACCACTTCGCCGCACAGCACACGGCCGCCATCACTGTCGCGAACTACATGTACGCGACGCTCTTCCTGCCGTCGGCGATCTTCGTCCTGATCTGGCTGTGGCGGCGCGCCCCGGGGCAGTACGTCGTGCAGCGCACCGTCCTGGTCGTGATGACACTCATGGCGCTGGTCAGCTACTACATGTTCCCGGCGACCCCGCCACGCCTGCTGCCTGGCGGCGGGTTCATCGACACCGTGCGCGTCTTCGAGACCTGGGGCCGCAGCGCCACCGCGACCAGCAGCGGTGTGTCCAACGAGTACGCCGCGATGCCCTCGATGCACTTTGGCTGGGCGCTGTGGTGCGGGATCGCGTTCTACGGGGCCACCCGGGTCGCCTGGCAGCGCGTCCTCGCGATCGCGTTCCCGGTCGTGACCCTGTTCGTCATCATCGCGACCGGCAACCACTTCCTCCTCGACGCCATCGCGGGCGCCGCCGCCTACGGCATCGCGTTCGCCGCGGTGCGGGTGTCGAGACGGGTCACGTTGCGCGATCCGGCCGACGAGGTGCCGCTCGCCGCGTAGTCGCCGGGTGAGGTCCGCGGACCCGCTCCGGCGACTGCAGGGACCGGATCAACCGATCCTGCGGCGGTAGACCGCGACTGCGAACGCGTACGCGACGCCCAGGATGCCGACGAGCCACGCGAGCGCGACCCAGATGTCGTTGCCGACCGGCTGCTGGGCGAACAGCGCGCGGATGGTGTCGACGACCGCGGTGACGGGCTGGTTCTCGGCGAACCAGGCGACCGGGCCGGGCATCGAGTCGGTGGGCACGAAGGCCGAGCTGATGAACGGCAGGAAGATCAGCGGGTAGCTGAACGCGCTCGCGCCGTC
>JBCECL010000058.1:0-25208 GCA_039207135.1 Brevundimonas sp.
CGCGACGAGGGCCCCAAGGGCATCAAGACGCAGATCCAGGGCGACGAGCTGCGGGTGACGGGCAAGTCGCGCGACGACCTCCAGGCGGTCATCGCGCTCCTCAAGGGCGCCGACGTCGACGCCGACCTGCAGTTCACGAACTACCGCTGACCCCGCTGACGGCCCCCGGCGAGCGCATCAGCGCCCGCCCGGGGGCCGTCCCCGCGTGACCTCAGCTGCGCCGGCGGCGCAGCAGGAGAAGCGATCCGCCCGCGACCAGCAGCACGAGCACCCACGCGAGCGGGGTGACGGCGTCGGCCCCCGTGGAGGCGATCGGGCCCCCGGACGGGCTGGGCGAGGGCGTCGGCGTCGGCGTGGGCGTCGGGGACGGCGTCGGCGCGGCCTCGACCTGCGTCGTCGCGCTCGCCTCCTGCGGACCGGAACCGCCCGTGCAGACGTCGCACGGCGTCGCCGTCGCGACGTTCGTCACCTTGCCCGTCGCGCTCACGGTCGCCGTCACGGTCACGGTCATCGAGGCGCCCGGCGCGAGCGTCGCCACCGTCTGCACGTCGTCGGAGCCCGAGGCGGGCGAGCAGGCCGCGCCGTCCGAGACCTCGCACGTCCAGGTCGCGTCGCGCAGCCCGGCGGGCAGCTCGTCCGCGAGGACGGTGTCCGGCGCGGCCACGTCGCCCTCGTTGGTCGCGACGATCGTGTAGCTGATCTCGTCGCCGACCGTCGCCGTCGCGGGGCCGGTCTTCGTGAGGGCGAGGTCCACGGGGATCGTGCAGGCGACGGTCGCCGTGTCGACGTCGTTCGACGGGTCGGCGTCGCGAGCCGACGTCGACGTCCGCGCCCCGAAGGTCGCGTCACCAGCGAGGCACGCCTCGAGGTCGCTCACGTCCCCGGCGAAGGTCAGGGTCGTGCTGTCCCCTGCCGCGAGCGTTCCGAGCAGGCAGTCGAACCCGGCTGCGGTCGGGGTGCAGCCGGCCGGCGGGGTGATCGACGCCCGATCGAACACGGACGGCACGGTGACCGCGACCGCCGCGCCGGGTGCGGGCCCGCCCGCTCGGGGCGCGCGCGAGAGACGAGCTGCCGGCGGGCCGGTCAGGTTCTCGACCTTGACCGACCACGAGCCCGTCTGGCCGAGCACGAGCGGGTCAGTCGTCACGTCGATCGTGGGCGTCAGGTCGGGCAGGGGGTTCACCACCGTGACCGCGGTCGACGAGTCGTCGTCCGCAGACGCGTCGGTGCAGGCGTCGCACGCCGTGACCGTCGCGGTGTTGCTGATCGTGCCGGGCACGTCGGCCGTCGCCGCGATCCGGATGCTCACCGACCCGCGTGCGGGGACGTCAGCCGTGGTCGAGACGTCGCCCGTGCCGCTGGCGGGCGTGCACGCCGAGCCGTCCGAGACCGTGCAGGTCCAGGTCGCGTCGGTCACGCCGCCGGGTAGGGCGTCGACGACGAGCGTCCCGGGCGCCGGGTTGGACGAGGCGTTCGACACGACGATCGCGTAGTTGAGTGCGTCGCCCGCGAAGACCTCGGCCGGCGCGACCTTGACCGTCGACAGGTCGACGTCCACGGTGCACGGGACCGACACCGAGTCGACGTCGTTGCTCGGGTCGGCGTCCGTCACCGACGTCGACGTCTCCGCCCGGAAGACCGAGCTGCCCGCGACGCACGCGTCGAGGTCCGTCACCGTTCCCGTGAAGGTCAGGGTCGAGTCCGCGCCCTCCGCCAGCGTGCCGAGCGCACAGTCGAAGCCGGTCGCCGACGCCGTGCAGCCCGCGGGCGGCGTGATCGTCGACGCGTCGATGGCGGGCGGAACCGTCACAGCGACCGCGGCGTCGGGCGCGGCACCGTCGACGGTTGCCAGGTTCTCGACGTCGACGGTCCAGGTGGCGGGCTGCCCGAGCCGCAGCGGATCGGTCGTCACGTCCACGGTCGGCGCGAGGTCGGGCAGCGCACGCACGAGGGTCGTCGCGCTCGCGGTGTGGTCGTCCGTCGTGGCGTCGGTGCACGCGTCGCACGGGACGACGTTCGCGGTGTTCGTGACGGTCCCGGGAGTGGCCGCGGTCGTCGACACCTGGACCGTCACGCTGCCGCCGACGGGCAGGTCGGCCGTGACCGACACGTCGCCCGTGCCGCTCGCCGGGCTGCACGCCGAGCCGTCCGAGACCTGGCACGTCCACGTCGCGCCGCTGATGCCCGCGGGGAGGTCGTCGGTGACGAGCGTCCCCGGGGCCGGCACCGCTGCCGCGTTCGTCGCGACGACCGTGTAGTCGAGGTCGTCACCGACGTACACCGCGGTCGGCGCGGACTTGGTGATCGAGAGGTCGACGGGGACGACGCACGGGACGTCGACCGAGTCGGTGTCGTTGCTCGGGTCGGCGTCGGTCTCCGTCGTCGACGTCTGCGCGCTGAACGTCGCGTCGCCGGCGACGCACGCGCTCACGCTCGTGACGTCACCCGTGAACGACAGCGACGCCGTGCCCCCGGCAGCCAGCGTGCCGAGCGCGCAGTCGAAGCCGGCCGTGGACGGCACGCACCCGGCGGGGGGCGTGATCGTGCTGCGGTCGATGGGCGCGGGGACGGAGACGGAGACCGCGGCACCCGGGGCGGAGCCGTCGACCGACGCGAGGTTGTCGACGTCGACGGTCCACGTCGCGGGCTGGCCCAGCTGCAGCGGGTTGGTGCTCACGGTGACGGTCGGCGTCAGGTCGGGAAGCGCGAGGACCGTGGTGGTCACCGTGCTCTCGTCGTCGTCGGTCGCGGCGTCGCTGCAGGCCGGGCAGCCCTGCACGCTCGCGGTGTTGACGAGGTCGCCGACCGCGGAGGCCGTGCCGGTGACCGCGATCGTCATGCTCGCGCCCGCGTCGAGGTCGGCCGTCACCGAGATGTCACCGGTTCCGCTCGGGACCGAGCAGGCCGAGCCGTCGGAGACCGTGCAGGTCCAGGTGGCGCCCGTCAGCGTGGCCGGCAGGTCGTCGGTGACCGTCGTCGGTGCGGAGGGGTACGCGCCGTCGTTCGTCGCGACGATCGTGTAGTCGACGTCGTCGCCCACGCGGACCTGCGCCGGTCCGGACTTCACGATCGACAGGTCGACAGGTACGACGCACGGGACCGCGGCGGAGTCGGTGTCGTTGCTCGGGTCCGCGTCGGTGAGCGACGTGGAGACGGTCGCGCTGAAGGTCGATGTGCCTGCGGTGCAGAGCGCGATGTCCTCGGTGGCGTCGCCGGTGAACGAGAGCAGCACGGTGCCGCCGCCGACGACGGTCCCGAGGTCGCAGTCGAAGCCGTCGGCCACGGCCGTGCAGCCGCTCGGCGCTGTGATGGACGCGCGATCGATCAGCGGCGGGACCGTGACCGTCACTCGCGCGTCCGGGGCGTCGCCGTCGGGCGGCGTGAGGTTGTCGACGTCGACCGTCCACGTGACGGGCTGGCCGTACACGATCGGATCGACGGTGACGTCGACCGTCGGCGTGAGATCGGGAAGCGCGCGCACCCGGGTGGTCGCGGTCGCGGTGTTGTCGTCGGTGGTCAGCTCGGTGCGGCTGGCGGCCGTGATCGACGCCGTGTTGACGATGCTCGTCCCCGCGACCGAGTCCGATGCGGTCCCGGTGATCGTGATGGTCGCGGACTCGTCGCGCAGCATGGACAGGGGAACGTCGAGCGTGCCGCCCGTGACGGTGCCCGACGCCGGGGTGGGACACACCGCCTGACGCGCCGACGTGCAGGTCCACGTCGCGTTGGTGATCCCTGCCGGCAGCGTGTCGGTCAGCACCGCGTCGTCGACCGGGTTGGTGTCGTCGTTGCTCGCCACGATCTGCCACTGGACCTGCCCGCCCGCGTTGACCGTCGCGGGCCCGGACTTTGTGACGGACAGGTCGACGTCGGCGGTGGCGGTGAAGTTGGTGACCTCGTAGTTGTTGGTGGCCCCCGCGATGCCGGCGGAGAAACCCAGCTTGTAGGTGGCCGGGCGGTTGGGCTGGCCCTTGCCGAGCCCGACGACGTCCACGTGGTCGTAGACCAGGACCGGGTTGCCCGCCGTGTCGTCGACCCAGACGGTGAGGAAGTTGCTGGTCGCACCGTTCGGCTCGACGAGGATGCGGACGTGGCGCGGGGCAGTCGGAAGCGACTCGATGGTCCCGCCGGGCGCGGGCTGGTAGGTGAGCACGGGCCACTGCTGGGGCGCCGCGGCAGCCGCGCCGCGCAGGACGACGATGTTCCCGATCGAGCCGGTCTCACCGAAGTTGGGGCCGTTCGAGAGCCCCACGGCGATGTAGCCGCCCTGGATCGAGACGTATCCCGCCGCCCCGCCGCCCTGGCCCAGGTTCGGCTGCTGCGCGCCGTCCATGAGGAAGAAGGTCATCGCGTCGCCGGGGTTGCCACCGCCGTACGCCGCGTAGTCGAAGTCGGCCGTGAACGCGACGTCCGAGCGGAACGCGTCGTTCAGGGTGGCGTTCCCGCTGAGCAGCGTCGGGTCCGGCGGCACCGCCGGGGCGAGCTCGAGCGCAGAGCCGGTCAGGTGCGCGTAGTTGTTCGTCGGGTCCGGCAGCACCCACGCCGGATCGGCGAAGGCCGTCTGGTCGAAGGGCTCGTCGACCGGCAACGGGTCGCCGAGCGCGGGCACGGCTGCGAGAAGGACGAGCGCGGCTGCCCCCACAGCCGCCGTCAGACGACGAAACACCATGAGCGCATCTTGCCTGGCGAGACGGGGAAATGCACGATTCGCCCAGGTCACGATCTCGTGATCACCCGGTCGCCGCAGTCAGAACCGCGTGATTCCGTCCTTCGGACCTGCCTGGGCCTCCAGCCGTGCGATCCGCTCGGCCATCGGCGGGTGCGTCGAGAACAGCTTCGCCATGCCCTCGGCCTTGAACGGGTTCGCGATCATCAGGTGCGAGACGTCGACGAGCTCGCGGTCCTGCGGCAGCGGACGCGCCTTCGTGCCGGACTCGAGCTTGCGCAGCGCCGACGCCAGCGCCAAGGGGTCTCCCGTGAGCCGGGCGCCGTCCTCGTCCGCGTCGAACTCGCGCGTGCGGCTGATCGCGAGCTGGATCATGCCGGCCGCGAGCGGGGCGAGCAGCACCAGCAGGAGCCCGCCCAGCGGGTTGTTGCGGTCGCGGTCGCTGCCGAACCAGAACGCCACCTGCGCGAGCGACGTGATGACGCCGGCGATCGCGGCGGCGATGGACGACGTGAGGATGTCGCGGTTGTAGACGTGCATGAGCTCGTGCCCGAGCACGCCGCGCAGCTCGCGCTCGTCGAGGATGCCGAGGATCCCCTCCGTGCAGCACACCGCGGCCTTGGCAGGGCTGCGGCCGGTCGCGAACGCGTTGGGTGCGGCCGTCGGGGAGACGTAGAGCCTCGGCATCGGCTGTCGCGCGGCCGTCGAGAGCTCGCGCACGATGCGGTACATCGCGGGCTGCTCGGCCTCGCTCACGGGTCGCGCACGCATCGCGCGGATCGCGATCGTGTCGGACTTCCAGAAGCTCACGGCGGTCATGATCAGACCGAGCCCGGCGAACCACAGGACGTACTTGGCGGTCCCACCGCCCACGATCCAGCCGATCGCGAGCACTGCGGCCCACATGACGCCGAAGAGCAGGGTCGTCTTCAACCCGTTGAAGTGCCTGTGCCGCATGGCCCTACCTTCCGTGAGAATGCCGCACCGGCGCAACGTGTGGGCCGGTGCGGCAGTTCCACGAGGTCAGGCGACGGGACGCCCCAGCGCCACGGCGACCATCTCGTCGCGCGGCACGACCTTGATGCGCTCGCGCCCGTGCGGCTCGCCGAGCCCGCGCTCGTAGGCGTCGAGCAGCTCCCAGCCGGTCCACTCGACGACGTCCACCCCGCGCGAGGCGAGGAACTCGGTGACGGCCGCGGGGTCGCGGTCGGTCGCGGTGTAGAACGACTCGCCCGCCGCGGCGACGTCCTCGCCCAGGTGGCGGATGGTCTCCGACGCGTCGGACTTCGTGTGGCCGATGAGGCCGACGGGGCCGCGCTTGATCCAACCCGTGGCGTACACGCCCGGGAGGTGCTCGCCGTCGACGTCCGTGACCCGGCCCTCGCGGTTGGGGATGACCCCCGCGACGTCGTCGAACGGGATGTCGACGAGCGGCGAGCCGAAGTAGCCGATCGCGCGGTAGACGGCCTGGACGTCCCAGTCCTGCGTCTGGCCCGTGCCGGTGACGTTGCCGTCGCCGTTGAGCGCGGTGCGCTCGGTGCGCAGACCGGCGACCTTGCCGTCCTCGCCGAGGATCTCGACGGGCTTGTGCAGGAAGTGCAGGTGGATGCGGCGGCTGGCCGTGTTCTCCTCGGGGTCCTTCAGCGTCCAGTCCGTGAGGGTCTTGACGACCTGCTTGGTCTGGTTCGAGGAGTGGATCGCGGCCATCGAGCCCTCGTCGAAGTCGAAGTCCTCGGGGTAGACGATGACGTCGACGTCCGGGACGTGACCCAGCTCGCGCAGCTCGAGCGGCGAGAACTTGACCTGCGCAGGGCCGCGGCGCGCGAAGACGTGCACGTCGGTGACCGGCGACGTCTTGAGGATGTCGTAGACGTTCGCGGGCACGTCCGTCGGCAGGAGGTCGTCGGCGTGCTTGGCCAGGATGCGGGCGACGTCGAGCGCGACGTTCCCGGCACCGAGGACGGCCACCTGCTTGGCCTCGAGCGGCCAGGTGCGCGCGACGTCGGGGTGCCCGTCGTACCAGGACACGAAGTCGGCGGCGCCGTAGGAGCCGTCGAGGTCGACACCGGGCACGGGCAGCGCCGCGTCGCGGATCGAGCCCGTGGAGAAGATCACCGCGTCGTAGAACTGGCGCAGGTCGTCGAGCTTGAGGTCCGTGCCGTAGTCCACGTTGGCGAGGAGGCGGATGTCGCCGCGCTCGAGCACCTTGTGCAGCGCGACGATGATCTGCTTGATGCGCGGGTGGTCGGGCGCGACGCCGTAGCGGACCAGGCCGAAGGGCGCGGGAAGGCGCTCGAACAGGTCGATGCTGACATCCAGACCGCTCTTGGACAGGATGTCCGAGGCGTAGATGCCGGCGGGACCGGCGCCGACGACGGCGACGCGCAGGGTCGGGGTGCTCACGGGAACCGGGTGCCTTCCGATCGGGGCGCCCTGCCGGGAAACCTCACGGGCAGGGCTGTGCTGGCAGCATTCTAGGGCGCCAGGACAGGGTGCCCTCACCCGGCGGCCAGGATGCGGACACAGCGCCCCCGCCGGACGCGGCGGAGGCAACCGACGGCGCGCGAGCCTGAAGGATCTGCGGTTCGGGCTCGCAGATCCTTCAGGCTCGGCGGCCAGGGTGGCGCCCACACCTCCACGCGCCGACGCCACCCTGCTCGTTGGCCGCTCCCGCCGGGATCCCCATCCGCGGGAGCGGCCGGCTCAGCTGCGCCAGGTGTCGGTCACCGTGAGCACGCCGC
This sequence comes from Brevundimonas sp., assembly GCA_039207135.1. Classification (GTDB taxonomy): domain Bacteria; phylum Actinomycetota; class Actinomycetes; order Actinomycetales; family Cellulomonadaceae; genus Cellulomonas. The sequence continues at coordinate 7,408 of JBCECL010000058.1, forward strand.
TGGCGGGCACGGTCACCGTGCGGTTGGCGCCGGACTCCCAGGTCACGGCACCGCTCGCGTCCTTGCGCACGTACTTGTACTGCACCGATGTCCCCGCGGGCAGGGTCACGGTGGAGCGCCAGACCGGGTAGGTCGACGACGAGAGCGCGACAGCCTTCGCGGGGTCCCAGCCGCCGAGCTCGGCGGACGCGCCGACCACGAAGATGTTCTGACCGACGACGGTGGTCGCGTTGACCCCGAACGACACCTGCGCGGCCGTGCTCGAGCTCGTCGGCGTGGGCGTCGGCGTGCTCGTGCACGGGTTGGTCGAGCCGACGACGCCGTCGCGCACCGAGACCACGGCACCGCTCAGCGTGTAGTCCTTGCCCGCGTTGTTGTCCCACTGCCCGTTGCCGTCGTTGAAGGCCGCGGTCACCGCCGCGCCGCCCGAGACCACCTCGCGCGAGACCCATCCGGAGCACGCCGCTGCCATCGCCTCGCCGGGCACCGTCGTCCAGGCGCCGCCGCCGACCTTGTAGTGGATCCGGTAGGAAGACCAGCCGCGCGTGGTCGCGTAGTAGACCGTCGTCGTCGCACCGGACGTCGGTGTCGCCGTCGGGCTCGTCGTCGACCCGACGCGCGCGTCGACGTGCAGCGCGACCGAGCCGTTGGCGGGCACCGTGAACGTCGCCGTGCCCGACGACGACACGTCGACCGCCGTGCCGGAGCAGCCCGAGCCGCTGACCGCGCCCGAGATGACGTCGCAGTAGCGACCCGCCGGCAAGGACGTGGAGAACGTCCGCGTCAGCGCCGAGCCGCCACGGTTGATCGCGACGTACCCGCGGTCACCGCGGCCGAACGCGATCTGGTTGCCGCCGTTGTCCCACCACTGCGTCACGGCCGTGCCGGCCACGGCGTTGCGGAAGCCGACCATGTGCGCCGTCTCGTTCCAGCGGTGCGCGCACGTCCAGGTGCCCTGGCCGCACACCGCGTCGTCGACCTTGCCGCTGGACTGCTGGGGCGCGCCGGCGTCGTTGTTGCCGAACGCATACCCGGAGTACACCGTCGGCGTGCCGTACGGGTAGGCGAGCATGAACACGTTGGCGAGCCGGTAGGTGGCGCCGTCCTTGTAGCTCAGCGTCTCGCCGTTGCGCTCGGTGTCGTGGTTGTCGACGAAGACGCCCGCGCGGTCCGACGGCAGCAGCCAGGACGCGCTCGACAGCCCTTGCAGCGAGGTGAGGTTGCCGCCGTTGAAGACGGACTTGAGGTTGCGGGCGTAGTTGAACTCGTGGACGTCGCCGATCCCCGTGTACTCGCTCGGCTGCACGGGCTCGCCCGATGCGCCGATGACCTCCTGCACGATGTAGACGCTCTGGTCGGAGATCTTGGCCTTGATGGCGGCCAGGTCGGTCGCGGCGATGTGCTTGGCGGCGTCGACCCGGAAGCCGCGCACACCCAGCGAGATCAGGTCGTTGAGGTAGTCGGCGATCTCCTGCCGCACGTACTCGGAGCCCGTGTCGAGGTCCTGCAGCCCGACGAGGCGGCAGTTCTGGACCTGGTAGCGGTCGCCGTAGTTCGAGATGTTGGTCCGGCAGCTGTGGAAGTCCTGCGGGCCGTAGCCACCGGCCGGGCCCGGGTAGTGCTCCTCGGTGAAGACCGTGCCGGCCCAGCCCGTGCCGCTCGTCTGCCCGCTCATGTGGTTGATGACGACATCGGTGCTCACCGAGACGCCGGCCGCGCGGCACGTGTCGATCATCGCCTTGTACTCGGCGCGCGTGCCGAGCTTGGACTCGATGCGGTAGCTGACCGGCTGGTACGAGGTCCACCACTGGCCCGCGAGCTGGACGTGCTCGTTGGGGGGCGACGTCTGCACCCAGCCGTAGCCGGCGGGGCCGATCGTGTCGGTGCACTCGCGGGCGATCGAGTTCCACGTCCACTGGAACAGGTTGACCGCGGTGGTCCGGGCGCCGCTCGGGGCGGCGACGGCGGACGTCGTCGCGCTCGTCGCGGCGAGGCCGGCGAGCGTGAGCAGCGCGGCGAGCACTGCGCCGAGCGCGGTGCGTCGGGCGGTGGCGCCCGTGGGTCGTGGGGTCGTTGGCACGACGGCATCTCCTCGAGGTCGGGCCCGGCGTCGTCGTCAGGCCTGTCCGGTCGTCGCCTCGTCGCGACGACCGTTGGAACGCTGGGCCGGCGGACCGGCCCGGTGGAGGAGGTGTGACACGCGCCGACCCGGGAGCCGAGCACATGAGGCTGCAAGCACTAGCAAGATTCTCAGCAACTTGCTGCAAACGGACAATAGGGCGGTCAGGGGGCGGCGTCAACCGGTCCGCGCCCGGTGCCGCCTAGAGTCAGGGCGTGCCGTCGTCCCCCACGCGCTCCGGGTTGCTGGCCGGGATCGGCGCGTACCTGATCTGGGGCGTCCTGCCGCTCTACTTCCCGCTCCTGCAGCCCGCCGGCGCGGTCGAGATCGTCGCCCACCGCGTCGTGTGGTCGCTCGTCTTCTGCGTCGCGCTGCTCGCGGTGACCCGCACCTGGGGCGCCTTCGTCGCGACCCTGCGCGACCGCCGCACGCTCGGCCTCCTGGCGCTGGCGGCCGCGCTTCTCGCGGTCAACTGGATCGTGTACGTCTACGGCGTCCTGTCCGACCAGGTGGTGGACGCGTCCCTGGGCTACTTCATCAACCCGCTGTTCACCGTGGCGCTCGCGGTGCTCGTGCTGCGCGAGCGCGTGCGACCGGTGCAGTGGATCGCCCTCGGGTTCGGGGCGGCGGCGGTCGCCGTCATCACGATCGGGTACGGCTCGGTGCCGTGGATCGCGCTGACGCTCGCGGCGAGCTTCGGCTCGTACGGGCTGATCAAGAACCGGGTCGGCAGGTCCGTCGCCGCGGTGCCCGGCTTCGCGACCGAGACGCTCGTGCTCGCTCCCCTGTCGCTGGGCTACCTCCTGGTCCTGCAGGCGCACGGGACCGGCTCGTTCTCGGCGCACGGCACCTGGCACGCGCTCGCGCTGGCTTCCGCCGGCATCGTGACCGCCATCCCGCTGCTGCTCTTCGGCAGCGCCGCGCGGCGGCTGCCGCTGGCCCTCGTCGGGATGCTGCAGTACATCACCCCGGTCCTGCAGTTCCTGATCGGTGTGGTGGTGCTGCACGAGCAGATGCCACCGGCCCGCTGGTTCGGGTTCGCCCTCGTCTGGGTCGCCCTCGTGATCCTGACCGTCGACGGCCTGCGGCACTCGCGTGCGCAGTCGCTCTCGCGCAGAGCGGCGTGAGCCGAGACCGCACGGGGCGGGCAGCGTGCCTCAGCAGCCGATCGGGCCGTCGGCGTCGGCCGCCAGCGACACGCCCTCGTCCGGGCCGTCGACCTCGACCGTGAGGTACGCGGTGGTGCCGTCCAGCGGCCGCGAGAGGCACAGGGCGGGCGGGTCGTCCCTCGTGCTCGGCGGTCGCGTCCAGCCCCTGCTCGCCGCCTCGGCGACGTAGAAGTCGACGACGGCCGCCTCAGAGCCGTGGAAGTCGAGGCTCCTACCGGCCCATGCATACTCCTCGTCCTCGTCGCACGGCCCGACGTAGACGGACGCTTCGGCCGTGGTGCCCGCGGGGGCGAGGGCGAGCATCGGGTCAGAGGCGAGGGGCGCCAGGAGCGCGCGATCGGCGCCCGAGCAGCCACGGGTGAAGATCGCGAACCCGGCGAGCCCGACTGCGCCGAGCGGCAGGACGACCGCGAGGACGACGATGATCGCGGTTCGCCGCACGGCCCGCGGGCGCGGCTCGACCTGCACGGGCGGAGCGACGGGGATCGTCACGCGCGGCCGCCGAGGGTCGCGTCGACCACGAGGACCGTGACGTTGTCCGACCCGCCCGCGGCGAGCGCGGCGGCGACCAGGCGGTCGGCGGCCGCCTGCGGGTCGGGCTCCGCCTTGAGCTCGGCCTCGATCCGCGCGTCCGGCACCTCGTCGGTGAGGCCGTCGGAGCACACGAGCATCCGGTCGCCCGGGCTGACCGGCAGCCAGAACACGTCGGGGTCGACGGTCTCCGAACCGCCGCCGAGCGCTCGCGTCACGACGTTGCGCCGCGGGTAGGTGGCGGCGTCCTGCGGGGGGACCGCGCCGCGGGCGACCAGCTCGGCGACCTCCGAGTGGTCCTGCGTGACCTGCTCGAGCACTCCCCCGGCCATCCGGTACGTGCGCGAGTCGCCGACGTTGAGCACGAGCCAGCACGGCGTGCCGTCGTGCTCGCTGAGCACGACTCCCGTCGCCGTCGTGCCGGGTCGCCTGAGCTGGTCCGCGGCGGGCAGCGCTCGCAGGCGCGCGTGGGCGGCCCGCAGCACGGCCCGCGCGCGGGCAAGGTCGGGAACGCCGCGCGACAGCACGCGCAGCGTCTCGACGGCCGTCCGGCTCGCGACGTCGCCGGCCTCGTGGCCGCCCATCCCGTCCGCGACGACGTAGACGCCGTCCTCGGCGAGCAGCGCGTCCTCGTTCGCAGGTCGCCGGGCCTGGTCGGTCGCGATCCCGACCGCGACGCGCACGGAGTCGACGCTCACCGGGAGGTGCTCGGCTCGACGGTCATGGAGGTCCTCAACGGGTGGCCGGGTCGGATCTCGGCCAGCATAGTCAGCGGCGTTCGACCTTCGCGCTGCGCTGACCGAACCGGATGGTCCACCCGGCGCCGACGAACGCGCGCGTCCCGGACGGCAGCGTCGCCGCGACGCCGTCGGGGTCGACCAGCACGGTGCCGTTGACCGATCCGCGGTCGATCACCCACAGCTCGTCTCCCGCGGGCGTCAGCCCGAACGCGATGTGCACCTTGGACACCGAGCGGTCCGGGTCGTCGATCACCACGACGTGCACGATCCCCATCTCGCCCTCGGGGCTGCGCCCCACCAGGCCGTCGCCCGTGACGTCGATGCGCTGCCCGGTGTCGAACGCCAGGCGCAGCACGCTCTGCCGGTCCGTCGGGACGCTCTCCCGCAGCCGGGTGTACTCGAGCTCGCCGAGGTCCTGCGCGCGCGGTACCGGCGGGACCGAGACCTGTCCGGGGAATCCCGTGATGATGGGCGGCGCGGGAGCGGGCGTGGGTTCCTGCGGCGGTTCGGCCTGCGCCCCGTCGAGAGCCGCACGGGTCTCGTCGAGCACGGGCGAGTCACCGGTCTCGGCCTCGGCCGCGGCGAGGCGCTCGAGGTACGCGGACGCGACCGGGCCGCCGCGCGGGCGTGCCGTGGGGGCTGGCGCCGGGGTCGCCTCCGGGGCCGGTGCAGCGGCCGGCGCGTGCTCGGCAACCGCGACCTGCGCCTCGCCCGCCGTGTACATCGGCGCGGGAGCAACCGGGCTCGGCTCGAGCGACGGCATCGGCGGCACGACCGGAAGCGGACGGGCGCTCGGAGACGGCGCGGGGGCCTGCTGCGAGCCGATGGCGCGCTCGACCGCCTGGTTCCAGGCCCCCTCGCCACCGGCGCGGCGAGGCCGCAGCGCCGAGGCGCGCAGCACGAGGGTCCCGGCCACCTTGTCGTGCCAGCCTCGCTGGGCGGGATCCTTGTCCCACGCCCCCGAGACGACGACGACGAGCTGGCCGACGCCGCACACGAGCGAACCGGCCGCCACGACGAGCATCCGCAGCAGGATCGCGAGCAGACCCGCAGGCTGCCCGTCGCGCACGGCGAGCGTGCGGTAGCCGAGCAGGTACGCGCCGACGGTCGCGCCCGTGAAGGACTCCGCGACCCACTGCCCGATGCCGACGAGCACCACGAGCAGCGCGGGGATGACCAGGGCGAGCGTGGCGTCGTCGAGCACGGCCGCGATGCCGAACCCGATCCCGTAGGCGATCGCGCCGACGAGCCCGTCGATCAGGAAAGCGCCGAGGCGCCCTCCCACCGGCGCGACGGTTCCCGGCGTCACCGCGACGCCGATCCCCGCGAAGGTGCTGCTGCTCACATGACCCCCAGGTGGGTGTGCGGTCGCCATGACCGCGGAGCCACATCGTGCCAGATCGCGGCGTCAGGAGGCGCGGTGCACCAACAGCTCGGCGAACGAGACGAGCGCGTCCTTGACCGGCCCGTCGGGCAGCGGGTCGAGCTCGGCCACGGCCGCGCGCGTGTGCGCGATCGACAGCGCACGCGTCTCGTCGACGACCGGGTGCGCGGCGAGCGCGGCGACCGCCCGCTCCAGCGCCGCGTCGTCGGACAGGTCGGAGTCGAGCAGCGCGACCAGCGCGCGCTCGTCGTCGGTCCCGTCGGGGCCGGCGGCGCGCGCACGCAGCAGCAGCGCCGGCATGGTCGGCACGCCTTCGCGCAGGTCGGTGCCGGGCGTCTTGCCCGTCACGGCGCCCTCGGAGGTCAGGTCGATGACGTCGTCGGCGAGCTGGAACGCGATGCCGATGCGCTCGCCGAACGCCGTCACGGTCGACACGACCGCCGGCGGGCAGCCCGCGAACATCGCGCCGAGCCGGGCGGAGGTCGCGATGAGCGAGCCCGTCTTGTCGGCCAGCACCTGCAGGTAGTGCTCGACCGGGTCCTCGTCCGGCCGCGGACCCACCGTCTCGTGGAGCTGGCCGAGGCACAGCCGCTCGAACGTGGCCGACTGGATGCGCACGGCCTCCGGCCCGAGCCCGGCGACCGTGGAGGACGCGCGCGCGAACAGCAGGTCGCCCGTGAGGATCGCGACCGAGTTGCCCCACACCTCGTGCGCGGACGGTGCACCGCGGCGCACGGGCGCGGAGTCCATCACGTCGTCGTGGTAGAGCGTCGCGAGGTGCGTCAGCTCGACCACGACCGCCGCGTCGAGCACCTCGCGCCGCGCGCCGTCGCCCAGCTCCGCGGTCAGCAGCGTCAGCATCGGCCGCAGGCGCTTGCCCCCCGCGTTGACCAGGTGGCGCGACGCCGTGTCGGCGAGCGCGTCGGCGTGCGCGACGACGTCACGCAGGCGCTCCTCGACCAGCGCGAGGCGGGCGGTGAGCGCTTCTGCGAGCACCGGGTCGGTCAACGGGATCGCCGTCGTCGTTGTCACGGGACGAACCTATCCCGCGTTGAGCCCGTCGACCGACCTCACAGGAGGAACGTCGACATCTTGGAGATCGCGTCGAGCACGGGGGTCGGGAACACACCCAGGACGACCGTGACGAGCAGGCAGAATCCGATCGCGACCGTCGCGAAGCCCTCCGTGCCGACCACCGTGGTCGTCAGCGCGGGCGCCTTCTGCGCCACGAGCGTCGCGACGGCCGGGCTCGCACCGCCGCTCAGCTCCACGTCCTCCTGGGCCGGGCTCTGCGACACCTCGGGTGCCGGCGGCGCGGAGAAGAACATCAGCACGACGATGCGCACGTAGAAGAACGCCGCACCGGCCGAGGCGAGCACCCCGAGCAGCGCGAGCGGCCACGCGCCGCCGTCGACCGCAGCCGAGAACACGCCGAACTTCCCGATGAATCCGGCCGTCAGCGGGATGCCCGCGAACGAGAACAGGAACACCGCGAACGCCGTCCCCAGCCACGGGTGCCGTCGACCGATGCCGGCCCACTGCGACAGGTGCGTCGCCTCGCCGAGCACGACGCCGTCGGAGTCACGCTCGCGCACGAGCCAGACGACCCCGAACGCGCCGATCGTCGCCGCGCCGTACACGAGCAGGTAGAACAGCACCGCCGAGACGCCGGACGGGTCGAGCGCCACGACGCCCGTGAGGATGAACCCCGCGTGCGCGACGGACGAGTACGCGAGCAGCCGCTTCATGTCCGTCTGGACCATCGCGACGACCGTGCCGACCACCATCGTGAGGATCGTGACCGTCCACATGACCACGTCGAGGTCCCACTTCAGGCCCGGGATCACGGTGTAGACGACCCGCAGCAGCGCGCCGAACGCCGCGACCTTGGTGCACGCGGCCATGAAGCCGGTGATCGGCGTGGGCGCGCCCTGGTAGACGTCGGGGGTCCAGGAGTGGAACGGCACGGCGCCGATCTTGAAGAGCAGACCCATGAGCACCATGACCGCGCCGACCAGCAGCAGCGAGTCCGTGCCCGTCGGGTTGGGCGTCGTCGCGGCGATCTTCGCGTAGCTCAGGGACCCGGCGTAGCCGTAGACGAGCCCGATGCCGAAGAGCATGAGTGCCGAGGCGAACGCGCCGAGCAGGAAGTACTTCATCGCCGCCTCCTGCGAGAGCAGGCGGCGCCGCCGGGCCATGGCGGTGAGCAGGTACAGCGGGAGCGAGAGCACCTCGAGCGCGACGAAGAGCGTCAGCAGGTCACCCGCAGCCGGGAAGATGAGCATGCCTCCCGTGGCGAACAGCACCAGAGGGTAGACCTCGGTCTGCTGCAGGCCGAGGCGGCGGGCCGTCTCCTCGTACTCCGAGCCCGGGACCGAGGCCGCGGACGGCGCGAACGCGTCCTCGCCGGTGCTCGTGCGGTCGGCGATGATCAGCAGCGAGACGAGGGCGAGCAGGGCGATCGTGCCCTGCAGGACGAGCGTCGGGCCGTCGACGACGAGCGACGTGCCGAGCACGTGCACGCCGCCCGACTTCTTCACGCCGCTCCACAGCGCCGCGACGGCCACGAGCGCACCGGCGAGCGCGGCCGACGAGAACGCGAGCTGCACCGTGCGGCGCACCCGTGCGGGCAGGAACGCCTCGAGCAGCACGCCGACGGCGGCCGCACCGAGCACGATCAGGACGGGGCTCAGGTGCGCCCAGTCGATGTCCGGAGCCGTGAACGTGCTCACGGGTTGCTCCCTTCAGCGGCGGCCGGCAGGTCGGTGACGCCCACCTGTTCGAGGGTGACGGACGCGGGCGGACGAACCAGGTCGAGCGCGGGCCCCGGGACGAAGCCGAGCACGATCATCGCGGCGATCAGCGGCGCGACGGCCCACCGCTCGCGCGTGCGCATGTCCGGCATGGACTCCAGGCCGTCGCGCACCGGTCCGGTGAAGATCCGCTGGTACGTCCAGAGCACGTAGATGGCGGCGAGCACCACGCCCAGCGAGGCCACGATGGCGGCCGCGGGGTGCCGTGCGAACGTGCCGACCAGCACGAGGAACTCGGAGATGAACGTGGACAGGCCCGGGAGCGAGAGCGCGGAGAGGCCGGCCACGAGGAACGTCCCCGCCATCACGGGCACCACGCGCTGCAGACCGCCGAAGTCGGCGATGTCCTGCGACCCGCGGCGGGCCACGAGGAAGCCCGCGATGAGGAACAGGGCGCCCGTCGAGAGCCCGTGGTTGACCATGTAGAACGACGAGCCCGCGACGGACGTCGACGTGAACGCGAAGATGCCCAGCACGATGAACCCGAAGTGGGACACCGAGGTGTAGGCGATCAGGCGCATGAGGTCCTTCTGCCCGATCGCGAGCAGCGCACCGTAGATGATCGAGATGATCGCCAGCACGATGACGAAGGGCGCCGCCCAGCGCGATGCCGCGGGGAACAGCGGCAGGCACAGGGTCAGCATCCCGAACGTGCCGACCTTGTCGAGCACGCCGACCAGCAGCACCGACGTGCCCGGGGTCGCGTTCTGCGCCGCGTCGGGCAGCCACGTGTGCACGGGGAACATCGGGGCCTTGATCGCGAACGCGAGGAAGAAGCCCGCGAAGAGCCACTTCTCGAGCGTCGGGTCGATGCTCAGCGCCGTGAGGTTGTCCGTCAGGAAGCCCTGCTTGCCGCCGGGACCCTGCAGGTAGAGCCCGATGACGGCGACCAGCATGATCAGGCCGCCGGTCAGGGAGTAGATGAGGAACTTGATCGCCGCGTACCGGCGCTGAGCCCCGCCGAAGGCCCCGATCATGAAGTAGACCGGGATGAGCATGGCCTCGAACAGGACGTAGAAGAAGAACACGTCCCGCGCGGCGAACACCGCGACGATGAAGGCCTCGAGCACGAGGGCCAGGGCCAGGAAGTGCCGCAGCCGGTTGCTCGACTCGCCCTCGGAGCCCTGCTCGCGCCACGCCGCGAGGACGACGAGCGGCACGAGCACGACGGACATCAGCACGAGCGCGAGGCCCACGCCGTCGACACCCACCGCGTAGGAGACCCCGAGGGACGGGATCCACTGGTGGGTCTCGAGCAGCTGGTGGGCGCCAGCGTCGCCGGTGTCGAACGCGGACAGCGCGCCCACGCCGAGGACGACCTCGGCGAGCGTGAACGCGAGCGCGACGGTGCGCGCGTGACGCCGGGATCCGGAGGGCAGCAGCCACAGCACCGCGGCGCCCACGAGGGGCAGCACGATGAGGGCGGTCAGCCAGGGGAAGTCGGAGGACATCGGTAGTGCGCTCCTCAGCTCTGGATGACCAGGACGGTGGCGACGAGGACGACCAGACCGATCAGCATGGTCGCGGCGTAGGTACGCACGTAACCGGTCTGGGTCTTGCGAAGGAGCCCGCCGAGGCCGACGGCGCTCTGGCCGACGCCCACTGCTGCGCCGTCGACGACCGCCTTGTCGGCGAAGACGAGCGAGCGCGTCAGGTGCACGCCCGGCTCGACGAGCAGCGCGTCGTTGACGACGTCCTGGTAGAGGTCGACGCGGGCCGCGCGGGTCAGCGCGGTCCCGATCGGCGGGATGACCGGCACGGTCGAGATCGCGTAGCGGCGCCACGCGAGCACGGCACCGGCGACGACGAGGACGAGGGTCACGACGACCAGCACGTTGGCCGGCACGACCGGTTCCCCGTGCTCGTGCTCGCCGGTGACCGGTGCGAGCCAGTCGACGAACCTGCTGCCCGACGCGAGCACCGCGCCGAGCCCGACCGAGCCGACTGCGAGCACGATCATCGGCCACGTCATCAGGCGCGGGGACTCGTGCGGGTGCTGCGGGCTGCCGTCCGTCTTGTTCGACCAGCGGCGCTCGCCCTCGAACGTCATGAAGAACAGGCGGGACATGTAGAAGGCGGTGATCCCGGCGCCCAGGAGCGCGACCGAGCCGAACAACCATGCCCGCCAGGTCTGGCCGTCGGTGGGGATGAACGCGGACTCGATGATCTTGTCCTTGGAGAAGAACCCCGAGAACGGCGGGATGCCGAGGATCGCGAGCCAGCCGGCACCGAACGTCACGTAGGTGATCTTCATGTACCGGGCCAGACCGCCGAACCGTCGCATGTCGACCTGGTCGTCCATGCCGTGCATGACCGAGCCGGCGCCGAGGAACATGCCGGCCTTGAAGAAGCCGTGCGTGACGAGGTGGAAGATCGCGAACGCGTACCCCACGGGACCGAGGCCGGCCGCGAGGACCATGTAGCCGATCTGGGACATCGTGGACGCTGCGAGCGCCTTCTTGATGTCGTCCTTCGCGCAACCGACGATCGCACCGAACAGCAGCGTGATCGCGCCGACGATGACCACGACGAGCTGCGCGGTGGGCGCGGCGTCGAAGATCGCCGACGACCGCACGATCAGGTAGACGCCGGCGGTGACCATGGTCGCGGCGTGGATGAGCGCGGAGACGGGCGTCGGGCCCGCCATCGCGTCCCCGAGCCAGGACTGCAGCGGGAACTGCGCCGACTTGCCGCACGCGGCGAGCAGGAGCATGAGCCCGACCCCGGTCAGGGTCGCCTGGTTGACCGCCGACATGTCGGCGCCGAGCACGGTGTCGAAGTCCACGCCGCCGAACGTCGCGAACATCAGCCCGAGCGCCACGATCAGCCCGACGTCACCGATGCGGTTGGCGACGAACGCCTTCTTGGCCGCGACCGCGTACGGCGTGCGCTGGTTCCAGAAGCCGATGAGCAGGTACGAGGCCAGGCCGACGCCCTCCCAGCCGACGAACAGCAGCACGTAGCTGTCGGCCAGGACGAGCACGAGCATCGCCGCGACGAACAGGTTCAGGTACGCGAAGAACCGTCGCCGGTCCTTGTCGTGGTCCATGTACGCGACGGAGTAGATGTGGATCAACGTGCCGACGAACGTCACGAGCAGCACGAACGTGAGCGACAGCGGGTCGAGCCGCATGCCCGCGTCGACGTGGAACGCGCCCGCGTCGATCCAGGAGCCGAGCCGCACGTCGAGCACGCGCTGGCTCGAGTCGCGGCCGAGCATCGCGATGAACGTGAGCAGGCCGACGACGAAGGCGCCGGTCGAGGCGAGGACCCCGAGCCAGTGGCCCCACTTGTCGGAGCGGCGACCCAGCAGCAGCAGGATCGCGGCGGAGGCGAGCGGCAGGCCCACCAGCAGCGGCGCGACGGCGTAGATGCCCGCGCGGACGGGCTCGGCCGCGAGCGGTGTGATCTCGGCGGTCGGCAGCGTGAAGGGCACGCTCGTCGCCCAGGACGTCAGGGTGTGCACGGTCCGCCCCTCAGCTCTTCAGCAGGTTCACGTCGTCGACCGAGGCCGAGCGTCGGGTTCGGTAGATGGACACGATGATCGCCAGCCCGACGACCACCTCGGCGGCTGCGACCACCATCACGAAGAACGCGAGCACCTGGCCGTCGAGCTTGCCGTGGATGCGCGAGAACGTGACGAGCAGCAGGTTGGTCGCGTTGAGCATGAGCTCGACGCCCATGAACACCACGATCGCGTTGCGCCGCAGCAGCACGGTGGCCGCACCGATCGAGAACAGGATCCCGGCGAGCACCAGGTAGTGGTCGAGGCTCACTTGTCGTCCCCCTCGAGATCGACGCCGGCGACGGCGTCCGCGATGTCGGGAGCACCGACCTGCTGGCCGTCCGGATCGCTGGTCGGCGGGACGTTGTCATCCTTGGCCGCGCGGCCCGCGAGCACCCGGTCGATGCGCGCGGCGTACTCCGCCGCGTCGGCCTCCTGGCCGCGCACCCGCAGCACGCGGGGCACCGAGGACTCGATCGGGTTGCCGTACGGGTCGAGCGCCGGCACGTCCATCGCGTTGTGGCGCGCGTACACGCCGGGAGCCGGGAGCGGCGCCAGGTGGTGCCCGCCCTCGACCCGCAGGTCGGCGAGCTCGCGCTGACCGCGCTTGGGGGTGAGCCGGCGCCGGTGCGTCAGGACGAGCGCGCCCAGGGCCGCCGTGACGAGCAGCGCCCCGACGACCTCCATCGCGAACACGTAGTCGGAGAAGATGAGGTGGGCGATGCCGACGGGGTTGGAGTCCGCGTTCGCCTCCTCCATGCCGACCGGGTCCGGGTAGATCGCGGTGCCGAGCACGCCGGCCACGACCACGACCAGGCCGATGCCCGCGAGCCACCCGGCCCAGCGCTGGCCCCGGATCGTCTCGACGAGCGAGTCCGACGCGCCGACGCCCACGAGCATCAGCACGAACAGGAACAGCATCATGATCGCGCCGGTGTAGACGACCACCTGGACGACGCCCAGGAACACCGCACCCTGCGCGACGTACAGGAACGCGAGGGAGATCATCACGACGATCAGGCAGAGGGCTGCGTGGACCGCCTTGCGCACGAACAGCAGCCCCAGCGCGGCGATCACCATGACGGGCGCGAGCACCCAGAACAGCGCCTCCTCGGCGCCAGACGTCTGCGATCCACTTGCCAGCACGGTCGGCAGGACCGCCGGTGCGGCGAGTGCCAGGGCGCTCATCGTGTCCCCTGCTTGTTGGCGCCGGCCACGAGCCGGGTCATCTCTGCGGCGGTCTCGCCCTCGACGTTCGCGGCGTCGATGCCCGCGCCTTCCGGCAGCGTCGGGTCGTCGGGCCGGTGCTCACGCACCCACGCGCGCTGCGCGTCGGTCGGGCCCGAGATCTCGCCCCGGTAGTACTCGGTGTCCGTGGTGCCCTCGACCATGGGGTGCGGCGCGGCGAGCATGCCCTCGCGGAGCGGGGCGAGCAGGTCCTGCTTCTCCCAGATCATGCCCGCGCGCGTCGGCCCGGCCAGCTCGTACTCGTTGGTCATCGTCAGCGCGCGGGTGGGGCACGCCTCGATGCACAGTCCGCAGAAGATGCAGCGCAGGTAGTTGATCTGGTAGACCGCGCCGAACCGCTCGCCGGGCGAGCGCTGGTTGTCGGGGGTGTTGTCGGCACCCTCGACGTAGATCGCGTCCGCGGGGCACGCCCACGCGCACAGCTCGCAGCCGATGCACTTCTCCAGGCCGTCGGCGTACCGGTTGAGCTGGTGACGTCCGTGGTAGCGCGGCTTGGCCGGGACCTTCTCCGAGGGGTACTCCTCGGTCACGGTCGGCCGGAACATGTTCGACAGGGTCACGCCGAACCCGCCCACCGGAGCGAGCAGGCCGCGGATGCCGCCGGCCGGCTTCATGAGCGGCTCGTAGCTCGCGGGCGCGCCGACGTCACCGGCCGCCGAGCGCGGCTGGACGGCCGAGCTTGGCGGTGCCGACTTGGGCGTGGGCTTGGCCGCCGGGCGGGCGACCTGTCGGCCGGCGGGCGTGGCCCGTCCGGCCGGCGTACCGGGGTTCGCCGGCCTCTTGCGCGGCTCAGCCACCGTGCACCTCCGCGTCGGTCGTCTCGGGATTGTCGGACTGTGGTCCGCCGGTCGGCCCGGCCAGCGCCGCCGCAGCGACGCGCTGAGCACGAGGCGATGGTGGCAGCACCTGGCCCGGCAACGGCGGAACCGGGTAGCCACCGGCGAACGCGTCGATGACCTCGGGGCCGGTCGGCGGCGCGGCAGCGACCTTCTTCTTCTCGGGGATGAGCAGCGTGGCCACGAAGATCACGCCCACCGCACCCGCGGCGATGAACAGCGCCGAGCGGTCGAGGTGCCAGAACGTGCGCATCCCCTGGACGACGGCGACGAGCACGACCCAGACGAGCGCGGCCGGGATCAGGCGCTTCCAGCCGATGTTCATGAACTGGTCGTAGCGGAACCGCAGCACCGAGCCACGCACCCACACGAAGAAGAACATGACGGCCCACAGCTTGATCAGGAACCAGAGGACCGGCCACCAGCCCTCGTTGAACATCCCGTCGTTGATCTGCGAGATGCCGATCGGCGCGTGCCAGCCACCGAGGAACAGCGTGGTCGCCACGGCCGAGACGTTGAGCATGTTGATGTACTCCGCGAGGAAGAACCACGCGAACTTCATCGACGAGTACTCGGTCATGTACCCCGAGACGAGCTCGCCCTCGGCCTCGGGCAGGTCGAACGGCAACCGGTTGGTCTCGCCGACCATCGAGATCACGTAGATGATGAACGCCGGCAGCAGCGGCAGCACCCACCAGATCTTGTTCTGCGAGTCGACGATCTGCGACGTCGACATCGAGCCGGCGAGCAGGAACACGCTCACCAGTGACAGGCCCATCGCGAGCTCGTAGGAGATGACCTGCGCGGTCGAGCGCACCGCGCCGAGCAGCGGGTACGTCGAGTTCGAGGCCCAGCCGCCGAGCACGATGCCGTACACGCCGACGGACGCGCACGCGAGGATGTAGAGCACGGCGACCGGGAAGTCGGTCAGCTGCAGCGGGGTCTCGTGACCGAACAGGTTCACCGACGGCCCGAGCGGGATCACGGCGAACGTGAGCAGCGAGCAGAACACCGCGATCATGGGCGCGACGACGTAGACGACCTTGTCCGCCGCCGTGACGGTCATGTCCTCCTTGAACAGGAGCTTCATGGCGTCGGCGAGCGACTGCAGCAGACCGAAGGGCCCGTGCACGTTGGGTCCGGGGCGCACCTGCATGCGCGCGACGACCTTGCGCTCGAACCAGATCGCGAACAGCACGCTGGTCAGCAGGAACACGATGATCGCGACGGCCTTGATGACCCACAGCCACCAGGTGTCGTTGCTGAAGTCGGCCGTGACCGGTGCGATGGCCTCGGTGAGCATCACGCCACCTCCGTGCTTCCTGCGGCAATGCGCACGAGTGCGCCCGCGTCTGCGTGCAGGGTGTCCCGAACCGCACTCGCGTGCGAGTTCGTGGGCAGCCAGACGACGTGGTCCGGCATGTCCGTCACGGCCACCGGGAGCGTGATCGTCCCCGCGTCCGTGCTGACCGCGAGCGCGCCGCCGTCGACGACGCCGGCGGCGTCCGCCGTGGTCGCCGAGATCCGCGCGACCGGCCGCTTCGCCGTGCCGGCCAGGTGCTGCTCGCCCGTCTGGAGCCGACCGGCGTCGAGCAGCTGGTGCCAGGTCGCGAGCACCGCGGTGCCCGGCGCGACCGCGGGAGGCTCGTCGGCGGCGACCGACGGTGCGCTCGCGCGCGCTCCGTCCCAGCCGCCGATCTGGTCGAGCTCGGCGTGCACGTCGGTCAGGGTGGCCAGGCCGAGCTCCACGCCCAGCTCGGCCGCGAGGCGGTCGAGCACGCGGTGGTCCGGCAGGGCGTGCGAGACGAGCGCCTGCGGGAACGGGCGCGGGCGCCCCTCCCACGTCACGTAGGTCCCGCCGCGCTCGACGGGCGGCGCGACGGGCAGGACGACGTCGGCCCGGTCGGTGACCTCGGAGGCGCGCACCTCGAGCGAGACGACGAATCCGGCCCGGTCGAGCGCGTCGCGCGCCAGGGCTGGGTCGGGCAGGTCCGCGAGCTCGACACCGCCGACGAGCAGCCCGCCGAGGCTCCCGTCGCGCGCTCCGGCGACGATCGCGCTCGTGCTGCGTCCGGGCGCCGACGGGAGCGACTCGACGTCCCACGCGGCCGCGAGGTCCACCCGGGCCGCGCCGTCAGCGACGGTCCGGCCGCCGGGCAGCAGGGTCGGCAGCAGGCCGGCCTCGACGGCGCCCCGCTCCCCCGCACGACGCGGGACCCATGCGAGGCGGGCGCCCGTGCGCTCCGCGAGAGCGAGAGCCGCGGTGAAGCCGCCGGGCACGCCGGCGAGGCGCTCGCCGACGAGGATCACGGCGCCGTCGCCCGCCAGGAGGGCGGCGGTCTCGCCGAACTCGTCGGAAGCGTCCGCGACGATGCCGTCGAGCACCTCGGCCTCGGTGCCGGGCGCCGCGGCGAGCAGCGTGCCGGACAGGCGCTCGACGCCGCGGCTCGCGAGCGCGGCGACGGAGACGACCTTGGCGCGGTGGTGCGTCACGGCTTGCCGCAGGCGCAGGAACAGGATGCCCGCCTCTTCCTCGGGCTCGAGGGCCACGAGCAGCACGGCCGGCGCGCGGTCGAGGTCGCCGAACGTGACCTCGAGCGTGCGTCCGGCGACGCGGTGCGCGAGGAACGCCTCCTCCTCGTCGGAGTGCGGGCGAGCGCGGCCGTCGACGTCGTTGGTGCCGAGCGCGACGCGGGCGAACTTCGAGTACGCGTACGCGTCCTCGAGCGTGAGCCGGCCACCGGGCAGGACGCCGACGGCACCCGCCGCGCGCAGACCGGCCGCCGCTGCGCCGAGCGCCTCGACCCAGCTCGTGGGCTCGAGCTCGCCGCGCGACCCGTCCTCGTTGCGTGCCCGCACGAGCGGGGTCGTGATGCGGTCGGGGGCCGACTGCCACGTGAAGGCGAAGCGGTCCTTGTCGCTGATCCACTCCTGGTTCACGGCCGGGTCGTCGCCCGCGAGCCGGCGCAGCACCACGCCGCGGCGGTGATCGATGCGGATCGCGGAGCCGTTGGAGTCGTGCTCCGAGATGCCGGGCGTGGAGACCAGGTCGAACGGGCGCGACCGGAAGCGGTAGGCCGCGCTCGTGAGGGCGCCGACCGGGCAGATCTGCACGGTGTTGCCCGAGAAGTACGACGCGAACGGCTTGCCGCTCGTGTCGAGCGTCGAGGCCCCCGTGGGCACGTCGCCCGCGAAGCCGAGGACCTGCGTGTCGAACGTGCCGATCTGCTGGTTCGCCCCGCGCTTCTGCAGGTCGATGAACACGTCGCCGGCGATCTCCTCGGAGAACCGCGTGCACCGCTGGCACAGCACGCACCGCTCGCGGTCGAGCAGGATCTGCGTCGAGACGGCGATCGGCTTGGGGAACGTGCGCTTGACGTCGACGAACCGCGTGGTCGCACGCCCGTTGGTCATCGCCTGGTTCTGCAGCGGGCACTCGCCGCCCTTGTCGCAGAC
>JBCECL010000059.1:0-5606 GCA_039207135.1 Brevundimonas sp.
TCCACGGTGCCTGCCTCCACGTTGCCAGCCATCACTCTGCGAACGCCTCGACCGGCGGGCACGAGCACACGAGGTTACGGTCACCGCGCGCCCCGTCGATGCGGCGCACGGGCGGCCAGTACTTTCCGGCGCGCAGGCTCGCGACGGGGAACGCCGCGGTCTGGCGTCCGTATGCGTGCTGCCAGACGTCCGACGATACCGACGCGGCGGTGTGCGGGGCACCCCGCAGCGGCGAGTCCTCGACGGGCCACGTGCCGTCGGCGATCTGGTCGATCTCCTTGCGGATCGCGACGAGCGCGTCGACGAAACGGTCCAGCTCGCCCAGGTCCTCCGACTCGGTGGGCTCGATCATGAGCGTGCCCGCGACGGGGAAGCTGAGCGTGGGGGCGTGGAAGCCGTAGTCCATGAGCCGCTTGGCGACGTCCTCGGCCGTCACGCCCGTGGCCTTGGTGATGTCGCGGATGTCGAGGATGCACTCGTGCGCGACCAGGCCCGCCGGACCCGTGTAGAGCACGGGGAAGTGATCGTGCAGGCGCTTGGCCAGGTAGTTCGCGGCCAGCACAGCCGTCTCGGTCGCCGTCTTGAGCCCGTCCGGACCCATCAGCGCGACGTACGCCCACGAGATCGGCAGGATGCCGGCCGACCCCCAGGGCGCGGCGCTGACCGGCGCGACCGTGTTCGTCGCACCCGGCGTCGGGTCGCCCGGGAGGTACGGCGCGAGGTGCGCGGCCACGGCGACCGGACCGACGCCCGGGCCGCCTCCGCCGTGCGGGATGCAGAACGTCTTGTGCAGGTTCAGGTGGCTGACGTCGCCCCCGAACTCACCCGGCCGCGCGAGGCCGACGAGCGCGTTGAGGTTCGCGCCGTCGATGTAGACCTGACCGCCCGCCGCGTGCACCAGGTCGCAGACCTCGCGCACGTGCTCCTCGTACACGCCGTGCGTGGAGGGGTAGGTGATCATGATCGCCGCGACGCTCGGGCCGTGCTGCTCGAGCTTGGCGCGCAGGTCGTCGAGCTGGATCTCGCCGTCGTCGGCGGTCGCGACGACGACGACGCGCATGCCCGCGAGCGCCGCAGACGCCGCGTTGGTGCCGTGCGCGCTCGCCGGGATGAGGCAGATGTCGCGGTGCTCGCCGTTCGCCTCGTGGAAGGCCTTGATCGCCAGCAGGCCCGCGAACTCGCCCTGCGAGCCACCGTTCGGCTGGACGCTCACCGCGGCGTAGCCCGTGATCTCGGCGAGCCAGTCCTGCAGCTGCGTGACGAGCTCGGCGTAGCCCTGCGTCTGGTCGGCCGGGGCGTACGGGTGGATGCTCGCGAACTCGGGCCAGGAGATGGGCTCCATCTCGACCGTCGCGTTGAGCTTCATGGTGCACGAGCCCAGCGGGATCATCGTGCGGTCCAGCGCGAGGTCCTTGTCGGACAGCTTGCGCAGGTAGCGCAGCATCGCGGTCTCGGAGCGGTGCAGGTGGAAGACCGGGTGCGTGAGGTACGCGTCCGTGCGGCGGGCCGACGCCGGGAGCGGCGCCGCCTGGGCGCTCGTCACGACGAAGTGGCGGCTGCCGTTCGCGTCCGCCTCGATGCTCGTCACGCCGGTGACGACGAAGGCGTGGAACGCGGCGTGGGCTGCGGCCTCGTCGGTCGCCTCGTCGCACGCGATCTGGACGTGGTCGTCGTCGGGCGCCCACAGGTTGACCCCCTGGCGAACGCCGGCCGCGACGACGTCACGAGCACGGCCCGGGACGACCGCGCGGATCGTGTCGAAGTAGGCCGCGTGCTCGACCTCGACACCGTGGTCGGCCAGCGCCTTCGCGAGCCACCGCGCCTGACCGTGCACGCGCTCGGCGATCGCGCGCAGGCCGTCGGGGCCGTGGTAGACGGCGTACATCGAGGCGACGATGGCCAGGAGCGCCTGCGCGGTGCAGATGTTGCTCGTGGCCTTCTCGCGGCGGATGTGCTGCTCGCGGGTCTGCAGCGCGAGCCGGTACGCGGCGGCGCCGTCGGCGTCGATGCTCACGCCGACCAGGCGGCCGGGCAGCATCCGCTCGAGCCCGGTGCGCACCGCCATGAAGGCGGCGTGCGGGCCGCCGCCGAACAGCGGGACGCCGAAGCGCTGGGCCGAACCGACGGACACGTCGGCGCCGAGCGTGCCCGGGCTCGTCAGGAGCGTGAGCGCGAGCAGGTCGGCGGCGACGGTGACGAGCGCGCCCTGCGCCTTGGCCTCGGCGATCACGGGTGCCAGGTCACGAACCTCGCCCGACGCGGCGACCTGCTGGATCACGACGCCGATGAGGTCGCCCTCGACCTGCGGAAGCCCCTGGCTCAGGTCCGCGACGACGACCGGCAGGCCGATCGCCTCCGCGCGGCCGACTGTGACCGCGAGCGACTGCGCGAACAGCTGGTCGTCGAGCACGACCGTGCCCGCCTTGTTGCGCTGGCCGCGCCACATCAGCGCGACGGCCTCGGCGACCGCTGTGGCCTCGTCGAGGAGCGACGCGTTCGCGATGTCGAGGCCGGTGAGGTCCGTGACCATCGTCTGGAAGTTGAGCAGGGCCTCCAGGCGACCCTGGCTGATCTCCGGCTGGTACGGCGTGTAGGCCGTGTACCAGGCAGGGGACTCGAGCACGTTGCGACGGATCACCGCGGGCGTGATCGTGTCGGAGTAGCCCTGGCCGATCATTTGCCGCAGCACGCGGTTCTTGCCCGCGATCGTGCGGAGCGCGGCGAGCACCTCGACCTCGCTGCGGGCTGCCGGCAGGTCCAGCGGTCGGTCGCTGCGGATGCTCGCGGGCACCGCGGCGTCGACCAGCGCGTCGAGGCTCTCGTAACCCACGGTCGCCAGCATCCGAGCGGTCTCGGTGCCACGAGGGCCGATGTGCCGGTCGGAGAAGTCCACGGCGGCGGGCGTGTGCTCGACCGCGGTGACGGCGACCGACTCGGCGTGGTCCGCGTTGATGGGCGGGATGAACTGGGGATTCGTCACGTGCTGCTCCGCTGGGGCTCGCCCGGCAGACGCCGGGACGGACGGTGGGCTCCCCGCTCTGTCATCCGTGCACGCGCGCACGACCTGAGAGTTTTGCCGGTCCGCCACGCCGCTCGCGGGTTCGCGAGAGGCTCGGGGCGCGCCGGCTTGCACCGTCGGTGGGCTCTTGCGAGCCGCTTTCCAGAGTTGCCTCGCCGCGGCGGTACAGGGGCCTGAGAGTTTCCCGGGGAGGTTTCTCCTTCGGCGTCCCGACCGTCCGCGCCTCGTCGGGCGCGATCAGCGGGAGCTCTCCCGCCGCGGTTCGAGCAGCGTGTTCAGTTGTGGCGCCAGGGTACCTGCCGCGATGCCGCATGACACCGCGCGTCCGTACCCCGGCGCCACGGGCCGGCGCCGCCGCTTCACCGACGTCGGCACCCCAGCCCGCGGGGCAGTGCCGCGGCGTCAGCGGCTCCCCGCCGCAGCGCGCAGGCGTGCGGCCAGCTCCGTCGCGAGCGCGGTCGTCTGCGGTGCCGACGCCGGCACGAGCCCACCCGCCTCGTTCTTCGCGGGCACCACCACGAGCGGCAGGCCCGCGTGCAGCTCGATCGCCACGGCGTCGCGCGGCATGGCCCCGGCGGTGCCCGTGCCGACCACCACGTCGGCGATGTCCGCCCACGGCACCGTCGTCACCAGAGCCGATCCGGCGCGCCACAGCTCGATCCCGTCCGGCGACCACGCGAGCACGACGGGCGTTCCGCCGAGGCGCCGGAACCTGGCCTGCACGCCGAGTCGCGCCAGCGTCGGTCCGAGCGAGGCGTCCGACCACCCCGACGCGATCCGATGGTGCGGGCGCTGGCGACGAACCTCGTCGTGCAGTGCGCGGCTGCGGCGCGCCAGGACGACCGCGACTGCGCCGGCCGCGGCGAGCGTCACGACCACGGTCGGGACGACAAGGCTCCAGGGTGCCGGGTTGTCGTCGTGCGCTCGGCGCAGGAACCATCTGGCGACCCACAGGACGGCCGCGAGGGCGATGGCGGCGCGGACGAGCCAGGTACGTGCGGTGGTCTTCATGAGAGGTCCTTCGTGTCGTCGGGTGTGCGGAGTGGAACGTGGTCATGGGGTGAGACCGCGACGGTGGCCGCGATGGCGTCGAACAGGTCGAGGAACGCCTCGGCCGCTTCGACCAGCGGGGTCGTGAAGACCAGGAGCACGAGGTCGCTCGTGCCCGGCAGGTCGAGCCAGTAGTCGGCGCGAAACATCGGCACCTGCGGCCCGTTGGGATCGAGCCGGGCGTCGCTCGTCGACGTGGTGCGCAGGACGTCGCCTCGCTCGGCCTCGACCAGCTCGACGGACTCGTGCGGGCCGATCGCCGCCTGCAGCGATCGAAGCTCGCCGCCGCCAGAGCGCGGAACGCGGTACCCGGCGAGCGCGGCGGGCAGCCCGATCTCGTCGTGCTCCATGAGGGAGATGGCCAGCAGGAACGCACCCGCCCGCATCGCGTCCTGAGCCTGTCGGCCGAGTTCCGCCCGCAGCTCGGCACGGAGCTTCGCGTGGTCGTCGGCGCGGCCCACCCTGGACTCCACGAGCGTCCTGATCGAGTGGTCGCGCGCGCGCTTCGACCGCACGTCGACGAGCCACCACCCCGTGGGCAGGTACAGCTCGACGGGCATCAGCTCGGGCTCGACCTCGTCACGCACCGACGCGGAGTCGCGCGTCATGCCTTCACCGGGCCGAGGTGAAGCACTCGGCGGGCATCCCCGTCCTGGTGGATGTTCCACAGGCTCTGGATCGCGTGATAGCTCCCGGGTGCGTAGTCGGCGTCGCCGAACGCCCAGTCCGCGAGGTCCTGCGGACCGGCGACGGCATCCACCGCGGTCAACCCGTACGCGCCGGCGGCTACCCGGCGCCAGGTGCGTGCAGTGCGTACGGCGGTCGCCATCTGGTGCGACGCGGCGAGAAGCACGGGCGAGATGCTCTTCACGGCGTACAGGTCTTTCGCGAGCTCGGGGTCTCCGAGCATGCGGACCGCGAACGTCGCGCCCCGGCTGTCGGCCCACCACTCGCGCAGCGGCTTGGTCCGGCGAATCCCGCGGGTGTCCTTGACCGCCCGCAGCTCGACCCGTGGGTCGAGCATGTCGGCGAACGCCCGCCTGCCGCTCGCGCCGCCCATCGCGTCGATGGCCTCCCGCCTCGACATGCCCGTCCAGGAGTCACCGAGCAGCCGGTGCATGACGTCGCGCGACGACGCACCTTCACCCAGGACGCCCGGCGGGCGGAGCCCCGGCGCCTTGCTCGCGATCCGGCCTGCCTCGCGTCGCGCGGTGCCCGCGGCGGCCCTGGTCGTCGTCCGGGCCATCGTCCCGGCGCCCTTGCCCAGCCCGCCCGGGATCAGTCCGACCCCATCCCAGATGACGTCGGCCCAGGTCACGTCGTCGCCGGTCGACGCGAGCACGACGTCCGCGGCGAGCTTGACCGCGGCGGCGAGCAACGCCGCGAGCGCGAACACCTCGCCCAGGCCAGGTACCCAGCAGAACGCGAGGGCGAGAAGCCCGCACGCATTCGCGACGACGTCGGCCACGGCGGCGACGGTCGTCAGGACCGCCTTTCCCCAGTCCTGCCACCAGCCGTCGTCGAGACCGTCGTGCAG
>JBCECL010000059.1:5706-18061 GCA_039207135.1 Brevundimonas sp.
CGCGACCGCCGCGTACCGCTGCGCGCTGCGCCGCACGGCGACGGGATCGCCGGTCAGCGGCGCGCCGACGGCCTCGTCGACCGCCTCGTCGTTCTGCGAGCTCACGCGTCACCGCGCAGCGCGGCGGCGAACTGCGCGTCGAGGTCCTCGAAGCCCTCACCGATCCCCTCGCACGACTGCGCGAGCGAGGCGACGTCCTGGACCATCTCCGACCGGCGGTCGTCCCAGCCGCGCGCGAAGTGGCGCACCGCTGACGCGAGCTCGTCGTGACCGACCGCGTCCGCCGCGGTGTCGCTGTGCGCGTTCGCCCCGTCGAACTCGCTCGCCACGGCCCGCAGGGCCGCGCCCGCGTCGCGCAGCCTCGCGGTGTCGACCGTCAGCCGGTCACCCATCTCGATCCCCCTTTCGTGACTGGCGAGAGTCAGCCGCGCAGCGCGGCGGCGAGCTGCTTGTCGGTGTCCTCGAGCGCGTCCGACGCCTTGCGCAGGTAGTCGCCGAGGCTCGACAGGCCACCGATCAGCTCCGTGGCGCCGTGCGAGAACTTCCCGTACGACTCACCGAACGAGACCGACGCCTGGTCGGTCACGAAGCCCGAGGAGACGAGCCCGTCGATGAAGCCCTTGAGCTCGTTGAGCTTGGTGGTGATCTCGTCCTGCCCCGCGCTGAGCCGGGTGGCCGCGTCGCGCATCTCGCCGTAGGAGACGTTCAGGTTGGTCATGGATCCTCCTGTGGTTCCGGTGGGGTGTCTTGGTGGCGGCGGTTCCGCCTGCGCTGCACCGTAGGTCGGATCGTGTCCGCTTCGTCCGGGTTTTCCACAGGCTCAGTCGTGCACGGGGACCTGCACCCGACGGGCCCGTCCGGCCTCGACGTAGACGCCGCGTCCGACGGGGAAGTCGGCGCGGGACATGCGCGGGAACGGGGTGCGGAACAACGCGTCGCCGTCGAGGTGATCGGGTTGCAGCACGAGGCCCCGACGTGCTGCGCGCACGTCGGCGACGAGCGGCCACGAGGAGCCCCATGCCCCCGTCTCGGCCTCGGCCAGGACCAGGTGCTCGCCGCGTCGGGCCGCGCGCACGACCTCGGTGAGCGGCTGCTCGGCCGCGGTGCCGAGGAAGTCGGCGAGCCCTTCCACCACGACCACGATCGGCCCGCTAGTCGCCGCGGCGGCGGTCATAGCCGGCAGGAGCGCGCGCGCAAGCCCCGCCGCGTCGTCCGCGTCGAGCGCGATCTCGCTCCAGGGACCCGTGTGCACGGGGGAGCGGCGGTTGCCGATGTAGTAGCGCCGCGCCTCGGGCGACCAGCGCCGCAGCGAGGCGGCAAGGGACGCGAGCGCTGTCGTCCGGCCCGACCCGGGCAGCCCTGCGAGCAGGAACGTGCCGCGAGGCTCGAACCCGACGGGCTCGAGAGTGTCGTCCGCGACGCCGAGCACGGGACGGTCGCCGACCTGCGTCGGCAGCTCGGTCGACGAGACGAAGGTCGGCAGCCGTCGCACCGGCTCGGGCGGTTCCGCGACCACCGCCCGTGACGCGAGCGCGGAGAGGGCCTCGGCCTGGCCCGCCGGGTCGCTCACGCCGCCCGGCGAGCCCACCTGGATCTCGTCGACCTCTCCGGCGAAGACCGCGCGACCCGGCACAGACGTCGGTCCGAGGACATCCTTCGGCACCCCGAGCAGCGCATACGCCTGCTCGTCGGCCTGCCGCAGCACCAGTCGCCGCTGCACGCTGCCCGACAGCGACGTGGGCAGCGCGCCGGGCCGCTCGGCGGCGAGCACCACGTGGATGCCCACCGGGCGCCCTTCGGCGACCAGCCGTTGCAGCACGGACCAGGCGCCGCTGCGTCCGGCATCCGCCTCGTACGCGTCCCGGAAGGCGGAGAGGCCGTCGAGCAGCAGGACGATCCGCGGCTCCGACGGCCGTGCCGCGAGCCGTCGGTACTCCACGATCGTGCCCGCGTGGGCCCCGGCGTACCGCGTGGCGCGGTCGTCGAGCAGCTCGCGCAGCCGACGCAGGAGCCGGACGACGCGCTCCGTGTCGGCGCCGTCGACGACCGCGCCGACGTACGGGAGGACGTCGAGCATCGCGAGCCCGCCCGATCCGGCGTCCACGCCGTAGACGTGGCAGGGCTCGCGCCCGGCACCGGCGGCGATCACGCGGAGCACGGTCGACCGGCCCGAGCCGCTCGTCCCGAACACCGCGAGGCACCCGTCGTCGTCGGGGCGCCAGGTGGCGACCCGCTGCTCTTGGCGGGCAGGCAGGTCCGCGAGGCCGAGCGGGATCGCGCCAGGACCACCGTCGAGCGCGTGCACGTCCACGAGTCGCGGCAGCTCCGGAAGCCACGGCGGCCGGGGCGGCGGGATGTCGAGCGCGGCCGCCTGCACGGCGCGGACCACCCGCTCGATGTCGGTCGGCCCGTCAAGGTCAGCCGTGCCAGCCGCCGGCGCCTGGTCCCACGGGACGCCCGGCCCGAAGCTCAACGACTCCACGGCGACCCGCCGCCGCTGCGGCGTCCGCGTCGTGATCGCGCCGGCGAACGCGGACTGGAACATCGAGACGCGTCCGGGCCCGGTCCGCACCGCGCCACGGCCCGGTATGCCGGGGTCGAAGCCCGCCGCGAGCGGCGTGCCGAGCACGTCCGTCGAGTCGTTCTCGTCGGCCATCCGCAGCGCGATCCGCAGGTTGGTGTTCGCACGCAGGTTGTCCTTGATGACGCCGGCCGGACGCTGGGTCGCGAGGATCAGGTGCAGGCCGAGCGACCGGCCGCGCTGCGCGACGTCCACCACGCCGTCGACGAACTCGGGCACCTCGGCCGCGAGCGCGGCGAACTCGTCGACCACGATCACGAGGGCGGGCGGCGTCTCGGCGTCGCCGCTGCGCTCCAGCTCGAGCAGGTCCTTGACGCCCTTGCGGTTGAACAGGTGCTCGCGTCGGCGCAGCTCCGCGCGCAGCGACGTCAGAGCGCGCCGCACGAGGTGCGGAGAGAGGTCCGTGACGAGCCCGACGCAGTGCGGAAGCTGCACGCAGTCGGCGAAGGCCGCGCCGCCCTTGTAGTCGACGAACAGGAACGTCACACGGTCGGGGCTGTGCGCCGTGGCGAGCGCGAGCACCCACGCCTGCAGGAACTCGCTCTTGCCCGACCCGGTGGTGCCGCCGACGAGCGCGTGCGGTCCCTGGGCGCGCAGGTCGAGCACGAACTGGCCGCCCGCCCCGAGCCCGACGAGGGCGCGCAGCCCGGCGTCCGTCCGGCGCCGCACCTGGCGTGACCGATCCAGCACCGAACCCGTCTCGTGCCACCGCTCCAGCAGCGCCGCCGCACTGTCCGCGACGTCCGTGCCCGTCAGCGCGAGGAATCCGATGCTGCGCGGCAGGTCGGTCTCGTCGAGCACCGGCGCGCCCGCGTCGACCACCGCGGACAGGCTCCGGGCGACTCTCTCAGCGGTCAAGGCGTCCAACCGCTCGACCTCGACCTCGGTCCAGGCGCCGTCCGCGACCGTGCCGAAGCGCGCACCGTCGGGCGAGATCGCGACGAAGCCCCGGCACACGGCCGGGAGCCGCTCGACGGTGGGCGCGCACCACACCACGTGCACCCCGACGGCGGGCCCCGTCTCGGCGAGCCGAACCAGCCGCCCCCGGTCCGCCACGGCGTCGTCCTCGACGACGATCAGTACGGCCGGCAGGACGTCAGTCCTCCGCGCAGCGACGAGCTCCTCGACCCGTGAGAGCAGGGCGGACGCGGTCGCCGGGTGCGCCGCGAGGTGCGGCCCGATCAGCGGGCTGTGCGCGGACTCGACGTGCGGCAGCCACTCGAGCCACTCCCAAGCGGCGAGGCTGCCGGTCCCGGCGAAGGCGACGACGACGAGCTCGGCGGGCGAGTGCAGGCACGCGAGCTGCGCGACGAGCGCCCGCGCCACGCCGTCGCGGCCGGCATGCTCGTCGCGCTCGGCTCCGGCGACCCCGAGCGCCCCCACGGCGCGCAGGTCCGCCACGATCGGAACACCGTCCACCACGGCGTGCCGGTCCCGCAGCGCGACGAGGCGATCCCAGGCGTCCGCACCGGCCGACCCGCGACCCGGGAGCCGGACCGCCGTGCGCGAACCGGCGGTACC
The DNA here is from genome assembly GCA_039207135.1 of Brevundimonas sp. GTDB lineage: Bacteria > Actinomycetota > Actinomycetes > Actinomycetales > Cellulomonadaceae > Cellulomonas. The sequence goes on from JBCECL010000059.1 coordinate 9,809, forward strand.
GATCCCCACACGCAGGGTCCCGAACGCGGCGTGCTCGGGCCTGCGCGACCAGAGCAGCGGGCCGAGGTCGAGGGCGGCCGCGGTCGCCTCCGCCGTAGACGGGTGCTCGGCGAGCCGCGCGCCGCGCTCACGCGCGCGGTCGGCCGCGAGCTCCGCGTCGAGCGAGTCGAGCGTGGCCCCGAACGCCTCGACCTGCTCGCGCGCTCGACGCCGGTCCGTGCGGCGCCGGTCCACGAACGTCGCGACCATCAGCACCGGGCTCAGCGCGAGGAAGACGAGCGTGATCGTGCTGCGCATCACCGCGTACAGCACGAGCCCCATCAGGAGCGGCGCAAGGAGCGCGAGGAACGGCAGCCTCGACGGCGGCGGCGGCTCGGGCGGCGCGGGCGCGTCGACGACACGCTCCGGGAAGGGCGCGAGCACGCGCGGCGAGCGATTGAAAGGAACCACGGCAGCGGTGTCGCCGCGGGCGTCGGGCGCCAGGGCTGTCACGCGGAGCACCGAGTCCCCGACGAGCACGTAGTCGGACGGGCCGACGACCGCACGATCGACGCGCCCGCCCCCGACGACGACGCCGTTCGACGACCCCGCATCGACGATCTCGACGTGCCCACCCACGAGCACGCGAGCATGGGTGCGCGACACCATCGGGTCGTCGAGCCGCACGTCGTTGTCCTCGCCGCGACCCAGAGTCGCCGTCCCACGGGGGAGCTCGACGTCCAGACCCGCCGCCGGCCCCGTGACGACCTGGAGCCGGGCACCCGCGACGGCGTCGGCCGCGGGCTCCACGAGCCACGCCGTCGAACCGGCACGCAGACCGACCTCGGCCGCGATCGCCGCCCTCGGCAGCACGCACCCCGCCTCGTCGCCCGGGTGGACCACGTGCAGCGTGAGCTCGCCGCCACCGCCCGCGAGCGCGTCGGCGACGTCCCCGACGGTCGATCCCGCGTCGGTCGTGACGACGACATCGCACGCGTCGCCGGCGGCGTCGATCACCGTGAGTCTGGTCCGCATCCGGCCCCCCTTCGATCAGCGGACGCTAGCCAGGATCGGCCCCTCGCCTCGCCCGTCATCCACAGGCCCCGAACTGCTTGGTCGCCATGCCGCAGGCGTGGTTACCCTTGCGGCGTGCCAGCCACTCGCACCGCCGTCGTGGTGGTCGTCTCCGACCGCTCGGCCGCGGGCGTGCGCGAGGACCGCTCCGGCCCCGCGGCGCGGTCGCGCCTCGAGGCGGCGGGCTTCGACGTGGACGTGCGCGTGGTCCCCGACGGTGCCGCGTCGGTGACAGCGGCCGTGCGGGCCGCCATCGGTGCGGACGTCGTGATCACCTCGGGCGGCACCGGTGTCGGTCCACGCGACGAGACGCCCGAGGGCACCCGCCCGCTGCTGGTGCGCGAGCTGCCGGGGATCCCCGAGCTGCTGAGGCGCTCGGGCGGCGTGCCCACCGCCGTCCTCTCTCGCGGCCTCGCCGGGGTGACGGCCGACGGTGCGGTCGTCGTGAACCTTCCCGGCTCGCCGGGTGGCGTCGCCGAGGGGCTGGACGTGCTGCTCCCGCTGCTCCCGCACCTGCTCGACCAGCTCGAAGGTGGCGACCACCGATGATCGCGCGCCTCCAGGAAGAGCCCCTCGACCTGCTGTTTCACGTGGAACATGTGAGCGGGCCGACCGCGGGCGCGGTCGCGACGTTCGCCGGACTCGTTCGTGACCACGACCCGTCGGTCGAGGGAACGGTCACCGCGCTGGACTACTCGGCGCACCCGGACGCACCGGCCGTCCTGCAGCGCATCGCCGAAGGCATCGCCGGGGAGGACGACGTCCTCGGCGTCGCCGTCAGTCATCGCACGGGGCACCTCGCGGTGGGCGAGGCAGCCATCGTCGCGGCGGTGGCCAGCGCGCACCGCGCCGCCGCGTTCGACGCCTGCCGTCGGCTCGTCGAGGCGGTCAAGGCCGAGCTCCCGGTGTGGAAGCGCGAGGTCCTCGCGGACGGCTCGCACGTGTGGGTGGGGATGACATGACACTCGTCGACCGGTTCGGGCGCCAGCACCACGACCTGCGGATCTCGCTGACGGACCGCTGCTCCCTGCGCTGCACCTACTGCATGCCCGCCGAGGGTGTCCCGTGGCTCGCGCGCTCGACGATGCTCAGCACCGACGAGATCCTCCGGGTCGCGCGCGTCGGGGTCGAGAACGGGATCACCGAGGTGCGCCTCACGGGCGGCGAGCCGCTGCTGCGGGTCGACGTCGTCGACATCGTCCGCCGCCTCACCGCGCTGCCGAACGCGCCCGAGGTGTCGCTCACGACCAACGCCCTGCGCCTTCCGGCGCTCGCGGCACCTCTGCGCGACGCCGGGCTGAGCCGCGTGAACATCAGCCTCGACACCCTCGACCGCGCCCGGTTCATGGAGCTCACCCGGCGCGACAAGCTCGTCGAGACGCTCGCGGGCATCGCCGCGGCCGACGCCGCCGGGCTGAAGCCCGTCAAGATCAACGCCGTCGCCATGCGCGGCGTGAACGACGACGAGGTCGTCGCGCTGACGCGGTTCGCCGTGGACCGTGGCTACCAGATGCGCTTCATCGAGCAGATGCCGCTCGACGGCGGCCACACCTGGGACCGTACCGAGATGGTCACGCAGGCCGAGATCCTCGAGCGGCTGACCAGCGAGTTCACGCTGACCGAGGTCGAGGGCCGCGGCGCCGCGCCGGCCGAGCTCTGGTACGTCGACGGCGGTCCGCAGACCGTCGGCGTGATCGCGAGCGTGACCGCCCCGTTCTGCTCCGCGTGCGACCGGCTGCGGCTCACGGCCGACGGCCAGCTGCGGGCGTGCCTGTTCTCCGAGGCCGAGGTCGACACGCGCGAGATCCTGCGCGAAGGCGGCACCGACGAGGACCTCGCCGACGCGTTCCGCCGCTGTCTCGCCGGCAAGCGCGCGGCGCACGGCATCGGCGAGCCTGGGTTCCACCAGCCCGACCGGCCGATGAGCGCGATCGGCGGCTGACCCAAGCACGCGAGCCGGCCGCCGAGCCGGAGACGTCGCACGGCCGGTGCGCCGCGCCACAGGCCGTGCGCCGCGTCAGGCCGTGCGCTGGTCAGGCCGTGCGACGCGTCCATTGACGCGGAGCGCCAGTGACCGGCGCAACGTCAGCCAACCCGCGCGCAGCGTCAGCGAACCCGTGCGGTCAGCCAAACCGCGCGCAGCTGGTGCGGCCCCCGCGTCAGCCGCCCGCGAAAGGCGGCAGCACGTCCACCGTGACGCCGTCCGCGACGGCCTCGTCAACCTCGACCCGCACACCGTCGGCCAGCAGGGCGCAGCGACCGAGCACGGCCGCGAGCGCGGGGCGCCGCTCGACGAGCATCGTGCCGACAACCCCGGCCGGAACCTGCTCGGTGTCCACCCCGGCGGCCTCGGCCGCGGCGGCGAAGTACCGGACGGTGATCACGCGGGGCCCTCCAGGCCGTCGGCCCACTGCGCCGCGTGCTGCTCGATGATCCGCAGGATCCGCTCGACGTCCTCGGGCGTCCCGCCCGCCGCCGCGATCCCGGCGACGAACAGCGTGACCGGAACCGCGGGGCGCGCGACCTGGTGGGCGACGTCGCTGGCCAGCTCGAGGATGCGGTCGATCTCGACGAGCGAGCGATCGACCCCCACCTCGGTGGTCAGCCGATCGACCCACGCGGGAAGGTCGGCTCCGGGCGCGCGGCGGGGGTCCTGGCTCATGGCTCGATCGTGCCACGCAGCCGGGCGTCGAGGCGACGGACCTCCGGCCAGGTGTCGGCATCGGCGGCGAGGTCGTCGACGTCGGGGATGTCGACCACCGCCAGTCCGTGCACGAGTGCGCGCATCGAGGCTCCCGAAGGGTCGCCCAGGCGCTCGAACGCGCCGACGAGAGCCTCCCGGCGGTACACCGCGACGAGATGCTGCGGCCGCCCGTCGGCAACCAGCCGAGCACCGTCACCGTCACCGTCCAAGGCTGCCAGCAGCGCCGGGACCGCGAGCGGCGCACGCGGCGCGTCACAGGCCAGGGCGACGACGAACGGCGACTGCCCCACAGCCAACCCCGCAGCGAGTCCCGCGACAGGTCCGCCACCGGGAGGCGACTCCTGCACCCGCAGGACATCGGGCCGCGCGACGTCGGGCGGCCCGACAACCACCACCCGGGCAGCACCGGAGAGACCCGCGAGCACCCGGTCGAGCAGCGGGACGCCGCCGACGAGGACGTCGGCCTTGGACACGCCGCCGAGCCGCGAGCCCGCCCCGCCGGCCAGGACGACGGCGTCGAACTCGATCACGCGCGGCGCCAGTCGCCGGACTTCCCGCCCGTCTTGGCCTCGAGCCGCACGTCCGAGATCGACACCGACTTGTCGAGCCCCTTGACCATGTCGAGCACCGCGAGCGCAGCGACCGACACCGCCGTGAGGGCCTCCATCTCGACCCCCGTCCGGTCGGCCGTGCGGACGGTCGCGGTGATGTGCACGCCGTCGTCCTGCACGGCGAGGTCGACGACAGCCCCGTGCACGCCGATGACGTGCGCGAGCGGCAGCAGCTCGGCGGTCCGCTTGGCCCCGGCGATGCCGGCGATGCGCGCGACCGCGAGCACGTCGCCCTTGGGCACGTCGCCCGAGCGCAGCGCGGCCACCACGGCCGGCGGGCACAGCACGCGGCCGGAGGCGGTCGCCGACCGGATCGTCGGCTGCTTCTCGGTCACGTCGACCATGCGGGCGTGCCCGGCGTCGTCGAGGTGCGTGAACTTGCTCATGGGACCACCTTCAGGACGGGGAGCAGGTCACCGACGACGACCTCGTCGACCTCTGCGGGGATGACGGCCAAGCCTTGCGCGAGGGCCAGCCGGGCGACGAGGTGCGAGCCCGACCCGCGCGCGGTCGCGGGCACGACGTGCCCGTCCCCGACGAACCGCACGGGCATGAGCTGCGCGCGGCCGGGCGGCGTCCGCCAGGCCTCGTCGGCGACGGCACGCACGGTCGGGCGCTCGACGGCGGCCAGCCCGCGCATGCGCAGGAGCGCGGGCCGCACGAAGACCTCGAACGACGCGAACGTGCTCACCGGGTTGCCGGGCAGGGTCCAGATCGGGGTGCTCGCGGGGAGCCGACCCAACCCTTGCGGCTTGCCCGGCTGCACCGCCACGGGCACGAACTCCACCCGGGGCTGGGAGAGCAGGGCCGCCTTGACCACGTCGTACTCGCCCATGCTGACGCCGCCCGACGTGACGATGCCGTCGATCTGCGGGTCGGCGTCGAGCGCGAGGAGCAGGTCGAGCAGCGCTGCCGGGTCGTCGGGCCGCGGGCCGAGGCGCACCGGCTGCGCGCCCGCCTCGCTCACGCACGCCGCGAGCAGCCAGGAGTTGGAGTCGGGCAGCTGGCCGCGGACCAGGGGCTCGCCGGGCGCGACGAGCTCGTCGCCCGTGGAGATCACCGCGATGCGCGGGCGCCGGTGCACCCAGACCGTCGCGCGGCCGGTCGACGCCAGCGCCCCGATGTGGGCCGGGCCGAGCACGTCACCGGCGGACAGGACCAGGTCGCCCGGCACCGCGTCTTCGCCCGCCCGACGGATGTGGGCGGCGGGCTCGGGAACGGCGCGGAGCTCGACGAGCGTGCTCCCGCCGTCGGTCTGCTCGACCGGGACGACCGCGTCCGCGCCGGGCGGGATCGGCGCACCGGTCATGATCCGGGCGACCGAGCCGGGCTCGACGCGCACCGCACCGGAAGCACCCGCCGCGAGCTCGGCGACGACAGGCAGCGTGACGGGAACCGTCAGGACGTCGGCGCGGCGCACCGCGTACCCGTCCATCGCCGAGTTGTCCCAGCGCGGGAGCAGCGAGTCGGAGCGGACGTCGGCCGCGAGCACGAGGCCCAGGGCGTCGGCGAGGCCGACCTCGACGGGCGCGAGCGGGGCCGCCAACGCGAGGGCTGCCGCCCTGTGCTCGTCCAACCCGCGCATGCGTGATCTCCTCGGCTCGGGAGCCGATCCTGCCACGACTCAGCGGGCGTTCCAGGCGTAGATGCCGCCCTCGAGATTCACCGCGTCGATGCCCGCCGCGCGCAGCACCTGGGTGGCGATCGCGGACCGCCCGCCGACCGCGCAGTGCACCACGACGGCCCGTCCGCGCGGCACCTCGTCGACCGCGCTTCCGTCGAGCAGGCGCCCGAGCGGGATCAGGTGCGCTCCGGGGATCGCGGAGACCGCGGCCTCCGCCGGTTCGCGCACGTCGATGAGCGTCACCTCGTCGAGCCGCGCCGCGAGCTCGTCGACCGTGATGGACGGGATGTCGTCGTCCTCAGGAGCAGCGGCGGGCACGGGACGGCGGGAACCGACGAGCGGCACCTCGCTCCACCGGCCGCGCAGCGCATCGACCACGAGGACGCGCCCGAGCAGCGGCTCGCCCGCCCCGGTCACGAGCTTGACCACCTCGGTCGCCATGACCGACCCGACCTGCCCGCACAGCGCGCCGACCACCCCGGCCTCCGCGCACGACGGCACGGACTCGGGCGGCGGAGGCGTGGGGAACAGGTCCCGCAGCGTGACCCCGGCCCGCTCCCAGAAGACCGACACCTGCGCGTCGAACCGGAGGACGGATCCCCACACGACCGGCAGCCCGAGCCGCGCGCACGCGTCGCTGACCAGGTACCTCGTGGGGAAGTTGTCGGTCCCGTCCACCACCAGGTCGTAGTCGCCCAGGATCGCGTCGGCGTTCGCCTCGGTCAGCCGCACGGGATGCGTGAGCACGACGACGGACGGGTCGAGCGCCGCGAGCGCGGATCGCGCGCTGTCCACCTTGAGCCGCCCGACGTCGGGGGTGCCGTGGATGACCTGCCGCTGCAGGTTGCTCACGTCGACCACGTCGTCGTCGACCACACCCAGCGTCCCGACGCCCGCGGCGGCCAGGTACTGCAGCACGGGCGCACCGAGCCCGCCCGCGCCCACGACGAGCACGCGCGCCGCGCGCAGCCGCCGCTGGCCGGTCAGGCCGATGCCGGGGAGCAGCACGTGCCGGGAGGCGCGCGCGGCCTGCTCCGGCGTGAGCGGCGGGCCGGGTTCGACGAGCGGGATCACGATCTCAACCTAGATCCGATTGCCACGCGACGATCCGGTCGACGGCCTCGCGCACCACCTCGACCGACGAGGCGAACGAGAGCCGCACCCACCGGTGCCCGTCCACGGGGTCGAAGTCGGTGCCGGGGGTGAGTGCGACGCCGGCCTCGTCGAGCAGCCGCGCGCACCACGTCACCGAGTCGAGGCCGGACGACGAGATGTCGGCGTAGAGGTAGAACGCACCGTCCGCCGGCGCGACCCGGGACCACCCCAACGACGGCAACCGCGACAGCAGCAGCTCACGCGAGGCCGCGTACCGCTCGACGTTCTCCCGCGCGGCCGCCATCCCGTCCGGGCTGAACGCCGCGACGCCCGCGTGCTGCGCGAGCGCCGGCGGGCAGAGCGCGACGTTGCCGGCGAGCGCGTCGACGGGCGCGACGAGGTCGTCGGGCAGGACCAGCCACCCGAGCCGCCAGCCGGTCATGGCCCAGTACTTGGAGAACGAGTTCACGACGATCGCGCCGCGGTCGAGGTAGTGCGCTGCCGTTGCGACCGACGACGAGCCGTACGTGATGCCGTGGTAGATCTCGTCGCTGACCAGCCGCACGCCGTGCTCGCCGCACCACTGCGCGAGGGCCGCGAGCTCGCCGGCATCGATCATCGTGCCGGTCGGGTTGGCCGGGCTGGCGATCACGAGCCCCTCGACCGGCTCGTCGAGCGCCTCGAGCTGCGCGACGGTCGGCTGGTAGCGCGTCTCCGGCCCGCACGGCAGCTCGACGACCTCGCAGCCGAGCGCGGCGAGGATGTTGGTGTACGCGGGATACCCCGGCCGGGCGAGCGCGACGCGGTCGCCGACGTCGAAGGCCGCGAGGAACGCGAGCATGAATCCGCCCGACGAGCCCGTCGTCACCGCGACGCGCGCCGGGTCGAGCTCCACTCCGTACCAGTCGGCGTAGTGCCGGGCGATCGCCGCCCGCAGCCCGGGAGCACCGAGCGACTCGGTGTAGCCGAGGTCGCCCGCCGTGAGCAGCTCGATCGCGCGGTTGCGCACCACGTCGGAGGCGCCCGTCGAGGGTTCGCCGGCGCACAGGTTGAGCACGTGCTCACCGGCGGCGCGCCGGGCGTTGGCCGCGGCGAGGATCTCCATGACGGCGAACGGCGGGACGTGGGCTCTCGTGGCGACCTTCACGCGGGTCATTGTTCACCCA
>JBCECL010000059.1:18161-24478 GCA_039207135.1 Brevundimonas sp.
GCGACGCACACGCCGCTCACCGCGCGCAGCACGTCCATCGTCTCGACGTCGGACCGCACGCTGCCGTCGGCCTGCGCGGCGCCCAGCAGCGCCGAGCCCGTGGTCTGCAGCTTCTCGTGCACGTCGGCGAAGACCGTCGAGGCGTCGTCACCGAGCGCCGACCGCAGCGCGCCGGCGAGGCCGCGCTTGGTGCCGGCGTAGGCGACGAACTCGAGCAGCCAGGCCTCCAGGGCCTCGCTCGGCGGCAGCGTCTCGCCCAGGCGTGCACCCGAGGCGCACAGCTCGTCGACGTTGTGGCGGTAGACCTGCTCGATGAGCTCGATCCGCGTCGGGAAGTTCCGGTAGAGCGTCCCCACGCCCACGCCGGCGCGCCGCGCGATCTCCTCGAGCGACACGTCGGTGCCGGACTCGTCGAACATGACGCGCGCCGCGGCGATGAGCTTCTCGCGGTTGCGGGCGGCGTCGGCGCGCAACGGGCGCGCACTCGTCGTCGACGGCTCCGTCGTCACGCCTGCCTGCCCCACGCGCCCCACCCTCACCGGCCGCTCGGGCCGCCTCGTCAAAGTCGATGACAAAACCGGTTGCTAAACGGAGGCACCCTCCGTATAGTTCCAACCGGAGGCTCTCTCCACTTTCCCCATCTTACGCCGCGGAGGTCCGCGTGTCTGCACCCACCACTTCCCCAGGACGACTCGCCTCACCGCGACTCGTCCTGGCGGCCATCCTCACCACCCAGCTCATGCTCGTGCTCGACGCCACCATCGTGAACGTCGCACTCCCGGACATCCAGCGCTCGCTCGGCTTCACGGCCACGGGCCTGTCCTGGGTCATGAACGCCTACACGCTCGCCTTCGGCGGGCTCCTGCTCCTCGGCGCGCGCGCCGGCGACATCCTCGGTCGGCGCCGCGTGCTCATCGCCGGCGTCGGGCTGTTCACGCTCGCGTCGTTCGTCGGCGGGTTCTCGCAGTCGCCCGGCCAGCTCCTGTCCGCCCGCGCGCTGCAGGGCGTCGGCGCTGCCCTCGCCGCGCCCTCGGGCCTCGCGCTGCTCATGGCCCGGTTCCCCGACGGCCGCGAGCGCACGCGCGCCATCGGCTACTACTCCGCCGTCTCGATCGGCGGCTCGGCTCTCGGCCTCATCGCGGGCGGCATGCTCACGCAGTGGGTGTCGTGGCGCTGGGTGCTCTTCGTGAACGTGCCGATCGGCATCGCGCTGGTCATCCTCGCGCGCCTCGTGCTGCCCGAGACGCCTCGCCACCGCGCGCGCTTCGACCTCATGGGCGCCACGACGTCGACGATCGGCATGACGTCCCTCGTCTACGGGTTCGTGCGCGCCGCGACCGAGGGCTGGACCGACCCGATCACCATCGCGGCGTTCACGCTCGGCGCGCTCCTGCTCGCCACGTTCGTGCTGGTCGAGCTCCGCGCGGAGTCGCCGATCACGCCGCTGCGGCTCTTCGCGGACCGCCAGCGCTCGGCCGTGACGGTCGCCCGTCTGCTCCTGGTGGCCGGGATGATGGGGATGTTCTTCTTCCTCACCCAGTTCCTGCAGGACGTCCTGGGCTACTCGCCGCTCGCCACGGGCGTCGCGTTCCTGCCCCTGACGCTCATGCTGTTCGTGATGTCCCGCGTGAGCGCCACGCTCATGCCGCGCCTCGGCATGCGCACGCTCATGGTCGGCGGCCTGACGCTCTCGACCGCCGGCCTGCTGATCCTGTCCCAGATCTCCGCCGGCTCGAGCTACCTCGCGGTGCTCGTCCCGCTGCTGCTCTTCGGAGCGGGCAACGGGCTCGCGTTCGTGCCGCTCACGGCCGCGGGCCTCGCGGGAGTCGCACCGCAGGACGCGGGCGCGGCCTCCGGCCTGGTCAACGTCAGCCAGCAGGTGGGTGGGTCGCTCGGGCTCGCGATCCTCGTCACCGTGGCCACCTCGGCCGCGAAGAACGCGACGCCGACCGGCACGACGGCCGACCAGATCGCGCAGCACGCGTTCGTGGCGGGCGCCGACCGCGCGTTCGCGGTCTCCGCGCTGTTCATCGCGGCGACCGTGGTGCTGCTCGCGTTCACCGTCAGGCCGCACCGTTCGTCGGCGGCCGCCGCTGCCCCCGTCGTGGCGGCAGAAGAGCGGGACCTCGCGCTCGTCGACTGACCGCGTCACCAACAGGCCGGCCGCACCCCTCGGGGTGCGGCCGGCTTCGTCGTGTCAGGCCATCGCCGCGCGCACGTGCTCGACCACGCCGTCGGCCGCCGCCTCGATCTGCTCGAGGCACTCCTCGAAGTCGCGGGGTCCGCCGTACCAGGGGTCGGCGAGGTCGAGGTCGTCGTCGGGCGCGGACGGGTCGAACGAGCGGTACAGGACGATGCGGCCGTCGAGCTCAGGAGCCGCCCGGCGCAGCGCACGCGCGTGCTGCCCGGTCATCGCGAGCACGAGGTCCCGGGACGCCAGGTCGCCCGGGTCGAACCGGCGGGCGCGATGCGCGTCGGCGGGGTCGTAGCCGTGCGCGACGAGCACGGCTCGCGCACGGCGGTCGATGCGGTTGCCCTGCTCCTCGGCGCTGATCCCCGTGGAGTCGACCTCCACGTCGAGCCCCGCCGCCTCGAAGCGGGCCCGCAGGACCACCTCGGCCATCGGGGAGCGGCAGATGTTGCCCGTGCACACGGTCATCACGCGGTAGGTCACGGAAGCAGCATGCCGGAGGTGCCGGGTGCGCCGTGCGACGCACCCGGCACCGGCGTCAGCGCACGCGGACCTTGTGGGTCGCGGTCGCGCGCAGGTAGGACGACGAGCCCGAGTAGGTCGCCGTCACGTTCGACGAGCGCGTCAGCTTCGGCAGGCGCACGACGACACGGCCGCCGCTGACCACCTTGGACGCGACCTTCTTGCCGTTCACGCTCACCGTGACGGTTCCGGTCGCGCCCGTCCCCCGCGTCGTGGTCGCGTTGCGCACGGTGACGGTGACCACCGGCCGCGCGTTCTTCTTCACGGTCCACGACGACGCCGAGATCGCGACCTTCGGCTTCGCCTTGCCGACCGTGAGGCTCGTCGTCGCCGACGAGCCCGCGACGGTCGTCGTCCCGGGGAAGACGACGGTCAGCGCGTGCTTGCCGACCGCGAGCGCGGCGGGGAGCGTGACGGTCGCCTTCCCGGTGCGCGCCGAGACGACGAGCCGGCCGGTGGCCAGCGTCGTGCGTCCCTCCCGGACCTGGACGGCCCCGGCGGGTGCGGCGCTGGTGCCCGTGACGGTCACCGTCGCCTTCGCGGCCTTCCCGTACGTCGAGCGGTTCGCCAGGCTCACCTTCGTCGCGCTGCCCGAGCGGGCGACCTGCACGGCGACCGAGCTGGACGACGAGCCCGCCCACGCCGTCCCCGACGCGACGAACGTCGCCGTGAGCGAGTGCGTGCCGACGCCGAGCACGGCGGTCGCCGAGGCGCGCCCACCGGCCACCGGTGCGGTCGCCAGGACGCGCGTGCCGTCGCGGAACGTCACCGACCCCGTCGCCGAGGAGGGCGACACCGTCGCGGTCAGCGTCTGCGATGCGCCGTAGGCGCGCACGCCAGTGACAGCCAGCGCGGTCGTGGTCGCGTCCTTCGCGATCGTCAGGGCGGTCGCGGCCGACGACGACGCCGTCCAGTCCTCGCTCGACGACGGCACGAACGACGCGGTGACGGAGTGCGAACCGGCGCCGAGGACCACGGTGGCCGTCGCGACCCCCGCCGTGACGGGAGCCGTGGCCAGCACCGACGTGCCGTCGCGGAACGTGACCTCGCCGGCGGCCGCAGGCGTGACCGTGGCGGTCAGCATCTGCGTGCCGGTCGCGGTCGACGGCCCGGTGACGACGAGAGCCGTCGAGGTCGGGGCCGCGCCGAACACGTGCCCCTTGCTGCCGAGCCGCAGCAGCACCGTCTCGCCGGTGGCGTCGAGGACGCCGTCGTTGTCGGTGATCGCGTACACCTGGCCGTCGATGCCGATGGTCAGGCCCTCGAGCTTCTCCTGCGTCCAGCCCGCGGTGGCCCGCAGGTCCGGCAGCACGTCGTGCGCGAGCTTCTTCGTCAGCGGGGCGACCTCGCCGGGCGCCGGGTCCGCCGGGATGTCGACCGTGTAGATCCGCTTGACCGCGGCCGCGGGGCCGTTGAGCTTGTCGCGCTCGATGACCGCGAGGGTGTCGTCGTCGACCGCCACGACCTCGGAGAGGCCGAGCCAGTCACCGCTCACCGACGTCGTCTCGAGCGGGTAGCCGAACCAGGTCCACGCCTGGGTCGCCACGTCGTACCGACCCAGCCGCGCGAAGCCGGCCAGGCCGCCCGGGTCGGTCGACAGGCCACGCTGGAGCGCGACCCAGACGTGCTCGCCCGCGGCGTCGGTCGTCGTCGTGACGCCCTCGATGCCCCACTTGTCGAGGCCCGCGGTGACGGAGGCCGGCAGCGCGACGTGCTCGGCGACCACGCCGTCGTCGCCGGTCCGCACGAGCTGGTTGGCCGCGCCCGTGGCGCCCTCGACGCCCAGCCAGAAGCCGCCGGTCGGGCGCGACGCGATGCCCTCGACGTCGAGCGTGATGCCCGTGCCGCCCTCGGTCACGCGCACGGCGCGGTCGATGACGGCGGGGGTCTTCGAGACGTCGAGCGACAGCAGGCGCGTGTCGGTGTAGGCGGCGTCGGTGGCCGACCACAGGTGCGTGGCGTCGCTGCGGTCCGGCGTCAGCGCGCCGAGCGCGCCCCAGCCGATCGGGCTGCCGGCGTCGTCGGCGGAGACCACCGACGGGAACGTGGCGGGTGCCGAGGCGAACGCGGTGCCCCGACCGAAGACGGACACCGAGGAGCGCACGTTCTTGGTGGCGTCGTCGGTCTCGCTCGAGACGAGCAGGAGGTCGCGCGACGGCACGGGCAGGATGCCCTCGGGGCCGTTCGTCGTCGCCAGGACCTGCACGAACGCGGGATCGAGCGGGTTGCTGACGTCGTACACGGCGACGAAGTTCGACCGCTCCGAGCCGACGAACGCGTACGGCGTGCCGCCCAGCGTCGCGACCGCGAGCCCCTCGATCTCGACGCCCTTCTTGCCGGCGCGGTCCTCGGAGTGCAGCCCGGTGCGGACCGCGAGGTGCTCGAGCGAGTTGCCCGCGTCCCACACGGGCAGCCCGGTCGCGGTGTCGAACACCGACCAGCCGCGCGTGCCGCCCTTCCAGTCGCCCTCGTTCGCGGTGGCGACGTGCGTCGCGTCGAGCCACGCGATGGCGTCGGGCTCGCGCGGGGTCGCGGGGATGGACCCGGTCTGGTTGATGACGCCGTCCTTCGCGACGTCGATCCCGCTGACCGCGACCGACCCCGCGTTGAACACGCTCGTGACCGCGCCCGACGCGATGTCGATGAGCACGATGCCGTTGTTCTCCTGCAGCGTCAGCGCGACGGTCGTCCCGGCCGGGTTGATCGCCACGTACTCCGGCTCGGGGTCGGACGGGGTGTCGACGACCGCGAGCGCGGCCTCCGTGAGGTCCACCTTGCGCAGCGACCAGCCCGCGGGGTCGGTCTTCGACGGCAGGTCGACGAGCTGCACGAACCCGCCCGGCAGCTGCGGCAGGTCGCCCTTCTTCGCGGCACCGGCCGGCTTGAGCTCCTCGTCGCGCTGGTTCTCGATCGCGATCGCCGCGTGCGTCTTGTCCGGGCTCAGGGCGATGGAGTCGGGCTGGCCGCCCAGGTCGAGCGTGCGCACGACCGCGTGCGTGGCCAGGTCGACGACGACGAGGACGCCGCTCGGGGCCGTAAAGCTCGGGCTCGTGTCGACGACGACGAGCACGTACCCGCCGACGATCGCCACCGAGGTCGGCTCGGCGTGCGCGGCGACGCCCAGGTCTGCCGCGAGGTCGAGCGTGCCCGCGCCGACGGGGTTGGCGGGGTCGGTGATGTCGACGAAGCCGATCCGGCGCGCGAGCGCGTCGGTGTGGACGAACGTCTTGCCGTCCTCGCTCACGGCCGAGATCTCCGCGACCGTCGGGTCCGCGAGCGCCGCGCCCGCGGGGCGGTTCTGGAACACCGGGTAGGTCGCGAGCCGGTGGAACGTCCGGTCGGGGGTCGGGGCGGTCCAGCCGGCGGCGGACCAGCCCGGCGCGGGGGCGGGGGCGACGGCGTGCGCAGCGGGCGCGGCGCCGAGGGTGGCGACGGCGGCGAGCGTGACCGCCGCGGTCAGGGTGCGGCCGCGACGACGCGGGGGCACAGGCAGCATCGAGTTCCTCCAGGTGACGGGGGTGTCGTCCGGACCCTGCCGGGCCGGGGTGTCGTCGGGCGTAATCCCAGGTGAACGCGGTCAGGCGGGCTGGCGACGACGCGCGGC
>JBCECL010000060.1:0-3433 GCA_039207135.1 Brevundimonas sp.
GCAGCCTTGGGGGCCGCGGCCTTGGGCGTCGCGGCCTTGGCAGGAGCCTTCGGAGCTGCCGGGGCGGGAGTCTCGACGACCTCGGCCGGCGCCTCCTCGGCCACGGGGGCCGCGGGCTCGGCAGAGGGCGTCTCGATGGCGGGCGTCTCGACGACCGGTGACTCGACGGCGGGAGCCGGCGCGGCCTGAGCCTCGGCAACCGGCGCCTCGGCAGGTGCCTCGGCGGCGGCCTGCGCGGCGGCGGCAGCCTTCGCTGCGTTCTCCTCGCGGGCAGCTGCGGCCTGGGCGGCACGGCGCTGCTCGAGCTTCTGGTCGGCCTTCTTCTTCGTCGGGCCGAGGACCATGACCATGTTGCGGCCGTCCTGCTTCGGCATCGACTCGATGAAGCCCAGCTCCGTCACGTCGTCCGCGAGGCGCTGGAGCAGGCGCACGCCCATCTCCGGGCGCGACTGCTCGCGACCGCGGAACATGATCATGACCTTGACCTTGTCGCCGGCCTTGAGGAACCGCTCGACGTGGCCCTTCTTGGTGCCGTAGTCGTGCGGGTCGATCTTGAGCCGGAACCGGATCTCCTTGAGGACCGTGTTGGTCTGGTTCCGTCGGGCCTCGCGCGCCTTCATGTCGGCTTCGTACTTGTACTTGCCGTAGTCCATGATCTTGCACACGGGCGGACGAGCGTCAGGTGCGACCTCGACCAGGTCGAGGTCTGCGTCCTGCGCCAGGCGCAGGGCGTCTTCCACGCGCACGATCCCGACCTGCTCGCCGTTGGGGCCGACCAGGCGGACCTCGGCAACGCGGATCCGATCGTTGATGCGGGGCTCGCTGATGTGGTGCTCCTCAGATGTCGTCTCGGTGACATCGCAGCAACGAAGAAGGCCTCCGTCGTGCGATCGCACGAGCGGAGGCCAGGTCCGAGCGAACCGGCCCCAAGGTCGGAACGCGTCCTCGTCGGGCGGGCCGACGAGCCGGACTGGAACCCGGGCCCCGTTGCGCGGCTACGCCGTGCGGTGGGTACCAGGTGGGATGTTCTCCACTTGTGCATCCGGCCCCTGCGCCCTTCGCCCGGTGGGCAGCAAGACGTGCGAGACCAGATCAGTCGTGGACGAGGTTACCAGAGGCCCGTCCGGTTCTCCTAAATGGGGGCGGGACCATCCGGACGCGCGACGGCCTCCCTGATCGCGAGCGCGTCGCCGTCGAGGAGCGACCGGTCGCGGACGAGCGGCGCGGGGACGATCCGCCAGCCGTCGCCCCGGTAGCGCGGGATCACGTGGAGATGGAAGTGGAAGACCGTCTGGAACGCGACCTCACCGTCGCACACGAAGACGTTGATCCCCTCGGGACCCAGGTCGGAGCGTCGCAGCGCCCGCGCGAGCTCGTGCCCGATCGACCAGACGTGAGCGCCGGTGGCGACGTCGAGGTCCTCGAGGCCCACGGCGTGCACGCGGGGCACGACGAGGAGGTGGCCCGGCGTGACGGGGTGGAGATCCATGAACGCGACCACGGTCTCGTCCTCGAAGACCAGGCTCGCCCGCTCCCGGCCCGCGACGATGGCGCAGAAGACGCAGTCGCGGTCGTCGTCAGGTTCGGTCACCTGCGCGATGCTGCCAGACGACGGGCGCGTGCCACAGGCGTTTCGCCGCGGTGGGAGAATCGGCGCATGAGCGAGCCCGCCGACACCGCCACCACCGCCACCCGCGACATCGCGGACGTCGCCGCCGTCGAGGTCATCACGACCGCGGCCGTGCACCTGATGAGCGCGGCTGCCGTCAAGTGCGGCCTGGCCGAGGACGGACCCGACGGCAGCGGGAGCGAGTACCTGGACCTCGACGAGGCGCGCAAGCTGATCACCGCCCTCGCGGCGCTCGTCACCGCGAGCGCACCCGACATCGGCAACCAGCACGCGCGCTCGCTGCGCGACGGCCTGCGGTCGCTCCAGCTCGCCTTCCGCGAGGCTTCCGCGTTCCCGGACGCGCCCGGCGACGGGCCCGGTGAGAAGTTCACCGGTTCGGTGGTCTAGCCGGGCGTCTGTCCGACGAGTGCCGCGCCCGCCGCTAGCGGAGCGCGGCGTCCGACGCGGCGGCCAGCTCCAGGTCGACGAGCTCGCCCGTCTGCTCGGACGCACGCGCGTCGCGACGGCGGCGGGTCAGTCGAAGCGTCACGATGCCCGCCAGCGCGATCCCGCCACCCACGATCGAGGCCGCGAGGAACCCTGCGCCGGGCGTCGAGCGGTCGACCACGTAGCCGACGCCCGGAGCACCGAGCGCGTTGCCGAGGGTCGACATCGTCCCGCTCCAGCCCATCACCTCGCCGCGGCGCGACTCGTCGACGAGCGACATGAGCGTCCCGTTGATGGCCGACAGCGCGGGTGCGCAGGGCAGGCCCGCGACGACGACGGCGAGCGCGAGCCACAGGGGCGCTGGCGCGAACGCCGCGGGGACGGTGGCGAGCGCCAGGATCGCGACGAGCACGAGCGGCGGGACGGAGCGCTTGTAGGCGCCGTACAGGAGCCCGCCGATCACCGAGCCGCCGGCCCACAGGGCGACCATCCAGCCCACGTCGGTCGCGCGGCCCGCCTCGTTCAGCGCCGCGACGAGCGCGACGTCGGTGCCGATCAGCACGAACGCCGCGGCGACGCCAGCGAGCAGCACCACCAGGAGCGCGGGCGTCAGCAGGCGCCCGCTCTCGGTCTCGGCGACCGGCGCGGAGGCCTGCGTCGGGACCTCCGGCGGGTGGTTCGAGCGCGTCGGCGGGTTCGCCCACATCAGCAGCAGGCCCGCGGCGACCGTCAGCGCACCGACGATCGTGAGCGCGACGCTCGTCGAGATCTGCGTGGCCAGCACGACGCCGAGCACCGGGGCCAGCATGAACGTGAGCTCGACGCACACCGAGTCGAGCGCGAACGCCGACCGCTGCAGCGTGGCCGGCACGAGCACCGACAGCGACTGCCGCGTGACCGAGAACACCGGGACCAGGAAGAGACCCGCGACGAACGCCGCGACGACCAGCGCCTCGTAGCCGAGGTGGGGCGCCGTCAGCCACACCGCCGACTCCACGAGCACCGAAGGCGCGATCGCGCGCCGCAGGCCCACGCGATCGACGAGCCGGCCGCGCCACGGTGCTCCGATCGCGGAGCCGACGGTCGCCGCACCGACGACGAAGCCGGCCTGGGCGTAGCCGCGGTCGAGCGTGGACACCACGTGCAGCGTCAGGACCACGCCCACCATGGACGAGGGCATCCGCGCGACGATGCCGACGAGGTACAGCCGAGCGACGCCGGGCAGGCGCAGCACGGGTCTGTACGTCGAGAGCATCCGTCCATTGTCAGTGGTCGCGGGCGTGCACCCGACGTGATTTTCGTCGCCCCGAGCATCGGACCGCCGCCAGACCGGCGACGGGCGCAGTCGATACCCTGGCGACGTGGTGCTACCCGACG
>JBCECL010000060.1:3533-24269 GCA_039207135.1 Brevundimonas sp.
GCTACCCGACGAGCACGAGCCTGGCGGCGCGCCGGCTCCCGCGCCCGCGGTGCGGGCCGATGCGCCGGGCGAGCCGCGCCGAGCGGCGGCGGTCGTCGCAGTGGTGCTCGCCGTCGTGCTCGTCGTCGTGCTGATCGTCGGCGCAGCCGTCGGCACCACCACCATCACGAGCCTCCAGCACCGTAACGACCAGTGGCGCGCGACGAGCACCGCCTGGGAGAAGCTCGCGCACGACGCGGCGACCGCCGAGGCGAGCGCGCGCGCCGAGCTCGCGCAGCGCGAGGCCGACCTCGCGGCCGTCAAGAAGCAGCTCGCGGCCGCGAAGAAGCGCATCACGGCACTGGCCGACGAGAAGGCGCAGCTCGCAGACAAGAACGCCGGACGTCAGCAGCAGCTCGACTACCAGGCGCGCGTCTCGCAGGCGGCCGGCGACGTCACGGCCGCGCTGGACAAGTGCGTCGCCGGTCAGGAGCAGCTGATCGCCTACCTCGACGACGCGTCCCGGTACGACGCCGACGACCTCGCACGGTTCCGCGCCGACGTGCAGTCGGTGTGCGGCGACGCGACCAAGGCCGGCGACGCGTTGCAGAGCGTGCTGGGCGCGGGATGAGGACGCGGCCGTGGGCGGTGCCCGCGCTCGTCGGCGTGCTCGGGGCGCTCGGGGCGTGCGGCGTCGTGCCCGACCCACCGGCACCCGTGCCCACGTCGCTCGTCGTGCCGATCGCGACGCCCTCGGCCACCACGACCTCGCCCGACGGCTTCGACCGCGCGCACCGCGTCGCGCTGCGGCTGCGCGCCGTCAACTGCGACGGGCTGGCGACCGGTTCGGGCTTCGCGATCGACGAGCACACCCTGGTCACCGCCCGGCACGTGGTCGACGACGCACGGTCGGTGCAGGTGAGCACCTACGACGGGCACGACATCGTCACCGGGACCGCGCTCGTGGCGGCGGATGCCGACCTGGCGATCGTCCGCACGAAGGACGCGCTGCCCGCGTGGGCGGAGCTTGCCGACGCCGACCCGGCGATCGGCGACCGCGTCAGGGTCGCGGGCTACCCGCTAGGCGGCCCCCTCACCGTCGCGACCGGTCACGTCACCGGGACGCGCTCGGATCCCCTGGACGAGAACTCCGCGCCGGTGCTCGTCGCGGACGTGCCCGTCGAGCCCGGATCGTCCGGATCGCCCGTGCTCGACGACGACGGCAAGGTCGCCGGCGTCGTCTACGCAAAAGGGACACCCGACACGACCACATACCTGGTGCCAGTGAGCACGTTGCGGTCCATGCTGGACGACGAGGACGCGCTCGTCCCCGTTCCTCGCTGCTCCTGAGCCCCGAAGGCACCCACCACGCGGAGGACCCGATGACCGACAACCCACACTTCGACACCGCTCACCTGACCAACGCCGTGAGCGACACCGTGAGCGTCCGACGCGTCTTCGGCGAGTCCTACGAGGCCAGCGGCTCGACCGTGATCCCCGTCGCCCGCGTGTGGGCGGCGACCGGCATGGGCACCGGCGAGGGCGAGGGCGGCCTGCCGACGTTCAAGGCCGCGGCGCCCGACGGTGGCGTCGGCGGCGGGCACGGGAACGGGCACGGCGGCGGCGGCGGGTACGGCGTGCACGTCAAGGCCGTCGGCGTATACGTGATCGACGACGCCGGCGTGCACTGGCGACCTGCGGTCGACGTGAACCGGGTCATCCTCGGCGGGCAGGCCGTCGGAGCGATCGCGCTCTCGTCCCTGGCGCTCGCCTGGGCCATCCGCGGCATCGCGTCGCGCTTCGGGCGCTGACGAGACCCGCTCAGGCGGAACGAAGCTTCAGCTCGAGGCCGTCGACGCGGTTCGCCACCGTGTCGTCGGCTGCGAGCGCGCCGTTGACGTGGGCCAGGACCCGGTCGAGGCCGGCCCGGTCGAGGCCCGCGGCGAGGGTGACGACGACGGCGACCTCTGCGCGCATGCCCGGCACGGCATCGGCCGCGACGACGTGCTCGATCGGGGCGAGCGCGGCCGAGACCGCACGGCGCACCTCGTCGTCGACGACGTCCCCGACGACCGCCGGGCGCCACTGCGCCTCCTGCGCGAGCGCCCACACCGCGGGGCGCGGGACCAGGACCGTCACCGGGCCGCCGGGGTCGACGACCATGACCTCCCAGCCCTCCTGGATCGCGGAGAGCGCCGCCCGCGCGACGCCCGAAGGGACCGGACGTGCCGCGGTGCGCCACCGCGCCAGGCTCTCCACGGAGGTGAACACGGGCAGTGCCGTGCGGCCGTCGGGCGCCTGCAGCGCGACGATCCCGGCCGACGCCTCCTTGTCGACCACGTGCTCGTGGCCGTCGTGGACCACCACGTCGGCGACCTCGAGCTCGGCCAGCACGGGAACGAGCACGCGCGTCCCCGCGAGCGCTGCGACGACGTCGGCCACCGATCCGGTGCCGTCGCCGAGGGCGGCGAGAGCCGCGGCGAGCGCGGGGTCGGCGCTGCCGTCGTCACCCGCGAACGGCGACGACGGCGGCAGCTCGCGGCCGGCCACGGTCAGGGCCGCCCGGCGACGTCCAGCGCCTCGGGCAGCGTGAACGCGCCGGCGTAGAGAGCCTTGCCGACGATCGTCCCCTCGACCCCGATCGGCACGAGCGTGCGCAGCACGCGCAGGTCGTCGAGGCTCGAGATTCCGCCGGAAGCGACCACGGGAGCCTCGGTGCGAGCGCACACCTCGCGCAGCAGCTCGACGTTCGGGCCGCGCAGCGTGCCGTCCTTGGTCACGTCCGTGACGACGTAGCGCGAGCAGCCGGCGTCCTCCAGGCGGGCCAGGACGTCCCACAGGTCGCCACCCTCCTGGGTCCAGCCGCGCGCGGCGAGCGTCGTGCCGCGCACGTCCAGGCCGACGGCGACCTGCTCGCGGTGCGCCGCGATGACGCGCGCGGTCCACTCGGGGTTCTCCAGCGCGGCGGTGCCGAGGTTGACGCGGGTCGCGCCCATGGCGAGCGCGCGCTCGAGCGACTCGTCGTCACGGATGCCACCGGACAGCTCGATCTTGACGCCCTTGCCGGCGAGCTCGGTCGTCACCTCGGCCAGCAGCGCCGCGTTCGAGCCGCGACCGAACGCGGCGTCGAGGTCGACGAGGTGGATCCACTCCGCGCCGCCCTCGTACCAGTCGAGCGCCGCCGCGAGCGGGTCGCCGTAGCCCGTCTCGGAGCCTGCCTCGCCCTGCACGAGGCGGACCGCCTGGCCGTCCGCGACGTCGACGGCGGGCAGCAGCTCGAGCCGGGGCTCGGGGGTCGTGCTCATGGTGGTGCTCCGTTCGGGTGGATCGGTGACGGGCTGGCTCGGGGTTCGACGGGCAGGACGCGCTGGTCAGCGAAGCGACGCGACCCAGTTGGTCAGCAGCTGCGCGCCCGCGTCCCCGGACTTCTCGGGGTGGAACTGCGTCGCCGAGAGCGGACCGTTCTCCACGGCGGCGACGAACCGCCCGCCGTGGTCGGCCCACGTGACGCGGGGGCGGTCGATCGGCGAGTCGGTCGGGATGTCGTCGGTCAACGGGAACGAGCGCGCGGCGTAGGAGTGCACGAAGTAGAACCGCTCGTCCGCGATCCCGTCGAACAGGGTCGAGCCCGCGGGTGCGTCCACGGTCGCCCAGCCCATGTGCGGCACGACGGGCGCCTCGAGGCGGTCGACGACGCCCGGCCACTCCCCCAGCCCCTCGGCGCGCTCGCCGTGCTCGACCCCCTCGGCGAACATGACCTGCATGCCGACGCAGATCCCGAGCACCGGGCGGCCGCCGGCAAGGCGCCGGTCCACGACCTGGTGACCGTCGACCGCGCGCAGCCCGGCCATGACGGCCGCGAACGCGCCGACGCCGGGGACGACGAGCCCGTCGGCCTCGGCCGCGGCGCGCTTGTCGGCCGTGAGCTCGACGGTCGCACCGACGCGCTCGAGCGCGCGAACCGCGGAGCGGACGTTGCCGAAGCCGTAGTCGAGAACGACGACGCGCGCGGGATTGCTCACGCGACCAGGCTACCGGCGGCGGCTCACGCGCCCGGCGCGGTCCCGGCGTGCGAGACGCGGCCGCCGCAGCGCGAGCCGCGCGTAGCGCCGCGCCTGCGCCCGACGACCACCCACCGGCGGCCCGGGCAGCACCGGTCCGAGCGCGGCGAGCCCGTCGAGCACCGCGGGGAGCTCGTCGGGCTCGGGGTGCAGGTAGTTCTCCACGAGCCACTCGGCCGTCGGCGCGAAGAACCTGCCGGCCTCGACGTCGCGCAGCGTCCCGAGCAGGCCGCTGCCCTCGTACACGGTGGTGAGGTTCTCGTCCCCCACGCCGAAGTCGGCGAGCACGATCCCTCGCAGGCCCGCCGCGAGCGCCTCGAGCATCGCGGTGGAGCTGATCGTGACGAGCGCGGTGCCCGGCACGAGGTGCTCGGCAAGAGGGCCGGTGACGAGGGTCAGCGGTGCGTCGTCCCCCAGCTCGGACCACAGCGTGTCGTAGGGATAGGGCTCGTCGTGCGTCTGCGCCTGGCCCGCGCGGGCACGCAGCTTGACCACGACGTCGAGGTCAGGCCGGGAGCGCGCCAGCGCCGCGAGCGAGCGGAGCACCCGCGTGCGCTGCTCGGGCGTCGCGGGGAACTTCGCCTGCGGTGCGAACACGACACGACGCACCGGCTCGGCGTCCGCCGGGACGGCGACGCCGGCCCGACCACCGAGGAAGGCGAGGCGGTTCACCGCCCAGGTCGGATGCACGCGGGCGGAACGGGCGGCGATCGCGAACGCGTCTCGCTCGTGGCGTGAGTGCACGACGAAGACGTCGGCTCCGGACCGGAACTGCAGCGCTCGCTCCGTCGCGGGGATCGACATGCCCGGCAGCCCGGTGACCACGACCGGCCGGTACGGGAGCAGGGAGATCATGCGGATCAGCACCTCCGCCGCCGGTCCCGTGGTCGCGACGAGGATCGCGTCGGGCCGCGTGCGACGCAGGCGCGCCGTCAGGCCGAGCAGCGAGTGGTCGTCCACGACCACGCCGGCCCAACCGGTCCCGGCAAGAGCGGCGCGCGCCTGCAGGTCGTCGGGCTGCACGGGCGTGCGCAGCACGACGAGCTCGCGCGAGCCGATCTCGTCCAGGCGGTCCAGGGTCGCCGCGGCCCACTTGAGGTACGAGTCCGAGTCGGCGACCGCGACGATCGAGGTGACTCTCATCGGCTCACGGCCGAGCGTGCCTCGAGCGCCGGCAGCACGGCAGCGGAGACGTCCATCATCCAGGCGTGCTCGTCGTCGGCGCACCCCCGCAGCGCGGCCATCGCGTCGTCGGGGAACCGGCGCACGGGGATGGTCGTGAGCTCGCCCAGGTAGAACAGGCACGACGACGTCGCCCCGACGGCGAGCGCAGGTGGCGCGCCCGGGTCCAGCAGGACCTCGACGGGC
This sequence comes from Brevundimonas sp., assembly GCA_039207135.1. Classification (GTDB taxonomy): domain Bacteria; phylum Actinomycetota; class Actinomycetes; order Actinomycetales; family Cellulomonadaceae; genus Cellulomonas. The sequence goes on from JBCECL010000060.1 coordinate 8,942, forward strand.
AGCATGGCCTGATCGTCCCAGACGGCCACGCGCTCGTCGTCCGCCCACCGGCTGCCCCACGTCGGAGCGCCCGCGCGCGGGTGCGGCCGGACCACCACCCGGTAGCCGGCGTCCAGCAGATCACCGACCACGGCATCGGTCACGGCACGCTCGACGGCCGCGACCTCCTCGTGCGGCTGCAGGTGGTCGGCGAAGTTCTGCGTGACGAGCAGCACCTCGTCGGGCGCGAACGCGCGGACGCGCGCGCCGAACACCTCGCGGAAGCTTGCGTAGTCGATCCGGTACGACCCGACCGAGACGCGCGGGAACCTCACCCGCGGCAGGTCGGCCCCGTAGTGCTGGGGCACGGGCACGGACGTGAGCATGAGGTCCACGGACTCGACGAGCCCGATGTGGTGCGCGACGGCGCAGTCCCGGCTCGTGACCCGGTCGACGACGCCCTCGTCGTGCTGCTTGATCGACTTGGGCACGTACGAGCCGAGCCCGTCCTCGAACAGTCGCACGGGCACGCCTCCCGCGCTCTCGTACAGGAACTTCTGCCCGCGCGCGGACATGTAGGCGGCGACGTAGATCGCCGCGAGCTCACCCGGACCGACCGCCGCGCGGAAGCGCCGCCCGAAGTCGCGCACCGACGCCGCCGAGGGGCGCTCGACGTACACGGCCCGGTACGCGTCGGAGATGTCGGCGACGACGTCGAACCGGCCCGTGCGCTGCGCCAACGCGACGAGCCGTGCCGCGAAGTCGGGCGCACCGCTCGTCGAGTGCACGAGCGCGACGAGCCGCGCACCGGGAACCGCCGGTGCGTGGTCCCACAGCGAGAGCGCGGCCATGAGCTGCATCGGCCCGTTGAAGACCATGACGACGGCGGGCGCGGGCGGCGCGGCAGGAGGTGCGGTGACCGCGGGCGAGGTCCGCGCGGGATCGCGTCGGGCGGCCGGGGGCGCCGCGGCCGGACGAGCCGGGGCGCCGCCGAGCAGGCGGCGTGCGATGGTGCGGGACGCGCGACGTACGCGTCGCCGTGCACGGCGCGCGATGCGTCGCAGCGCTGGCTGCTCGGCTGGCTTCTGGACTGGCTGCGCGGGCGGTTTCTCAGCGTGCGCGCCCGGGGCCGCCGGAGCACCGGCCGGGGCAGTGGCACCGACGGGCGCGGCGGCCGCGGCGGCCTCCTGCGCACGGGCGCGGCGCCTTGCCCCGGCGCGCACGTGCTCGGCGTAGGCGGCGACGTTCACGGGCTCGCCGACGATACGGAGCACCTGCTGCGGCGTCAGCGCGCTCGAACCGCCGGCGGGGACGCAGACGACGCACCCGCGGGCGGAGTCGATCTGCTCCACCCCCAGCCCGAGCCGCGCCAGGGGCGCAGCGAGAGCGAGCAGAGGTTCGAGCTGCGGCGCGTCGGCGCTGATCTGCACGCGGGTCAGCGCCGCAACGGCGTGATGGCGCGCGACGGTCGAGCGCCAGGCGCGAAGCGTCGCGCCGTCCTCGGCACCGCCGGACGCCACGATCGCGGCCAGCGCCCCGGGGCCGTCCGACTCGAATCGGGTCGCGCCAAGATCGCCGCCGGGGTCCGCCAGCCCCGCATCGGCCGTCATCGCGCCCAGCGCAGCGTCGAACCTCTGCCGGAACCTCGCGTTCGAGAACTCCGCCCAGTAGCGAGCGCGCGCAGCCGTCGCGAGCCGATCCACCCACGCCCGGTCGTCCGCGACCCGGCTCAGGTGCTGGGCGAGCGCGTCGACGTCCCCGGCCTCGAAGAACGCCGCACCCTCCTCGTCGAGCACCTCGGGGATGCCGCCGACGCGCGTCGTGACCACGGGCGTGCCGAGCTGCATGGCCTCGAGGAGCACGAGCGGCATCGCCTCGGTCCGCGAGGCGATGACCAGCGCGTCCGCCGCCGCGATGTGCTCCAGCGCTCGTGCCTTGGCGACCTCTCCCACGACCGTGACGGCGTCCTGCAGGCCGTGCTCGACGATCGCCGCTCGGACCTCGTCGGCGTACTCCTGGTTGCGCGTCCTGCCCACGATCCGCAGGTGCACCGCCAGGTCCGGCCGCAGGGCGCGGAGCCGACGGACCGCCTCGATGACGTCGAGCTGCGCCTTGAGCCGCTGCACCGTCCCGACCATGACCACGTCGAGCCGGTCCGCAGCGGGGCCCCGTGCGTCCGTCGCCGACCCGCGGCCGTCGGCACCGAAGCGCTCCGCGATCACGACCTCCTCCGCGCACGTGTTGGGCAGCACGTGCGTGGGCACGCCGTCGAGCCCCGCGTACTCGACCCACAGGTCCCGGCTGCGCTCGGACACGAACACGAAGCCGTCGTGCGCGCCCAGGAGCGTGTCGCGCACGTTGCGCCGGTTCCACACGTCGGTGGCGTAGAAGTCGAAGGCCTCGGGCTCCTCGTGGAGGATCGCGACCTTGTGCGCGTGGCGGTGCTCGGGAAGGTAGCCGTCGGGCAGGTGGCGGACGTAGGAACCGAGCCCGTTCACGAGGTGCAGCCGCGGGTCGCGGCGCCGGTACTCCCCGACCGACGTCGTGTACGCGAGCCCGTCGGCCGGGTAGCGCGCCGGCATGCCGTTGCCGAGCACGAGCGTCGCGTAGGCCGACGCCGCCAGGCCCGCGAGGTACGCGCGGTCCGTGAACGCGATGCCCGAGTCGAGCCGCCCGACGTACTTCGTCAGGTACGCGATGTCGTACGTCTCGTCGAGCGCTGGGCCGTCGACGAGCAGGGGCGGGTTGTGCAGGTCCATCGATCCTTCGCTCACATCTCGCGACGCCCGACCGGAGCCGCTTCCTCCACGGAGGATGCCCGTGCCGCGAGCGCCCGCCTACCGCTGCACGCCTGGGGCCAGCCAATGTTCACCTCCCGTTCGGCCAGACGAAAGGCTCGGCATCCGGACGACCCCGGGGCGTCACCTGGCCCTTCTATGGTCCGGACCAGCGGCTCGGAAAACCCGTCCCGCGCACCGACCACCCGGGAGGAAGACGCGTGAAGAACGTCCGACGACGCGCCCGAGGCGCCGCCACGCGACTCGGCCGGCGCACGGCGCTCGCGGCCGCGCCGTCACTGCGGCTGAACCGCCGATACGCCGACGTCGTCGCCGACGTCTCGGCCACGGCGACGGGCCTGTCGGCGAGCTCGCAGTGGCAGCGCATCGTGCTGACGCAGGCCGTTCTCGCCCACGCGCAGGCGCTGGCCGAGCTGCGCCGCAACGCCGTCCGCTCGCTCGCCGTGGAGTCGGGCGTCAAGCCGTGGCACGCCGCGTGGCCCGCGCTGTTCACGTCGCTGCTCGACGTCGCCCGCCGTGCTCACACGGCTGGCGAGAACCAGCTCGCGGTCGAGACGTACCAGCTGCTCGCCGACTCGCGCCCCGCGTCGCAGGCGAGCTGGCGCGGGCTGGCCACCGCGCTCGACGCGGTCGGTGACTTCCCCGCTGCGCGCCAGGCCGCGCAGCGGTACCGGAAGCTGACCGGCCACGTCCTCGACCTGCCGAACGACGGCGCTGCCGGGCGAGACAGCGCAGTCGGCGCGCCCGGCCTCGACGCCGCGCTCGCCGAGCTCTCGGGCGGGCTGGTCGTCAGCGACCCGACGAGCGCGTGGGTCCAGGCCGAGCAGCTGGTCGCTGCCGGCGGTGACGGCCTGCCCAGCTTCGCCGCGAGCCTCGCCGCGCAGCGGGCGACCGGCTCGGGGTTCGGCGCCGGGTACGACGCGCTCCTCGCACGCACCGTCACGGCGGGCCAGCCGCTCGCGCCGCTCGCGCCGCTCGTCGAGGCCGTCAACGGCGCACGCAGGTCACCCGTGAGCGGACGGCTGACGGCCGACGAGGCCGTCGGCCTGCGCACGCTCGACCTGTCGGGCCTGCGCGGCTACCTCGCGGGCAAGTCCGTGTGCCTCGTGGCCAACTCGGCGCGCCTGCTCGAGCACGACGCGGGCGCACAGATCGACGGGTACGACGTCGTCGTGCGGTTCAACTCCTACGCGATCGACCCGCGCCACACGGGGACCAAGACCGACGTGCACGCGACGATCCACCTGCACAGCTTCAACTGGTCGCGCCCGGTCGACGTCCGCCTCGTCTTCAGCGGCAAGCGTGACCTGTGGCGGTCCTCGGTGCTCGAGCACGTCGACCCCGCCGCGCAGACGTACCTGGGCGACGAGTCGCTGCGCTGGCCGCCTCTGACGCTCTTCACGCCCTCCGAGCGCGCCGACTTCAAGGTCCCGACGACGGGCTTCAACACGCTGCGGCTGATCGACTTCCTCGACGTGAGCACGGCGATCGACCTCGTCGGCTTCGACTTCTACGACGGCGGCGCGTACCGCGTCCCCGAGGCGATGCACCTGCCGATCGCGGCGGCGCACAGCTACGAGAACGAGCGGCGCTGGGTCATGGACCGCGCCGTGTCCGCGAACGACATCACGATCAGCCTGAGGTGAGCGCCACCATGTCCAGCACGTCCGGCCGTACCCCTGACAGGACCCACGACAAGGCGTTCGTCTCGTTCGTCGACGACAACTACTTCCCGGGCTTCGTCGTCCTGCTCAAGAGCCTGACGCTGACCAACCCCGACGTCGCGGCCGACGTCGTCGTGCTGCACGACGGCCTCTCGCCCGCCAACATCTCGCGGGCCCTGTCGCTGCGGCCGGACCTGCGGTTCGTCCGCGTCGACGCCGCGCGGTACGAGCGCTACCGCAAGGGGTCCGCGGCGAACTACCTGTACACGAAGGCGTACTACATCCTCGACGCCTTCCGCCTGCCCGGGTACCGCACGATCGTCACGCTGGACACCGACATGGTGATCCTGGACCGGATCGACGACCTGTTCTCGCTCGGGGCGCCGTTCGCCGCGGTGCCGCAGTTCTTCGACTCCGACGGCGGTCGCAAGCTCAACAGCGGGCTGCTCGTCTTCGACAGCACGTACACCGACGGGTCGTTCGCCGCCCGGCTGGACGCGATCGGCGAGAGCGGCGAGTACGAGCTCGAGCGCCACGACCAGGGCGTCATCACCGCCGCGCTCGACGGCGACTACCTGCAGCTCCCGCGCCGGTACAACTGGGTCAAGCGCGCGACCCGCCGCGGCGGCGTCCCCCCGGAGGAGACGGCGATCCTGCACTTCACGGGGAAGTTCAAGCCCTGGGACGGCGGCGAGCACGGGTACGCGCGGCTCGAGGCCCTGTGGCACCAGTACGACATCAGCGACGCCGAGTTCCTGGCGCGGTGCGCGCTCCTCGCCGAGCAGGGCCGGATCGCCGACGCGACGGCGGCGACGTCGTACAAGTCCCGCACCGTCGAGGTGCCCGACTCCGAGGCCCGCGGCTCGGCGTCCGTGCTGCGCGTCGCGGCGCGCCTCCGCGCGGCCGGGGACTTCGCCGGCGCCGTCGCGCTCCTCGAGGCGCACGCGCTCGAGACCGGACCCATCGACACCGCGTACGCCCTCGAGCTCGCCACGGCGTGCCGAGCAGTGTCGCGGTACTCCGACTCGGCGGTGCTCGCGCAGACCGCGCTCTCCTCGAACCGCGCCGCGGAGGCGCACGTGGCCCTCGCCGAGACCGCGTGGATCGTCGGCGACCTTGCATCGGCGCGCGAGCACAGCCGCACCGCACTCGTGCTCGAGCCCCTGCGGCACAAGGCCCGCCTCGTGCACGCCCGCGCCACGCGCCCGACGCCCGACGCCGACGTCGTCGCGACCACGGATCCCGACGGGATCACGCTGTCGCACGCCGCCTTCTACGTCGACCCGCTCGGCAACTACGGCGACGTGCTGCTGCCCGCGGCGGTGCGCGAGGCCGTCAACCACGTGCGTCCCGTCGCCGACTGGCACGGCGTCCACGTGCACCAGGTGTTCGACGACGCCGCGGTCGACGCGGTCAACCAGACGTCGGGGCTGCTCGTCGGCGGTGGCGGGCTCTTCCTCCCCGACACCTCCCCCAACGGGAACTCGGGCTGGCAGTGGAACGTGCCGGACGCGAGCCTCGACCGTCTCGACGTCCCGCTCGGCCTGGTCGCCGTCGGGTACAACCTGTTCCCCGGCCAGGAGTTCGTCGGCTCGCGGTTCCGCGAGTCGCTCACGCGCGTGGTCCAGCGCGCCGACTTCGTCGGGCTGCGCAACCGCGGCTCGATCGAGCGCGTGCGTGACCTGCTGCCTGCCGACCTCGCGGACCGCGTGACGTTCCTCCCCTGCCCGACCACGATCCTGGGCCTGCTCCCTGGCACGCCGTACACGGACCCGGCGGAGCAGGCGACGGCACGCGACGTCGTGTACCTCAACGTCGCCTACGACCGTTCGGCGCTGCGGTTCAAGGACGAGTACGCCGCGTTCCTCGCCGAGATCAACGCCTTCGTGACCGGCCTCGCGGGCGTCGCCCAGGTGCGGATCGGGGCGCACACGATCCCCGACGAGCGCATCGCGACCGACCTGTTCCGCGAGCACGGCACGCGCGTGGCCGTCGACAGCTTCTTCCGGCTCGGGATCGAGGCGACGACGCAGCTGTACCGCGACGCCGCGCTCGTCGTGGGCATGCGTGGGCACGCGGGGATGATCCCGTTCGGGCTGGGCACACCGATCGTGAGCCTCGTCTCGCACCCGAAGCTGCGGTACTTCCTCGAGGACGTGGGTCGTCCGGAGTGGGGCGTCGACGTCGCCGAGCCCCATCTCGGGCGCCGGCTCGTCGAGCTGAGCACGGACGTGCTGGGGGCGCAGACCCGCTACCGGCGCCAGGTCGCCGACGCGCGAGCGGCGCTCTACGAGGCCTCCGTGGCGGCGCTCGCGCCGTTCGTCGGCGCGCTGCGCTGAGGGCCGATCGGGGCAAGGACGACGCCCGCACCAGGGGGCCAGTGCGGGCGTCGAGACCCCATCATTGCCGCCTCGGGCGGCGAGCCGCAAGTGGAGATTTTCAGTGCTTTCGTGCAGATGCCGCAAGGATGCGCGTTGCGCGCCAACGCGACATCCCGACGCTGGTCACGACACCTTCGATCGCATCGACGCTGACCGCGCCGAGGAGCAGATCCTCCAGCACGCCCGGGGCCGTCGCGAGCAGCAGACCCGACGGGATCTCGTCGCCGGCCTCCCCGCCCGACCAGCGCTGGGCGCGCACGCTGCCCTCGCGACGCTCGAGCAGCACCACCGCGGTGGAGCGCAGCAGCTTCGAGATCGCCTGCGCCCCGGCCGTCGCGGCCGCGGGCTCGCGCAGCACGGCGATGGCACCGGACTCCGACGGGACGACGTCGACCGCGACACCCGCGAGGACGCAGGCCGCGGCGAGCGGCCCGGGAACCGCGACCGGCGTGACGACGAGCGCGACCGACGGGTCCTCGTTCGCGGGTGCGAACAGCGACGACAGGTCGTCCGGGACGACGAAGTCGTCGTCGGACATCAGAGCGCGCCCTTCGTGGACGGGATCCCGTCCACGCGCGGGTCGAGCGCGACGGCGAACCGCAGGGCCCGCGCCAGCGCCTTGAACTGCGCCTCGACGATGTGGTGCGGGTCGCGGCCGGCGAGCACTCGCACGTGGATGCTGAACGCCGCGTGGTGGGCGATCGACTCGAGCACGTGCCGAGTCAGCGCACCGGTGAAGTGCCCGCCGATGAGGTGGTACTCCTGACCGATCGGCTCGCCCGTGTGCACGAGGTACGGCCGACCCGAGACGTCGACGACCGCCTGCGCGAGCGCCTCGTCGAGCGGAACCGTCGCGTCGCCGAACCGCGAGATGCCCCGCTTGTCCCCCAGCGCCTCACGCAGCGCCTCGCCGATGACGATGGCCACGTCCTCGACGGTGTGGTGCGCGTCGATGTGGGTGTCGCCCGTCGCCTTGACCGTGAGGTCGATGAGCGAGTGCTTGCCGAGCGCCGTCAGCATGTGGTCGTAGAACGGGACGGTCGTCGAGATGTCCGTGCGGCCGGTGCCGTCCAGGTCCAGCTCGACGAGCACGCTCGACTCGCTCGTCGCACGCTCGATGCGGGCGACGCGCTTCTTCGTCGGGCTCATAGCGACTCCTTCTTCAGGTCAGCGACCTCCACCAGGGCGTCCTTGAACGCCGCCGTCTCCTGCGGCGTGCCGACCGACACGCGCAACCAACCCTGCGGACCGACCTCCCGGATCAGCACGCCCCGGTCGAGCAGACCCTGCCAGATCGCGTGCCGGTCGTCGAACAGGCCGAACAGCACGAAGTTCGCGTCGGAGTCGGCGACCTTCAGGCCATGCCCGCGCAGCCACGTCACGAGAGCGTCGCGCTCGTCGCGCAGCGACCCCACCTGCGCCATCAGCTCCGCGCTGTGCGCGAGCGCCGCGCGCGCGACGGCCTGCGTCACGGCGGACAGGTGGTACGGCAGCCGGACGACCCGCAGCGCGTCCACGAGCTCGCTCGCTGCCGCGAGGTACCCGACCCGGGCGCCGGCCAGGCCGAACGCCTTCGACATCGTGCGGCTCACCGCGAGGTGCGGGTGGTCCGCGAGCAGCTCGAGCGCGCTGGGCACCCCGCGACGCCGGAACTCGCCGTAGGCCTCGTCGACCACGACGACGCAGCCACCCGGCACGGCCGCCGCCGCGTCGAGCACGGCAAGGACCGTGGACGCGGGCAGGGCAGTGCCGGTCGGGTTGTTGGGGCTCGCCAGGAGCACGACCGACGGCGCGTGCTGCTCGATCGCCGCGCGCGCTGCGTCGGGGTCGAGGCTGAAGTCCTCCTCGCGGCGGCCGGCGACCCACGCGGTCGACGTGTCGCGCGCGTACTCGGGGTACATCGAGTACGTGGGCGCGAACGACAGAGCGGTCCGCCCGGGCCCGCCGAAGGCCTGCAGGACGTGGAGCATGATCTCGTTCGAACCGTTGGCCGCCCACAGCTGGGCCGCGCCGAGGCGAACGCCCGACTCGGTCGCGAGGTAGTCGGCGAGGTCGGCGCGCAGCGCCTCGAAGTCCCGGTCCGGGTAGCGGTTGAGACCGCGGGCCGCGTCGGCGACCGCGGCCGCGATGTCGGCCACGACCTGCTCGGACGGCGCGTACGGGTTCTCGTTGACGTTGAGCAGGTGCGGGACGTCGAGCTGCGGCGCCCCGTAGGGCTCGAGCCCCACGAGCTCAGGCCGCAGCGGCAGCACTCGAGCGAGATCGGCGGTCACGGTGCCGAGTCTAGGGACGACGGGCACCCGGCATGCTCAGGCGTCCACGCCCCGCGCGTGGGCCGCGAGGCGGGCCATGCCCTCGTCGATGCTGATCCGAGGCTCCCAACCGAGCGCCTCGCGCGTGCGGCGCTGGTCGAACCAGTGCGCGGTCGAGAGCTGCTCGGCGGTGAACCGGGTCAGCGGCGGCTCGCCGGGCAGCGGCAGGCGCCCCCACGCGGCGTCGAGCCCCGCGCCCGCGATCCGCGCGAGCCTCGCGGGCACGTGGCGACGCGGGACGGGCACGCCGCTGGCGGCGCAGATCGCGTCGATCAGCTCCCGCACCGGACGCGGCTCGCCGTTGGTGACGACGTACGCCTGGCCGAACGACGCCTCGGGCGCACCGAGCGCGGCGAGGAGCGCATCGACGGCGTTGTCCACGTAGATCGTGTCGATCAGCGGCGCCCCCGAGCCGAGAATCGGGAGGCGACCGGCACGCGCGCGCTCGACGACGCGCCCCACGAGCTGCGTGTCGCCGGGGCCCCACACGACGTGCGGCCGCACCGCCATCACGCGGAAGCCCGGCTCGTCGGCCGCCAGCGCGAGCTGCTCGGCCGCCGCTTTGGTGCGCGCGTAGGGGCCGCGCGCGAGCGCGGGCTCGGCCGGCCCCGCGCCTGCCCCGACGAGCGAGGCGCCGACGTGAGCGACCGACGGCGACGAGACGAAGACCGTCCGCTGGACGCCGGCCGCGCGCGCGGCGTCGAGCAGCGTCCTGGTGCCGTCGACGTTCACGGCGCGGTACTCGGCCTCGGGTCCGACGATGTCGACCTTCGCCGCGAGGTGGACGACCGCGCCGACGCCGTCGACCGCACGCGCGACGACCTCCGGATCGGTCACGGAGCCCTGGACGTCGTGCGCGCCCTCGACCCCGGAGCCTCGGCGTTGCAGCGTGCGGACGTCCCAGCCGTCGTCGACCAGTCGCTGCGCGACCCCGCGGCCGAGCATCCCGCTCGCGCCGGTCACGAGCACCGTGTTCACAGTCGGGCCCGCCGCCCGGACAGCACCGCGGAGGCCCACTGCGCGAGCCTCGTGCGGTCGATCTTCGAGTTGTGGCGCAGGTCGGTCGGCAGGCTCGGCACGACGAGCACGGCGGCGACGGGCAGGTCGAGCGCAGCCCGCACCCGCGCGGCGAGCTCGGGCTCCGCGAGACCGGCCGACGTCGTCTCGAGCGTCTCGACGACCACCACGAGCTGCTGCGTCCCCCGCGGGCCGACCCCGACCACCGCGGACCGCGCCACGCCGTCGACCGCGTCGACGAGGCGCTCGGGCGCGACGGGCGTCACGACTCCGGCGGCGCCGGTCACGACGTGCGCGAGCCGGCCCTCGACCCACAGCCTGCCGTCCTCGTCCAGCCGGCCGACGTCCCCGGTGCGGTGCCACCCGGCGTCACGCGCGGAGGCCGACTGCGTGAACCACAGCCCGTCGTACCGGGCCTTGAGATGCGGCCCGGCGACGAGGATCTCGCCCAGGACGCCCGGGGTCGCGGCGGGCGGACCGACCGACGCACCCTCGTCGTCCAGCGCGCTGATGGCCACGCGTGCGCCGTCGACCGGGTGACCGACGCACACGCCGGAGCCCTCGCCCGCGGCGAGGATCTGCGTGAGGTCGATGTCGGTGACGGGGAGCATCTCGGTCATGCCGTAGGGCGTGTGCAGGCTCGCGTCCGGGAGCAGGTCCTGGACCGCGAGGAGCAGTCCGGGCGAGACCGGTGCGCCCGCCGACAGCAGCGTCTCGACGCCTGCGAGCGCGTGCACGTCCTCGGTCGACAGCCCGTCGCGCGTCGCCAGGATGCCCGCGAGCGCGGCGGGCGACGCGAACACCACGGCGCCGTCGACCGCGCGGACCGCGGCGGCGAGCGCCGACGCGGTCAGCGTGCCGGGCGCGGTCACGTCCATGTCCGGGCTCACGCTCGTCGCACCGAGGGCAGGGCCGAGCAGCGCGAACGGAGCGAACGCGGCGACGAACGACCGATCTGCCGAGATCGCGTAGGTGCCCGCCACGGCGTCTCGCATGCCCGCGAGGCCCCGGTGGGTGTAGACGACCCCCTTCGCGGGACCGGTCGATCCCGAGGTGAACAGCACCGCCGCGTCGTCGTCGGCATCGGGCCACTCGGGCTCGACGTCGCTCACCGCGCCGAGGTCGGCGAGCTCGACCAGCGTGTGCTGCACCCCGAGCGCCTTGCGCGCGCGCCGGTTCACGGGGCCCGCAGCCACGAGCGTCGGTGCCCAGCGCAGCGCCTTCGCAGCGAGCAGCGCCCGCTCGATGCCGATGACGGCGACGGGCTCGGCGGCCTTGATCGCGCGCGACAGACCCGTCAGGCCGAGCCCGGCGTCGGCGACGACGACGACCGCCCCCAGGCGCAGGCACGCGTAGAGCACCGCCGTGAGATCCGCCCCGGGCGGGACGAGCACGGCCACCCTGTCCCCGCGGCGCACGCCGATGGCCGACAGGCCGCGCGCGATCTCGTTCGTCCTGCGCGACAGCGCACGCCATGACACCGTGCGCGAAGAGCCCGCCCGCAGCTCGACCAGCGCGGGGCCGTCGTCGTCCGAGCGCTCGTCGAGGGCGGCGCCCAGGAGCCGGACGGGCTCCGTCGGCGTCTCCCCCGGCACCTGATCCGGTGCTCCGAGCCGCGTGTCGAGCCAGCGCATCACGCCGCTGGCGACGTCCTCGTCCTCGGCCACGAGGTGACCCGCCGTGGGGTAACGGTGCACGTCGGCGTGCGGCAGCCGGTCGCGCAGGTCCCGCAGGAACCGGTCGCTGAACACGGGGTCCCGCGCGCCCCACGCGAGCAGCGCAGGAACCTCGAGCTCACGCACGCCTGCGGCGATGCGCTCGAGCTCGGGCCGGCTCGGGTGCTCGGCGGTCGCCGGGATGTCCGCGACGAAGTCGCCGACCGCGCCTCGCCGGTCGGCCGTGCGGTAGGGCGTGCGGAACGCGCGACGCACGTCGGACGGCAGCTGGGGGTGCGCGAGCGCGAGAGTCGTGTCTATGAAGCCCGTCGTCGTCACCGTCGCGGCCTGCCGCACGCCGGGGACCATCGCGGGTCGCAACGCGAGGGGGGCGTGCTCGCCCAGCGGCTGGTAGACCGCCGTGTTGAGGAGCACGACCCCGGCCAGCAGCTCGGGATGGTCGATCGCCCACCCGAGGCTGATCGAGCCGCCCCAGTCGTGACCGGCCGTCACGACCGGCCCGGTCAGGCCGAGCGCGTCGGTGAGCTCACCGAGCTCGGCCACGCGGTCCGCGAGCAGGTGCGTGCGACCCGTGCGCTGCGAGTAGCCCATGTCGAGCTGGTCCACGGCGACGACCCGCCAGGGCCGGTCCGCCCGGACACCGGCGGCGACGAGCTCTCGCCACAGGTACGACCAGGTCGGGTTGCCGTGCACGCACAGCAGCGTGCCGACCGGCTCCTGCGTGAGCTGCGAGGCGTTGTCGAGCACGTGCCAGGCACCCGACTCGGTGCGCACCACGCGCGACCAGGCAGGGTCGAGCCCCGGCAACCCGCTCGGTGCGAGCGTGGCCACCGTCGACGCGCTCTTCACCAGACGATCTCCGTCATCGCCGTGTTGAGGCCGGACCCGACGCCCATGCAGACGACGCGGTCGCCGGCGCTCAACGAGTCCGCCTCGGCAGCGAGGGTCATGGGCAAGGACGCCGGGCCGACGTTGCCCCATCGGGGGAACGTCGTCGGCACCCGACGCCTGTCGAGCCCGAGCGCGTTGACGATCGAGGTCGTGTGCACGGTGGAGACCTGGTGCGTGATGATCCGGTCCGCCGTGTTCCAGTTCCAGTCGGGCTCGGCCTCGTTCCAGGCGTCCACGACGAGCTCCAGGCCGCCGTCGAGCAGGCCCTGCGGATCCGTGGACATGCCGTCGGGGCCGCCGACGCACAGCGTGTGGTGCTGCGTCGCGGCGCGCGAGACGCCGCCGAGCAGACGGTGGGCTCCGGGATGCAGGCTCGCGGGGCCGAGCACCGCGGCGGCGGCACCCGCGCCGAGCGTCAGCGTCGCGAACTCGCGCAGGAAGTCGTCGCGCGTCGAGCCCTCGCCCGACAGGCGCCGGATCGTGGCCTCCTGCGTCGGGCGCGGGTCCTCGCCGTCGACGATCACCGCGTAGCGGATCTGCCCGGCGTCGATGAGCTGCGCCGCGAGGGTCAGCCCGTTGACGAAGCCGAGGCAGGCGTTCGTGATGTCGAAGTTGAGCGCGCTCGACGGCAGGCCCAGGCCGTCGTGGATGCGGGAGGCGACCGACGGCTCGAGGTGCGTGCGCGTCACCGACGTGTTGATGAGCAGGCCCACCTCGCCCGGGTCGACGCCGGACTCCGCGAGCGCCTTCGCGGCGGCCTGGGTGGCGGCGAGGTCGAACGTGGTGCCGTCGTCCCACCAGCGGCGCTCGGTCACACCCGCGACGCGGCGCAGCAGGCCCTTCGGCAGCCGCAGCCGCTTGAGCGTGCTCGCGAGCTGCTCGTCAAACCTCTGCGAGGGCACCACGAGGGGGGCCTCGACGGCCGTCACTGCCAGCAGCGCAACATCTCGATGCTGGAACTTGGCGTTACCGGTCACTGTTCGCGCCCACTTCCTTCGCGCTGCACGGGCGCGCTCGTCGTGCTCCTACTGTGCCCCTCGGGCGACGGTGCAGGCCAGCGGCCGGCACCGTCAGAAGCGCGCGCGTACCGCCTCGCCGTGGGCCGGGAGGCCCTCGGCGTCCGCTAGCGCGACGATCCGGTCTGCGACCTGCTCGAGCGCGTCCGCGTCGTACTCGATGACCTGCACCGCGCGCAGGAACGAGTGCACGCCGAGGCCACTCGTGAAGTGCGCGCAGCCGCCCGTGGGCAGCACGTGGTTCGACCCGGCCATGTAGTCGCCCAGGGAGACGGGCGAGTACGCGCCGACGAAGATCGCGCCCGCACTGGTGACCCGGTCGGCCACCGCCGCGGCGTCGGCCGTCTGGATCTCCAGGTGCTCCGCGCCGTACGCGTTCACGACCTCGAGACCGGCCTCCAGGTCGTCGACCACGACGATCGCCGACTGGGAGCCGGCGAGAGCCGTGGCGACGCGGCCGCGGTGGAACGTCGCGCCGGCCCGGTCCACGAGCTTGGCCTCGACCGCGCCCGCGAGCTCCACGCTCGGCGTCACGAGCACGGCCGCCGCGAGCGGGTCGTGCTCGGCCTGGGAGATCAGGTCGGCCGCGACGTGGTCGGCGTCGGCCGTGCTGTCCGCGAGGATCGCGATCTCGGTCGGCCCGGCCTCGGCATCGATCCCGACGACGCCGCGCACGAGGCGCTTCGCGGCCGCGACGTACACGTTGCCCGGCCCGGTCACGACGTCGACCGGCTCGCACAGCGTCTCGCCGTCGACCTCGTCGGTGCCCGCGGCGCCGTAGGCGAACATCGCGACCGCCTGCGCACCGCCGACGGCGTAGACCTCGTCCACGCCCAGGAGCGCGCACGTGGCGAGCACCACCGCGTCCGGCAGGCCGTCGCCGACCTTCTGCGGCGGCGACGCGACGGCCAGCGACCCCACGCCCGCGGCCTGCGCGGCGACGACGTTCATGACGACCGACGACGGGTAAACGGCGAGGCCACCCGGGACGTACAGGCCGACGCGGCGGACCGGGATCCAGCGCTGGCGCACCTGCGCCCCCGGGGCGACCTGCACGGTGAAGTCGGCCGGCACCTGCGCGGAGTGCACCTCGCGCACCCGGCGGATCGTCTCCTCGAGCGCCGCGCGGACCGCGGGGTCGAGCTCGTCGACCGCGGCGGCGATGCTCGACGCCGGAACGCGCAGGTGCACCGGGCGCACGCCGTCGAAGCGCTCAGCGAGGTCACGCAGCGCGGCCGCGCCACGCGCCCGGACGTCCGCGAGGATCGGCGCGACGACCTCGCCGGCGTGCTCGACGTCGACCTCGGCGCGCGGGAGCTCGTCGAGCAGCGCGCGGCGTGTGAGGGTGCGACCGCGCAGGTCGATGCGGGAGATCACGGGCCGAGTGTATGCCGCTGAGCAGCGGCGCTGCCCGACGATGCCGCATCACGGGCAGACTGTGCGCATGATCACTGCGCGCCCACGATCGGTGCCCATCGCCGACGACTCGATCCGCCTCGGCCAGTTCCTCAAGCTGGCGGACCTCGCGGAGACGGGTGCGGCGGCTCGCGAGCTGCTCGAGGACGGCGCGGTGACCGTCAACGGCGAGCCCGAG
>JBCECL010000061.1:0-7864 GCA_039207135.1 Brevundimonas sp.
GCGCGCTTCCCTGACACGGAAGAGGTCACTGGTTCGATCCCAGTATCGCCCACCATCGAAGCCCCAGGTCAGAGCATCTGACCTGGGGCTTCGTCGTTTCCGTCGGCGACACGCCAGGTCGGGGCGCATGCACCGCTCGCCGACGGACCGGCCTCAGGGCGTCATGGCGACGCGACGAGCGGCGGCGGACATCGTTGCGCCGTGCTCCGCGACGAACGCGTCCCGCCGGGCGGCGTCGACCCGTCCCACCTCGCGCAGCGCGGTGCCGACAGGACTTTGCACGAGCGGGTCGGGATCGGCGGCGAGCAGAGCGCAGATCGCGAGCGGGTCGTCGAGGTCGCCCGAGCGGACCAGGAGGAAGGTCGCGACGATGGCCGTGCGCCGGTGCAGCGGGTCCCCGGACGCGGCGAGCGCGAAGAGAGGCTCGCGCGATCGGTGCGCGAGGTGCAGGCCGACGACGCGCGGCGCCGATCGGTCGATCAGGTCCCACGTGATCATGCGGTCGAGGTGGTCCATCCACACGTCGTAGAGGGCCGCCCGGCCGTCGTCGTCGAGCCGGGGTGCCCGCGCGCGGAAGTCCAGCACCGAGACGCCGACCATCCGCGACTCGTACTCGTCGCGCTGGAGCAGGGCGGCGACCTCGTGCAGGGGAAGCGAGCGGTGGGCCTTCGCCACGTCGAACACCGTGCCCATCCGCACCCCGACGGCGACGAGCGGGATCCCGGCGAGGCGGCGGCTCGTGGTGGCGTGCTCTCGCGGGTCGGCGTGGGCGCGCAGCTCGTCGACGACGTCGTCCGCGCTCGGCACGCGTCCACCCTCGTACGGCGGCGCCGGCGCGTCAACGACTCTGCGGGCGCTGCTGCGAGCGGGACCTACGGCCCAGACCGGCCACCGCTCCCCCAGTAGCGTCACGACGTCCGCCACGACCGGGAGAGACGCCGATGTCCGAACCATCAGCACCATCGCCGCCCGTCCGCCCAGGTCGGCCCGAGGGTGTGCACCCCGTCGGCGCGGTCCGCTCGGAGGACTTCGTGTTCCGCCGCGCGCCGATGCTCGTGTACTGGGAGCTGACGCGCGCGTGCGGGCTCGTGTGCCGGCACTGCCGGGCCTCGGCGGCGTTCGGCCGCGACCCGCGCGAGCTGACCTTCGACGAGTGCCTGCGGGTGCTCGACCAGATCGCCTCGTTCGGCACCCCGCCGCCGCACGTCGTGCTGACCGGCGGCGACCCGCTGCGGCGCCCCGACCTCGAGGACATCGTGCGTGCGGCGACGCAGCGGCGCATCGGCGTCTCGCTCGCCCCGGCCGTGACGCCGGACCTCACGCGTGAGCGGCTCGCCTCGTTGCAGGCGAGCGGGATCCAGACGATCTCGCTGAGCCTGGACGGCTCGACGGCGGCGCGGCACGACGGGGTCCGGCAGGTGCCGGGGACGTTCGACATGACGATGGCCGCGCTGGAGATGGCAGCCGACATCGGGCTGCCGGTCCAGGTCAACACTCTCGTCGCACGCGAGACGCTCGCGGACCTGTGGGACATCTACGAGCTGCTCAGGACGAAGCGGCTCGTGCGGTGGTCGCTGTTCTTCCTCATCACCGTGGGACGCGGCGCGACGCTGCGCGAGATCACCCCCGGCGAGGCAGAGCGGCTGTTCCACCGGTTGCATGCGCTCGTCGGCGAGTCGCCGTTCCAGATCAAGACCACCGAGGCCACGCACTACCGCCGCGTCGCGCTGCGGAACATGGAGCAGCAGGGGTGCTCGCCGGCCGAGATCGCTCGCTCGAGCGTCGGGCGCGGGTTCGGCGTGCGGGACGGGAACGGGATCTGCTTCGTCGACCACCGCGGGCGGGTGCACCCGTCCGGGTTCCTGCCCGTCGTCGTCGGCGACCTGCACACCGACGATCTCGTGACGCTGTACCGGACGCACCCGACGTTCACGTCGCTCCGGGACGTGACGCAGCTGACGGGTCGGTGCGGCGCGTGCGAGTTCGCGGCACGGTGCGGCGGATCGCGCGCCCGGGCGTACGCGACCACGGGCAGCTTCCTCGAGTCGGACCCGCTGTGCCCGTACCAGCCGCCCGCCTGGCGACGACGGGCGAAGGCGCTCGCACTCCCCCGTACCGAGGAGGACCGATGATCGTCTGCATCCCCGTCACGCACGACGGGCTCGTCGGGCATGGCTGGGGCCGTGCCGCACGGGTCGCCCTCGCGCACGTCGCGCCCGGTGGCATCCAGAGCTGGGACGAGATCGACGTGCGCTGGGACCTCGCGCACGACCAGGGCACCGAGGGCTCGCACCACGCCCGCGTGGCGCGCTTCGTCATCGAGCACCGTGTCGAGACGGTCGTCGCGGAGCACATGGGTCCGCCGATGGCCCACATGCTCGAGCGGCTCCGCATCCGTACGGTGCTCGGCGCTGCGGGATCCGCTCGCGACGCCGTGCTTGCGGCGGCAGCACCGTCGACCGTCTGACGTCGGGCCGGCCTCGTATCGTGGGCTGATGCCTCGAACCATCGCGACCACGACGAACGTCGACCTGCCCGCACTGCTCGACTTCGTGCGCGAGCGCCACCACTTCCTCCTGGTCACGACCCGCCGCGACGGACGGCCCCAGGTCTCCCCCGTCAGCGGCGGCGTCGACACGGCCGGCCGGCTCGTCGTGTCCACCTACCCCGGGCGCGCGAAGGCGCTCAACGCCGAGCGCGACTCCCGCGTGAGCGTCTGCGTGCTGTCCGACGACTTCGGCGGCCCGTGGGTCCAGGTCGACGGCGACGCCGAGGTGCTGCACATGCCCGCGGCCGAGGACGCGCTCGTCGACTACTACCGCTGCATCGCGGGCGAGCACCCGGACTGGGACGAGTACCGAGCGGCGATGCGGGTCCAGGGCAAGTCCCTCATCCGCGTCACGCCCACGCGGTGGGGGCCCGTCGCGACCGGCGGGTTCCCGGCGGACGTCGCCGCCCGGCTCGACGGCTGAACCCCGGCGCTGTCGCATCCGAGCAGCGCCGTTCGTAGAGAGGGTGAAGGCGGTCATCAGGGTCGCCCGGAGCGAAGGAGACGCAGATGTCGAAAGTGGTCGCCATCATGTCGATGTCGCTGGACGGCTTCGTGGCCGACAGCGACGACGGTGTCGCGGAGGTGTTCGACTGGTACTCGACGGGTGACGTCGAGGTCCGGACGGGCGGCTCGGACCCGATGACGTTCCGGCTGTCGGAGCCCAGCGCGGCGCACTTCCAAGACCTCACCTCCCGCCTCGGCGCCGTTCTCACGGGGCGCCGGACGTTCGAGGTCGCGCAGGGCTGGGGCGGGAACCACGCGTGGGGCCCGGCGTTCGTGCTCGCTCACGACGTGCCCGCGGGATGGCCGCGGCCGGGCTCGAGCGTGAGCTTCGTGACCGACGGCGTGCACAGCGCGGTGCGCCAGGCCAAGGCGGCCGCCGCAGGGAAGGACGTCGGCGTGCACGGCGCGGACACCATCCAGCAGCTCCTGAACGCCGGCCTCCTCGACGAGCTCCACATCGACCTGGTCGCGGTGCTCCTCGGTTCGGGCGTCCGGCTGTTCGACCACCTGACCTCCACGCCGTCGGTCCTGGGCGACCCGAGCGTCGTCGCGGGTGTCGGCGTGACCCATCTGCGGTACGCGGTCCGCCAAGAGGCCTGAGCCCGGTCCGCGTGCTCACGGAAGCGCCGGGTGAAGACGGGCGCGGATAGGCCGTTCGGGCGAGGTGCTCGACTAGCGTGGGCCGAGTCGCTCGATCGGCCGGCCCACCGCTCGCCGCGAACTCAGGAGGCACGGACACCGGCATGGAATCGCCCCGACGGCAGCCCACGCTCGACGAGGTAGCGGCGCTCGCAGGCGTGTCGCGTTCGGCCGCGTCGCGCGCGGTGAACGACGGCCCGAACGTCAGCCGCGCCAAGCGCGAGGCCGTGATGAAGGCGGTCCGCGACCTGGGCTACGTCCCGAACGCGACCGCGCGGGCCCTCGCGACGAACCACGCGGGCGCGGTCGTCCTGGCGGTGGCGAACGACGACCCGACGCTGTTCGTCGACCCGTTCTACGCCCAGATCATCCTGGGGGTCGCCACGGAGCTCGACCGTGCCGACCTCGACCTGACGCTCATGCTCGCGGCGTCCGCTCAAGGGCGCGAGCGCCTCAAGCGCAAGCTGCGTTCGCGCAGGTCCGACGGCTTCATGGTGATCGCTCCCGCGGGCGACGACTGGCTCGCGGCGGTCGCCCACATGACCGACCTGCCCGTGGTCTTCTGCGGCCGACCGCTCGGTGCCGAGCCGTCCTGGTACGTCGACGCGGACAACCGCGGCGGCGGCCGGCTCGCGGCCGAGCACCTCATCGCGCTCGGCCGTCGCAAGATCGCGATGATCGCCGGGCCCATGGACGCGCAGGCCACGATCGACCGCCACCGCGGGTTCACCGACGCGATGGCCGTCGCGGGTCTGGAGGCGCACCGGCTCACCACCGCCGCCTTCACCCCGCGCGGTGGTGCGCGCGCGATGGAGCGGCTGCTCGCGCAGTACCCCGACCTCGACGGCGTGTTCGCGGCGTCGGACAACATGGCCGCGGGCGCGCTCGGCGTCCTGCGCGCGCACGGGCGCGCGGTACCGGATGACGTCGCCGTCGTCGGGTTCGACGACCTGACCATCGCGGGCCAGACCGAGCCCGACCTGACCACGGTCCACCAGCCCATCCGCGCGCTCGGCGAGGAGATGGCCAAGATGATGGTCCGGCTCATCGCGGGCGAGCGCCCCACGCCCCTCATGCTGCCGACGCACCTCGTCGTGCGCGGGTCGGCGCCGGAGGCCCCCGAGGCCTGAGCGCGGGGTACGTCGGGCGGTATGTCGGGTCTTGACGCCCACCGAGGCAACCGACACTATGTCCGGGAACAACTGGAAGCGCTTCCAAGTTCCCGCCCGCGCAACGGCGCGCGGGCGGGGTTTCCAGCACCTTGCGCGTCCGGTCGTTCCCCGCCGTCCCGGTCCCTCCCGGGTTCGCACCGAACGAAGGAGCAGGTCAATGAGGACCAGTAGACGCATGCTCGGCGCGCTGGGCGCCCTCGCGCTCGCCGCGACAGCGGCGAGCGTCGCAGGCGCCCCCGCGGCGCAGGCGGCAGGCCCGGACCGGCTGCCGGTCACCATCACCAACTCGTCGGGCAGAGGCGAGGCGGTGTACGTCTACGTGCTCGGCACGAACCTCAGCACCGGGCGGCTCGGCTACGTCAACGCCGGCGGCACGTTCAGCAACTGGCCCGCGGGCGCGAACCCGCCCTCACCCGCGCCGGACGTCGCCATCAACGGCCCGGGCAACGGTGGCAACGTGACGATCCAGGTGCCGCGCGGGCTGTCGGGGCGGATCTACTTCTCCCTCGGCAGCAAGCTCAAGTTCTTCCTGACGCCCGACGGCCTGGTGCAGCCCGCGCCGTGGGCGTCCGGCGACCAGAACCACGACATCTTGTTCGACTGGAGCGAGTTCACCTACAACGACGCCGGGCTGTGGCTCAACAGCTCCCAGGTGGACATGTTCGCCGTCCCCCACGCCGTCACCGTGACCGACGCGTCCGGGACCAGGCGCTCGGGCGACCTCGTCGCCAACGGTCGCGACAACGTCATCAACCAGATCTCCGCACAGTCCGGCTGGGCGAGCTCGGTGGTCCGGCGCGCGGACGGCACCGTGCTGCGGGTCCTGGCACCGGGCAAGGCCGCCGGCGCGGGCCTGCTCAGCACGACGTACCTCGACCCGTACATCGCCTCGGCGTGGAGCGCGTACAGCGGCAAGACGCTGACGGTCGTGCCCTTCGCCGACCAGCCGGGCACGAAGTACTTCGGGCGCACCTCCGGGACCGTGATGCGGTTCACCAACTCCGCCGGGACCCAGGTCGCCTCGTTCAACAGGCCGAGCAGCGCCGACGTCTGGGGCTGCGACGGTGCGCTGGCGGCGCCCAACGACCTCGTCGTCGGACCGATCGCCCGCACGCTGTGCGCGGCGCTCAACCGCGGCACGCTCGGCACGATCGACACGCAGCCGAGCACCAACTCCGCCGACTTCTACAAGAGCAACCCCACCAACCAGTACGCGCGGATCGTGCACGCGAACCAGGCCGACGGGAAGGCGTACGCGTTCGCCTTCGACGACGTCGGCAACTTCGAGTCGCTCGTCAACGCGGGCTCGCCGACGGCCGCCGGCCTGGTCATCCAGCCGTTCACCGGCGGAGGGACGCAGCCGTCCGGCGGCAAGGCCATCAAGAACGCCAACGGTCTGTGCCTGGACAACAACGCGCAGTCGACGGCGAACGGCAACAAGATCCAGGTCTGGGCCTGCAACGGCACCGTCGCCCAGCAGTGGACCGCGGCAGCCGCCAACACCCTGCGCGTCCAGGGCAAGTGCCTCGACGTCAACGCCGGTGGGACCGTCAACGGCACGCTCGTCCAGCTGTGGGACTGCAACGGGACCGGTGCGCAGGTCTGGGTCGCCCAGTCCAACGGCACCTACCTCAACCCCCAGTCGGGCCGCTGCCTCGACGACCCGGCCGGCTCGACGACCCAGGGCACCCAGGTCCAGATCTGGGACTGCAACACCAGCAGCGCGCAGAGGTGGACCCTGCAGAGCTGACCGCCCCCACGACGGCCCGGCTGCCCGCCTCCACGGCGGGTGGCCGGGCCATACTGTGCCTGTGCGTGACGTCGCGCGCCGCGTCACGGCCCGAGGGGCTCGACTCAGGAGGACGTCGTGAACGTGCACCACATCAGCGCCGCGGGCGTGCGCGAGACGACCGTGGAGGAGATCCCCGCCCTGCTCGACGCGGGCGACGGCGTGGTGTGGGTGGACGTGCCGCAGTGGGACGACGCGGCCGCCGAGGCGCTCACGGACGTCTTCGACCTGCACCCGATGGCCGTGCACGACTTCTCGGTGCGCAACCGGCTGCCCAAGGTGCACTCGTACGAGGACTCGCTGCTCCTCGTGCTGCACGCACCCGAGCGCGGCAAGGCGGGTCACATCCACCACGTCGAGCTCGACCGGGTCATCGGCCCGGGCTACCTGCTGACCGTGCACGGGCCGGTCAACCCGGCCGTCGCGCCCGAGGTGTCGACGCGCGACACGCGCGAGGTGCTCGAGCGCATCCGCGCGGGGCGCCTGCGCCCACGCACGGCGTTCGACATCTCCCACGCGATCGTCTCGACGCTGACGCGGCGCATCGAGGCCTTCGTCGAGGAGCTCACGGCGGAGGTGTGGGAGCTCGAGCGACGCGTGACCGACGGGTCGTACGACGACCCCGAGCGGTTCCTCGACGAGATGTTCCGCACGCGGCACGGGCTCCTCGCGGTGCGGACCATCGCCGCGCAGACGGCCGAGATCTACCGTCGCGTCGCGTCCGTGAAGCGGGCCGTCCCCGACGAGAGCCGTCACCTCGTCGACGACCTCATCGACCAGTTCGAACGGATCGCCGGGCTCGCGGGCGAGGAGCGTGATTACCTGCAGGGCGTGATCGAGTTCTACCGCGCTCGCACCGAGACCAAGATGACCATCGCCGCCGAGCGGCTCGCGGTCATCGCGGTGGTCACCCTGCCGATCACCGCCCTCGCCTCGGTGCTAGGGATGAATCTCATCGTCAACCAGCACACGACGGGGGCGCCGCTGGCCGCGTCGCTCGTCGTGATGCTCACGATGTCGGCCGGGCTGCTGTGGTGGGCCAAGCGGCAGGGTTGGTGGTGACGACGCTCACGCGTCCGCTCTCCGAGAATGTCGCCAGATCGGCTTGATCTTGCGGATCTCGCGTGCTCCCATGTGGGCACCGTGACGGACACGGTGCGGCACGAAGGAGGGAGCACCACATGATCGGCTCGCTCTCTGTGCGCGCAA
>JBCECL010000061.1:7964-24036 GCA_039207135.1 Brevundimonas sp.
CGACGTCCGTGCGCCCGACGTCCGTGCGCCCGCTGCGTTCCTGTTCGGCCCGCTGTCAGCTCCGCTGACCCACCGTCCCGGCACCGCCGGGAAGCAGGCCCTCGACCACCCCCGGCACCTGTGCCGTCGCGAGCGTGGTCGCCGCAGACGCATCCGAGGAGCACGACCATGACCACCGCCCTGACCTCACCCACCACCACGGCAGCACCTTCGCTGAGCACCGATGAGCTCGCCGCGCTCACGCAGTCTCTCGCCGCGCAGCCCGAGCTCTGGCGCCCGCTCGTCCAGTTCCAGGAGGGCGGGCGGTGGTGGACGCGACTGGCCGCACCCGCCGGTGTCGACGTGTGGCTGCTGACCTGGTTGCCGACGCAGGGCACCGAGCTCCACGACCACGGAGCCTCGTCGGCGGCCTTCACGATCGTCGCCGGCACCCTCACGGAGTTCCGGCCCGGACCCGGTGCGACACCGGTGCCGCGCGCCTTCGCGACCGGCCTGACCCAGACGGTCGAGCCGGGCGACCTGCACGACGTCCTGAACGCCGGGACCGAGCCCGCGGTGAGCATCCATGCCTACTCGCCGCCGCTGACCCGCATGACCTACTGGGCGCGCACCCTCGACGGTCAGCTCGTGCCCGCACGGACCGTGGACACCGACGAGCCGGAGTCGAACCAGTGAGCGCGCGTCGCCGGCGTTCCATCGACGAGGTGCTCGCCGACGCGCGCGCGGGCCTCGCGCGGCTCGAGCCGGAGGCCGCCTGGTCGGCCGTGCGTGCAGGCGCACTGCTCGTCGACATCCGCCCCGCGGCCCAGCGAGCAGCCGAGGGCGAGGTCCCGGGGGCGCTCGTCATCGAGCGCAACGTGCTCGAGTGGCGGCTGGACCCGACCGGCTCGCACCGGATCCCGCAGGCGACCGGGTACGACGTCCAGGTCATCGTGCTGTGCTCCGAGGGCTACACGTCGAGCCTCGCCGCCGCCGCGCTGGCCGACCTCGGCCTCGATCGGGCGACGGACGTCGTCGGCGGGTTCCACGCGTGGTCCGCCGCCGGCCTGCCGACGACCGCGGGTACGGACGCGCCCCGCCGCTTCCACGCGCCGGTGCCCGCGTTGGTGGGCTGACCCCCGAAGCGCGCGGCGCGTCTCGACCCGCGAAACCGGCCGCTAACTCCTGGACTGCACGACGTGGCCGTGCCACTGTCCGCCGTGTGAGCACGCCAACGACCGTCCACGTCCTCGACAACCCCGCCTGGGCCTCGCTGACCGGCGCCCACGCACAGTTCGCCGAGGGCACCGGGCGAGCACGCCGGTACCGGGCATCGGTCTCGCCGATCGTCGGCATCGAAGACCCCGACGACCCGCGTTCGTGGGACGACCTCGCGGACCTGCTCGGTCCGGGCGTCGACGTGTTCCTCGCGACGTCGGGCACTGCCCCCGACGCGTGGGAGCGCCGTGGCGTGTTCGGCGGCGTGCAGATGATCGCCACCGCGGCCCTCGCCGACGCACCGGACGACGAGGCCGTGGTGCTCGGAGCCGCCGACGTCGAGGAGATGCTCGCGCTCGTCGCGCGCAACGAGCCCGGGCCGTTCGCGCCCGAGACCTACCTTCTGGGGACCTACCTCGGGATCCGGCGCGAGGGGAAGCTCGTCGCCATGGCGGGCGAGCGGCAGCACCCTCCGGGCTACACCGAGATCAGCGCGGTGTGCACGGATGTCGCGGTGCGCGGTCAGGGCCTGGCGGGGCGTCTCGTGCGGGCCGTCGCCGCAGGGATCCGGGGACGCGGTGAGACGCCGTTCCTGCACGCGTCGGCCGCCAACACCAACGCGATCCGCCTCTACGGCGCGCTCGGGTTCGAGCTGCGCCGTTCGATCGAGTTCGTCGCGCTCCGCACCCCGGCGTGACGCCCGGATCTTGACGGACTAGATGCCGCGCTCCTTGCGCACCGCCTTCTTCACCAGCACGAGCGGGAGCAGGAGCGTGCCGAGCATGGTGGCCAGCCACACGACGACCCCGCCGAGCAACCACGCCGTCGCCCCGGAGATCGTGAGGCCGTCGGTGACGAGCGTCGCGACCCACAGCGCGATGAACGTCGAGATCAGCCCGACGCCGCCGGTGAGCGCGCCCGCGTAGCGGCGCGTCATCACCAAGATCCACGGCGACAGGATGCTCTGCAGCGCGGAGAACACCAGCACGGCGACGATGAAGCCGGAGGTGCTGACCTCGAAGCCGTCGACGACGAGGGACGCAACCCACAGGCCGAGCGCCGCCGACGCGAGGAAGATGCCCGCACGGATGAGGAAGCCGATCATGTCGCATCCCTTGCTCGTCGTCTCCAGGTAGTCCTCACCCTAGGGACGGGAGGCCAGGCGTGTCGCGTGGAAGTGCGCAACACGCTGCGCGGGGGTGCACGTCGAGCCGTGGGACCATGGAGTGCCGACCAGCACGGCTCCCGACCACGGGACGCGCCGCAGGTCGCTCCCCCACAGCACGACCGACGTAGGCGGAACCACCATGACTGCACCCACCCTGACCGACCAGGCGACCCCGGGCGACCCTCAGGACGCGGGCGTCAGCGAGGCCGAGCTCGCCACGTTCCTCGCGGTCGCCGAGCACATCAGCCGCCTGCAGTCGGACCACCCGCAGCTCGCCATCGCCCGCCGCGCGACCTCCGCGCTGTTCAAGGCCGCGAAGAAGCAGCGCCGCATCGAGCGTCGCGACGCCATCAGCGAGGCAGACCGCGCGGTCGTCGCGGCCACCGCGACGGGGAGCCCGGGTCGCATCGACGACGAGACGCGCGGCATCCCGCTCGTCAGCACCGCGCGGGGTGCGAGCGCCGGCACGCTCCTGCGTGCCCGCGCCTGCTACATCTGCAAGGAGCCGTACGTCCAGGTCGACGCGTTCTACCACCAGCTGTGCCCCACGTGCGCCGAGCTCAACCACGCCAAGCGCGACGTCCGCACGGACCTCACGGGTCGTCGCGCGCTGCTGACCGGCGGGCGCGCGAAGATCGGCATGTACATCGCGCTGCGCCTGCTGCGCGACGGGGCGAGCACCACGATCACCACGCGGTTCCCGCGCGACGCCGCACGGCGCTTCGCGGCGATGGAGGACAGCGCGGACTGGCTCGACCGCCTGACGATCGTCGGGATCGACCTGCGCGACCCGGCCCAGGTCGTCGCGCTCGCCGACGAGGTCGCGGCCAAGGGGCCGCTCGACATCCTCATCAACAACGCCGCCCAGACCGTCCGCCGCACGCCCGGGTCCTACTCGCGCCTGGTCGAGGCGGAGCACGAGCCGCTGCCCGACGGCCCGCTGCCCGAGCTGATGACGTTCGGCCGCACGAGCAGCGCGCACCCGCAGCAGCTCGCCGGCGCGGTCACCGAGCTCACGAGCCCGGCGCTCCCGCTCGCCCGTCAGGCCGGCGTCGCCGAGCTCGCGCTCACCGCCGAGGCCGCGTCGCTGTCGCGGCTCGTGGCGGGCACGGGCATCGACGCCGGCGGGCTCGTGCCCGACGTGGTGGACACGAACAGCTGGGTCGCGACCGTCGACCAGGTCGACCCGATGGAGCTGCTCGAGGTCCAGCTGTGCAACCAGACGGCGCCGTTCATCCTGGTCAGCCGCCTGCGGCCCGTCATGCGGCAGACCGGCGACCGGTACTCCTACATCGTGAACGTGTCGGCGATGGAGGGTGTCTTCTCGCGCGGGTACAAGGGTCCTGGTCACCCGCACACGAACATGTCGAAGGCGGCGCTCAACATGCTCACGCGCACGAGCGCGACGGAGCTTGCCGAGGACGGCATCCTGATGACGAGCGTCGACACCGGCTGGATCACCGACGAGCGGCCGCACACGACCAAGGTGCGCCTCGCCGAGGAGGGCTTCCACGCTCCCCTCGACCTCGTCGACGGGGCCGCGCGCGTGTACGACCCGATCGTGCGCGGCGAGGCCGGCGAGGCGCTGTTCGGCTGCTTCCTCAAGGACTACGTGCGCTCCGCCTGGTGACCGCTGCGGTGGTCCGTCCGGCGGCCCGTCAGGCGGTCCGTCGCATTCGTCCGAGAGCGACCACCCGTTCGGCCCAACGCGCACCCGAACGTCACCCGCTCCTGCTCGTGGCACGGCTCGCACGACCAACTACCGTCGTTTCAAGGTTTGTCGACGTGCTGGTCAGGACGCGAGGAGTCGGGTGTGAGCGCAGCGGGGAGGGACCCGCAGTGGCGTGAGGCGGAGCGCTTCGCCGAACGCCACGCACGCATGGTCCTCGCGCTCGTCGACGTCCGCGTCACGCCCGACGACGGCAGCCCGGTCGACCTGCTGAGCCCGACGTTCGCCGCCATGGTGGACCGCAGCCGCGCCCCCGTCGACATCGGCCCGCTCGAGCGTCTGCGGATGGCGGCGGGCTCGCGCACCGCGGCGTTCTACTCGCGCTCCGGCTTCGCGAAGACGGCTCTGCTGTGGGCCGACCGCCACGCCGTCGCGCTGTTCGCCTACACCGACGACGGGTACTGCGCGCCGCTCAACGAGTCCGCCCGCGACCTGATGGAGCGCGCTCACACGGACAGCGAACGCAAGGTGCTCGCGGAGGTCGCTCAGGTCTCGCGGCACGCGAACGAGCTGAAGGCCGCCATGGAGCGCCGCGAGCGTGAGGCCTACGCGGCCGCGCTGCGGGAGGCCGAGCGCGTCCACGCGCTCGAGGTCCAGCGGCAGCTCGAGCGCGAGCGCAGGGAGTCCGTGCTCGGGCGGACGATGGTGCTGCTGCTCAACATCCAGGTCGACACCCACGCGCTGCACAACACCATCAAGCGCCTTGCCGAGTCACCGGTGGCTGACGCGGTGGCCGACGGCGCCATCCGCCTGACGATGTTCGAGCGGCCTGCCGCAATCACGCGGGTGCGCGCGGAGTTCCTCGACGGCGCTGCCGTGCTCGACGTCATCACGGCGCCCGACGACCGCGACGCCTCGAGCTACCGCGCCGCCAGGCGCGCCATCGACGACGGGCTCGACGCCCTCGACGAGGCCGCCGGCGAGCACGTGTCCGGGCACGTCGCACCCGACGTCGTCGCACACGCCCTGCGCCGGGCCACGCGCTGC
Source organism: Brevundimonas sp. (assembly GCA_039207135.1). Taxonomy (GTDB): domain Bacteria; phylum Actinomycetota; class Actinomycetes; order Actinomycetales; family Cellulomonadaceae; genus Cellulomonas. The sequence continues at coordinate 13,046 of JBCECL010000061.1, forward strand.
TGGCAGACCCTCGTGGCGGAGATCGTGCGCGCCGCCCCCGCTCCCCCGGCGCCGACCGTGCCGACGCAGCGCGTCCCTCAGCACCGCGCGGAGTCGCTCGCGTCCTGACGCCTGCGTCTGCTACTCCGGCGTCCGCATCTCCAGCTCACCCCGGCCGAAGCGCTCGACGATGAGCCCGTGCCGCAGACCCCGGTCACTGACCGTCAGGTGGTCCACGCCCAGCAGGTCGAGCACGGTGCGGACGATGCACGCGCCGGCGAGGATCACCTCGGCCCGTTTGGGCTGCAGGCCGACGATCGAGCGGCGGCCGTCGGCGTCCATCGACCGGTAGAGCTCGATCTGGCGCTCGATCTCGTCCTTGGACAGGACGGACCCCTGGACGGCATCCGGGTCGTACTGCGCGAGGCCGAGGCGCACCGCGGTCAGGTTGGTCACCGCTCCGCCCATCCCGATCAGGGCGTCGGGCACGGGCCTGCCGTCGATGCGCGCCAGGTCGTGCGCGATCGCGGCCAGAGCGTCGTCGAGGACCTCGCGTGAGACCTGCGCGTCGAGGCCGAAGCGCTCGGTGTACCGGGCTGCGCCGACGTCGACGCTGAAGCGTTCGGAGACCTGCGAGCCCTGCCCGAAGGTGAACTGCGAGCTCCCGCCGCCGGTGTCGAAGACGACGACCGACCCGCTCGGTCCGCCCAGGCCCGCGAGCGCCGCGACGTAGGCGAGGCGGCTCTCCTCCTCGCCCGAGACGACCTCGACGGCCACTCCGGTCTCCCGCTCGATGTGCTCCAGCACATCGGCCCGGTTCTGGGCCATGCGCAGCCCGGCGGTCCCGACCGCCGCGACCTCGCGGACCAGGTGCCCACGGGCCTCCTCGACCATCGCGCGGATGGCCTCGGCGGTCCGCTGCGTCGCTTCCGGGGAGATCACGCCGGACTGCGCCAGCCCGGCTCCGAGCTGCGTCACCTCGGCGCGGTCGACGAGCGTCTCCCAGCCGCCGTCGGCGACGGGCTGTCCGATGTGGAACTTGACCGAGTTGGTGCCGACGTCGATGGTCGCGTACCGCGGTGGCTCACCGTCGAACAGCGCACCCAGGCCGCGGGGGTAGCTCGTGTTGATGCGGTTCGACAGCCCGACGGTACGCACGGCCGCCACGACCGCCTCGAGGTCGGCCGACTCGATCGCGATCGTCCTGGTCGCCCACTCACCGACCTCGACGTCGGAGACCTCGCCGATGCAGCCCTCGATCGTGTACCGGACGCGGCGCTTGCGGACAGGGACCGAGCGCACGCCGGGGTGGGGTTCGACGACCTCCGTCAGGAACTCCTCGATGCTGTACGACGAGCGACCGAGCTCGGGCAGCGGCTCGCGCAGCGCTGAGAACACTGCCGCGATGTCGGCGTGGCTCAGCGGCGAGCTCGCCTTGAGCACGGGCTCCCACCGCTCGAGCCCGCCGTACCCGACCTCGCGGAGCCGCTTGATGTCCATGAGGCCCGCGCGCACCTTGACGGTGTCCCCGGCGACCGAGAGCAGGTACAGCTCCTCGCTCTCCTGCGTGCCCGTCGACTCGCGGCCGTCGAAGTACCGCTCCGCCGCGCCGAAGTCGACACCGAACGTGCGCCACTCCCAGCGCTGGACGATCACATCGTCAGTCATCGCTACCCACGTCCCTCGGTCGCGTCCGTGTCAGGGCTTCGGGTGCAGCTCGGCCGAGAAGTACTCCAGAGCGGTCTTGGTCTTGGTCTGCTGCTCGCCCGTGATGTCGATGCCCTTGTCCTGCAGGAAGCGCCGCACCTCGGCCGCGACCGCGACGCCCTCGCTCGGGAGGCACTTGGTCGAGAGCTCGAGGATTCGGGAGCCGTCGGGGTAGAACCACATCTCGGCGACGATCCGGCGCGCGATCCCCGCGGGGACCACCTTCAGCTTGAGCACGAAGATGGGCCCGAGGAACGACAGGTCGTCGAGCTTGATGCCGTCGGGCGCGTGCGCGGCGAAGAATGCGCGCTGCTCCTTCGAGAACAGCTTGTGCAGCGGCTGCTGCCCGCTCGCCGACGCCTGCACGGCCGTCGCGGGGAGCTTGGTCGAGAGCGAGGCGGAGCACACGTACTTGCCCGGCACCACGTCGACCTCGACGCTGAGGTTCTCCGACTGCCGGACGTCGCTCGGGAGCTCGGCGGGAACCACGGGTCGCAGCTTGACGACCGAGTCGTTGCCCCGACCCTGGATACGCCGGGCGCGGACGACCACGCCCGCCTTCTCGAGCTGCAGGTCCGGGGTGTCGAAGAAGTAGACGTGCCGGATCTGCGCCTCGAGCGGGTCGAGGCCGAGCGCCGCAGCGGTCGACCGGTGAGCGATCTCGGGGACGGTCAGCTTGAGCTCGACGCTGTCCGCGCCGCTGAGCAGCTCGCGCAGCCGGAGCAGGTCGTCGGAAATCAGCGGCACACTGGCGGTAGAGCCCATCGTCGTCACTCCTGTCTGCGCCACCGGGACCCCCCGGGAGGCGACACATTACGCCGAACTGGCTGTTCAGGGGACAAAACGCGCGGCGCCGGGCCGCGAGGTCAGCCCAGCCGCGCAAGAACTCGGACGTCGTCGTCCGGCAGGGCGTCCGCGACGGCACCGACCTGGACGTCGAGGAGCGTCGCGATCCCGCCGTGCACGCTGAGGAAGGCCGTGTCGGAGGCGTCCCTCCCCGTCGAGATCCGCAGCAGCGTGCCGCGAGGTGCCAACGTCGTCGCGTCGACCACGTGCCACGCCCCGTCGACCCACGCCTCCGCGACGGCGTGGAAGTCCATGGGGTCGAGCCCGGGCGCGTAGACGGCGACCAGCCGGGCCGGCACGTCCAGGGCGCGCAGCAGAGCCACGACGAGGTGCGCGTAGTCGCGGCACACGCCCTGACGCGACAGGAGCGTCCGCACCGCGCCGTCGGTCGGGAGCGACGAGCCCGGGACGTACGAGAGCCGCGTCCCCACCCACGAGCTCACCGCGTCGAGGAGAGCGGCCCCGGCCAGGCCCGCGAACTCGGCGCGTGCCGTCGGTCCGAGGGTGTCCGACTCGCAGTAGCGGCTCGGACGCAGGTACCGCAGGCGGTCGGCCTCGTCGCCGTCCTCCTGCGGGCGGTGCCCGACGACGCGAGCGTCGTACGCGACGGACAGGCGCCCCACCTCGGCATCGACGACGTGCAGGACGGTGCCGTGGTCGCCGGCGAGCTCGCGCGCCTCCAGCTGCGTGCCGTCGAGCGTGACCGTCAGGGTCTGGTCGGCCGTGCGATCAGCGACCGCGACGGAGAGGACGAGCGTGCTCGCCCGAGCGACCTCGAGCTCGAGCCGGGCGAAGACGTCACGCTGCATGCGCAGATTGTGCACGTCCGTCCGTCTCGGCGCGCGACCTCGGCTCAGGCAGGGGTCAACGCCTCGAACCCTTGCTCCGAGTCGAGCTGGTCCGACAGCGCGTCGAGGAATGCCCGGACCGCGGGCCGGGCATCGGCGGGCACGGCCGCTGCGATGCGCGCCATCTCCTGGTGCATGTGGAGCAGGCGTGCCCGGATCTGGTCGTGCGCGTGCGGCGTGCTGGCGACGACGACGGAGCGCCTGTCCGTGGGGTGGGTCGAGCGCACGAGGTGACCCGATGCCGCGAGCCGGTCGAGCAGCTTGGTCGTCGCGGCCGTCGAGATCGCGAGATGTGCAGCAATGCCACCCGGGTGCGCGTGCTCGCCGCGGGACTCCGTCGCGATCACGTACTGCAGGGCCTGCATGTCGGTCACGTTCATCGCCATGCCCGCGCTGATCCGACGCCGCATCTCGGTGTCGGACCGCCGGAACCGCCGCACCGCCTCGAGCAGCTCGGCGATCGACTCGTCGTCGTACCAGTAGTGCGCGTCGTGGCTCATGGTTGGATACTAGTGGGCGATACTACTAACCTAGTTAGCAATCGCAGTCGACCAGGAGGCGCTCGTGACCTTGTCCCCCGACCTCGTGGTGCTCCTCGACCCCGACGGCACGCCCGTCGGCGAGCACGAGCGGGCGACCGTGCACCACGCGTCCACCCCCTTGCACCTCGGCTTCTCGTGCTACCTGCTCGACCCCGACGGCCGGATGCTCGTCACGCGACGCGCCCTGGTGAAGCGGACGTGGCCCGGGGTGTGGACCAACGCGTTCTGCGGCCACCCGCGTCCCGGCGAGCCCGAGACGGCAGCGATCCGTCGCCATGCACGGCACGAGCTCGGCATCGACCTCGCGACGCTCGACCCCGCGCTGCCCGACTTCCGGTACACGGCCACCGACGCCGGGGGTGTCGTCGAGAACGAGATCTGCCCGGTCTGGATCGCCGCGACCGCGGACCCGCTGGACCTGAACCCGGACGAGGTGATGGACGCACGGTGGGTCGAACGCAGCGCGCTCGAGGAGGCGGCTCGCGCCACGCCGTGGGCGTTCAGCCCGTGGATGGTCGAACAGCTCGCTGCACTGCCGACCACCGCGCTTCCTCGGGAGCCCGTCACGACGCGGGCCAGCTGACATGGACGAGTTCTTCGCCAGAGCGCAGGCGCACGCGGCGCCGCTGGGCGCGGAGTACGTGGCGCTGTGGACCGCCATGCAGGGCGCGAGCACGGGTGGACGCCGCCTGCGCCCCGCACTGGCAGCCGAGTCCTACCGCGTGCACGGCGGCCGCGACGAGGACGTCGCCACGCAGCTCGGCGACGCCCTCGAGCTGCTGCACACGGCCTTCGTCATCCACGACGACGTGATCGACCACGACCTGCGCCGCCGGGGACGGCCGAACGTCGCCGGCGAGTTCGGTCGACGAGCCCGCGAGGAGGGTGCCCGACCGTCGGTCGCCGCCTCCTACGGCCAGGCCGCGGGCATCCTGGCGGGCGACCTGGCGCTCGTCGGGGCAGTGGTCGAGCTCGCATCCATCCCCGCGTCGCCCGCGACGCGCGATCGGCTGCTCGACCTCGTCCACACGACGATCCGCGTCACGGCCGCTGGCGAGCTCGCCGACGTCCACCACGGTCTGGGCACGGGCGCTCCCGCGCTCGACGAGGCGCTGTCCGTCGCGGCGCGCAAGACGGCCGCCTACTCGTTCTGCCTCCCGATGCAGGCGGGCGCGCTGCTCGCCGGCGCCACCGCCGAGCGGGTCGCGGCGCTGGACGACCTCGGGATGCGCCTCGGCGTCGCGTTCCAGCTCTGCGACGACCTGCTGGGGGTCTTCGGCGACGAGGCGCAGACGGGCAAGAGCGCGTTGTCAGACCTTCGTGAGGGCAAGCGGACCGCGCTCGTCGCGTACGCAGCCACGACCCCCGCGTGGGGCTCGATCGAGAAGCACCTCGGCGACCCGCTGCTCACGAGCGCCGACGCGGCGACGGTCCGCATGCGTCTCGAGGCCTGCGGCGCGCGCGCGTTCGTCGAGGACCTCGCGCAGAGCCACCTGGACGCCGCACGCTCGCTCGCCCGCACCGTCGGGCTGGACCAGGCGGTCGACCGTGTCGCTGCCCTCGCCGCGAGCGATCCGGGCAGGGCGGCATGAGGGCGCGCGACGCCCAGCGGGTCGCGCAGCGCACCGCGACGCTCTACGACGACGCCGCCGCGCACGCCACGGCCCAGATCGTCGAGGACTACTCGACATCCTTCAGCCGCGCATGCCGGCTGCTCGCGGAGCCCGTCCGCACCCACGTCCGCAACATCTACGGCCTGGTCCGGGTCGCCGACGAGATCGTCGACGACGAGGCGCTGGGGCTGACGCCCGCGGAGCGCGCCGTACAGCTCGACGACCTCGAGGCGCAGACCACGCACGCGATGGCGACCGGGTTCTCGACGAACCTCGTGGTGCACGCCTTCGCGCGCACGGCGTTCGAGTGCGGCATCGACGCGAGCCTGGTGTCGCCGTTCTTCGCGTCGATGCGCACCGACCTCGAACGCAGCGAGCACGACACCGCATCGCTCGAGACGTACGTGCACGGTTCGGCCGAGGTCGTCGGGCTCATGTGCCTGCGCGCCTTCCTGGCGGACGGGCCACAGGCGTCCGCGCGCTACGACGAGCTCAGCCCGGGCGCACAACGCCTCGGCGCAGCGTTCCAGAAGGTCAACTTCCTGCGCGATCTCGCGGCCGACCACGACACGCTCGGGCGGACGTACTTCCCGGGCGTCGTCCCGGAGCGGCTCACCGACGCCCAGCGAGACGTCCTGCTCGACGACATCGACGCCGACCTCGCGGCGGCCGCGGTCTCGATCGCGCGCCTGCCCGCATCCTCGCGGCGCGCGGTGCGGTGCGCCCACGACCTGTTCGCGGCTCTGTCCCGCCGGCTGCGCGCGACTCCCGCAGACGAGATCGGGACGCACCGCGTGCGCGTGAGCGGCGCCGCGAAGGCGCGGATCGTGCTGCGCGCGATGCTGTCGGTCGACCGGTGAGCGCGCCACCGAAGGCCGTCGTGATCGGTGCCGGCATCGCCGGCCTCGCGACGGCGGCGCTGCTCGCGCGCGAGGGCTACGACGTCGAGGTCCTCGAGCAGCGCGACGAGATCGGCGGCCGCGCCGGGACGTGGTCGCGCGACGGGTTCCGGTTCGACACCGGTCCGTCGTGGCTGCTCATGCCTGAGGTGTTCGACCACTTCTTCGCGCTGTTCGGCACGACGACCAAGGACGAGCTCGAGCTCGTCGACCTCGACCCCGCCTACCGGGTGTTCTTCGAGGGCCACGCCGACCCGCTCGACCTGGTCACGGGCCGTGCCGCCGACACGTTCGAGCAGGTCGAGCCCGGCGCCGGAGCGCGCCTGGACGCCTACCTGAACTCCGCCCGGGACGCCTACGACCTCGCGCTGCGTGAGTTCCTCTACACGACGTACGCGTCCCCGCGCGGCGTCCTGTCCTCCACGACGCTTCGCCGCGCACCCAGGCTCGCCCGCCTGCTCACCACCTCGCTCGAGTCGCACGTCGCGCGACGGTTCCGCGATCCTCGGCTCCGGCAGGTGCTCGGCTACCCGGCGGTGTTCCTCGGCACGTCTCCCGAGCGCGCGCCGAGCCTGTACCACCTCATGAGCCACTGCGATCTCACCGACGGCGTGCGCTACCCGATGGGTGGGTTCGGCACGCTGATCGAGGCCGTCGCGCGCCTGGGCGAGCGAGCTGGTGTGCGCGTGCGCACCGGCGCTCGGGTGGCCGGCCTCGAGGTCGACGCGCAGCGCGCGGTGCAGGGGGTCTCGTACGAGTCGGGCGGCTCGACGGGAACGGTCGCGGCCGACGTCGTCGTGGCAGCGGGAGACCTGCACGACCTCGAGACGCGGCTGCTCCCGCCGGAGCTGCGGACCTACCCCGAAGGCTGGTGGTCGAGCCGCGATCCCGGCCCCGGCGCCGTGCTCGTCCTGCTCGGCGTCCGCGGACGGCTCCCCCAGCTCGCCCACCACACGATGTTCTTCAGCGCGGACTGGCGCGACAACTTCGACGCGGTGTTCGGGCGGGAGCGTCGCGTGCCCGACGAGGCGTCGATGTACGTGTGCGCACCGTCGCGCACCGACCCGTCCGTCGCACCCCGCGGGGACGAGAACCTCTTCGTGCTCGTCCCCGTTCCGGCAGACGTGACCATCGGCGCGGGAGGCGTCGACGGCGCCGGCGACGCTCTCGTCGAGCGCGTCGCGGACGAGGCGATCGCCCGGATCGCGCGACGAGCGGGCATCGACGACCTCGCGGCCCGCGTCCTGGTGCGGCGCACGGTCGGTCCGGCGGACTTCGCGCGCGAGTTCTCGTCGTGGTCGGGCGGTGCGCTCGGCCCGGCGCACACCCTGCGGCAGTCCGCCTTCCTGCGGGGGCGCAACGCCTCGCGGCGGGTCTCCGGCCTGCTCTACGCGGGCGGGTCGACGCTGCCGGGGATCGGCCTGCCGATGTGCCTCATCAGCGCCGAGAACGTCGTGAAGCGACTGCGCGACGACCCCACGTCGCACCCGCTGCGCGAGCCGGCCCACCGGGGCGCCCGATGAGGGGCGCCTACCTCGCGGTGGAGCTGCTCGCGCTCGCGGGTGTCGTGGCGGTCGACGCGCGGATGCGGCTGTTCATGTGGGCGGACGCACGGCGGGCGACTGTCGTGCTGGCGGTCGGCATCGTGTTCTTCCTCGTCTGGGACGCGATCGCGATCCACGCGGGCTTCTACGGGCGAGGTTTCGGCAGCTCGATGCTCGGGGTCGAGCTCGCGCCGCACCTGCCGGTCGAGGAGGTCGTCTTCGTGGCGTTCCTGAGCTACGTCACGATGCTCGTGCTCGGCATCGTCCGGCGTGCGCTGGGGGCACGATGAGCTACCTCGGGCTGGGCCTCCTCCTCGTCGCGGGATGCCTCGCGCTGGCCGTCGTCGTGAGTGCTCGCCGCCGCGTACCGCACTTCGCCGCATCGATCGCGGTGACGGCCGCCGTCCTGGTGGTGCTGACCGTCGTGTTCGACAGCGTCATGGTGGGCGCCGACCTGTTCCGCTACGACCCGGGCGCGCTCGTGGGCGTACGCATCTGGCGGACGCCGGTCGAGGACCTCGCGTGGCCGATCGCGGCGGCCCTGCTGCTGCCGTCCGTGTGGGTGCTCCTGTCCCCCGTGCGCAGCGACGCCGACGAGGCCCGCGAGGTTCGCCATGTCGGTTGACACCCATCCGGTGCGGGCCGGCATCGGCCAGGTGCTCGGGTCGTCGCGCCCGCTGTCTTGGATCAACACCGCCTACCCGTTCGCTGCGGCGTACCTGCTCGCAGGTGGTGACGACACCGTGGTGCTCGTCGTCGGGATCGTGTACTTCCTGGTCCCCTACAACCTGCTGATGTACGGGATCAACGACGTCTTCGACCACGAGTCGGACCTGCGCAACCCGCGCAAGGGCGGCGTCGAGGGCATCGTGCTCGACGACCGCTGGCACCGGACGACGCTGTGGGCGGCGGTCCTGAGCAACCTCCCGTTCCTCGCGCTGCTCGCGTGGTGGGGCTCGGGATGGTCGGATCTCGTGCTCGCCGTGAGCGTCTTCGCCGTGATCGCGTACTCGGCGCCGCACCTGCGGCTCAAGGAGCGGCCGGTCGTGGACTCGTTGACCTCCAGCACGCACTTCGTCAGTCCCGCGGTCTTCGCCGTCACGCTCGCCGGCGGCTCGTTCACCCGACCCGCCCTCGCCGTGCTCACGGCCTACTTCCTGTGGGGCTCGGCGTCGCACGCGTTCGGCGCCGTGCAGGACATCACGGCCGATCGCGGGGCCGGGATCGCGTCGATCGCGACGGTCTTCGGCGCGAGGCGCACGGTGCGGCTCGCGATGCTCGGCTACGCGGCTGCGGCCGTGCTGATGCTCGCGGCGGGGTGGCCCGGCCGCCTCGCCGCCCTCGTGCCGCTCGCCTACCTCGCCTCTGTCGCGCCGTTCCGCGACCTCACCGACGCCGAGTGCGAGCTCGCGAACCGCGGGTGGCGTCGCTTCCTCTGGCTCAACCTCGTGATGGGGTTCCTGGTGACCCAGCTCCTCATCGTGATGGCGCTGACCACTCCCTGACGTCCAGCACCTGAGACGTCACGCCCACCCCCCTGGCGCGCACGCGCTTCGTTGTTATACCTCCGCGCAAGGTCACGAGCACCAGCGACAAGCCCCGGCTCGCTGGTCAGCAACCCCCCTCACCGGGGTGCTCCGGGAGATGACCTGGCCTCGTGGCCGTCACGAGGCAAGCGTGAGAGGAGAAGTCCATGTCCCAGACCGTCATCGCCCTGTCCGGAAACCCTCGGCCGGGCTCGCGCACCGCAGCCGCGGCCACCGACCTCGCCCGCCAGGTCGCGGCGACCGTGCTCGGCGACGCCGGCGACGTGCGCACGATCGACCTCGCGGAGCTCGCGGGCGAGATCTTCGCGCCCGCGCACGCGCAGGTCGACGACGCGCTCGCCGCGGTGCGCGACGCGCGCCTCCTGGTGGTCGCGACACCCGTCTACAAGGCGTCGTACACCGGGCTGCTGAAGTCGTTCCTCGACCTGTACGGCCCGAACGGGCTCGCGGGCGTCGTCGCCGTCCCGCTCGTCGTCTCGGGGAACCCCGCGCACGCGCTCGCCGGCGAGGTCCACCTGCGCCCGCTGCTCGTCGAGCTCGGCGCCGTCGTGCCGACGCGCTCGGTCACCGTCCTCGACTCGCAGCTGGCCGAAGTCGGCGAGGTCGTCGAGCGCTGGCTCGCCGCGGGCGCCCAGGACGCGCTGAAGGCCGCCCTGCCGGCGCTGACGGCCGGTGCCGCACGATGACCGCCGAAGCCTTGCGCCCGCTCGAGAGGCTCCTGCACGAGCAGGACGAACCCCAGCTCACGCCCGACGAGTACAAGGCGGTCTTCCGCCGGCACGCGGCCGGCGTCGCCGTCGTCACGCTTCGCGACGGCGACCGGCCGGTGGGCTTCACAGCCACCTCGGTCATCTCCGTCTCCGCCTCGCCGCCCATCCTGGCGTTCTCGCTCGCGAGCACGTCCTCGTCGTGGCCGGCGATCTCGCGCGCGGACACGCTCGCCATCAGCCTGCTCACCGCGAACCAGGGCGACATCTCGGCGCGCTTCGCCACGAGCGGGATCGACCGGTTCGCGGACGGCGGCTGGCGGGCCCTCGACACGGGTGAACCCGTGATCGAGGACGCCGGCGCCTGGGTGCGCGGCCGCATCCTGCAGCGCGTCCCGGTCGGCGACAGCTACCTCGTCACGGTCCGCGCGCTCGAGCACGGCACGAGCGACTCGGCCGGTCCGCTCGTCTACCTCGACCGCGCCTACCACCCCGTCGGGGACTACGAGATCTGACCCACGCTCCGTCGGCCTCGCACGGCTTCGAACCCGAGCGAGGCCGGCGGCGGCACGCGTCTGCAGGCAGCAGCTCCTTTCGCCGCACGCGGAGCAGTCCCGGCTGATACGTTCCGCGTCAGACGGCACTCCGGAGGCAGACCATGAGCACGAACGACCGCGTCCGCCCGAAGATCCGCCTGCGCGCCGTCCCCAGCCACTACGGGCTCGTGCTCGCGCTGCTCGTCGGGGCCTACGTGCTCTC
>JBCECL010000062.1:0-23740 GCA_039207135.1 Brevundimonas sp.
CCTGCTGGGTCGACATCGAGCAGCGCGACGTGGAAAGCGCGAAGGCGTTCTACGGGCCCACGTACCGCAGGGCTTCGCCGACGCGATCGGGTGGGTCGCGCCGCTCGTGGCCGGCGAGCAGCCGAACTGGCACGTGACGTTCTCGGTGGCCGACCGTGACACGACCGCCCAGCGCGCGACCGAGGCCGGGGGTGAGGTGCTCGCGAGCGTGGATCGCGGATGGACACGGACCGCGGTGATCCGCGATCCGCAGGGTGCCGTGTTCACCGCCAGCCAGTTCACTCCCCCGCGCTGAGCGTCGCGTCGAGCGGGTGTCAGCGGGGATCGCCCGGGCGGGTGGCAGTCGCCGGGTGCGCGGCCTCGAGCGACAGCAGCGCACCGGCCCAGCCTCCGGTCAGCACGTCGACCGGTTCGTCGGCAGCGGGCGTGACACCCAGCGCCTCCGCGGCGAGCACGGCCGCACGGCGCGACGACGGCCGGCCGCTGCGCGCGTACGTCGCGAGGGCGCGATGAGCCCGGCCGAGCGGTGTGCGGATCCCGGGCGTCGGCGGCAGCCGATGCCCGCACCGGGCCGACCACACGTGCGCGAGGTCGAAGGCACGCTGGTCGCCGGTGAGCGTCGCCACCCGACCCAGCAACCACGCGACGTGGGCCGCGCGGTCGTCGTCGGCGGACGCCCAGGCGCTCCCGTCGACGTCGAGGACGTCGATCGCGGCCAGCAGGTCCGATCGCGGCGCCTCGAGCGCGGGTCGGGGCGTGCTCGTCGCGCGCGCGAGCGCGGCGCGGAAGGTCGCCACGGATGCGTACCGGCGGCTGGGCTCGGTGGCCATCGCGCGACGCAGCACGCGTTCGACGCTCGGCCAGGGTGCTGCACCGACGCCGACGAACGGACGCGGGCGTTCCTCGGCGATCAGCCGCAACGCCTCGGGCCGTTCGCACGCGAGGTCGAGCGGCGGGGCGCCGGTGAGCAGGCGGTAGACCATGGCGGCGATCGCGAACTGCTCGGCTTCGGCGTCGACCTGAGGTGGCGCCGCGTCGACGCGCAGCGCGGCCGCCGCGACGGGGTCGACGCACTCGCCGCCGACGGTGCGGGGAGCGGGGTCGCCGGCCACGCTCGCGAGGCCGAAGTCGATGAGCACCGCGCGTCCGTCCGGCTGCACGAGCACGTTGCCCGGATGGATGTCGCCGTGCAGGACGCGACGTTCGTGCAGCACGACGTAGGCGTCGACGACGGCCAGGGCGATCAGCCGCCGCTGCGCGTCGTCGGCTGTCAGCGCGGCGAGGTCGGCCGACTCGCCGTCGATCTCCTCGAGCACGATCGTCCCGCCCGTCGGGCTCTCGCACCGCCAGACGACGCGCGGCGCGACCGCACCCTGCAGCGCGTCGAGCGCGGCAAGCTCGCGCCGGACGAGTCCGGGCCCGTGCTGCTCGTCGTCGACGACCTTGACGACCACCGGGCTCCCGTCGTCCAGGACGCCCCGCCAGATCTCGCTGTCGCGCAGCACACGGACGCGCGCCGTGATGGTCGCGGGACCGACGCGCTCGCCGATCGCGTGGCGCTCCCGCAGCGCGTCGGCCGGTGCGGTGCCGTCCGCCACGAGGACGTCGGACCTGGTCAGCGCGACGAGCACCCCGAACGCCTCGTCGAGCGTCGCCATCGGCTCGGCGCCGGTGAGCCGGCAGTACGCGAGCACGGCCTCGACCAGCGTCGCCGGCTCGCGGAAGCACTCCAGCAGCGCCATCGCCTCGTGCGAGAGCAGCTGCGGCGGCGTGCGGCTGCCGCGGCGCGCGACGAGCACCTCGTCCTCGTCCGGCACGGCGACGACCTCGACGTCGGCGTGCAGCACGTACCGCACCTCGGCGACGCTCATGCGGGCACCCGCTGTCCCGGCCACCAGGTCACCACGTCGATGTCCGCCGCGAGCCCGTCGAGGGCCTCGGCGGCGACCTGCGCGGCGGGCGCCTGAGGCCCGAGCGAAGCGCGCCGCGCGAGCAATGCGCGTCCGACGCTCGTGCACACCGCGGCACGCCAGCTCTGCCGACCGAAGTCCTGGCCGCGCGACACGATGCCGCTGCGGCCGACCTGTCCCGTGAACGGCACGCCCTGCGCCGGCAGGTCCGCGAGCGCGGCGGCCAGGACACCGGCCGCCTCGTCGGCCTCCTCGCTCGTCGGCAGGTAGAGCACGATCTTGTCCGCGCGGTGGATGCCCGCGCCGTCCGCGCCGACCTTCCACGACGGGACCGTGAGGTCGACCGCGACGGCGAACACGATCGGCAGCGCCGCGGGCAACGCCGCGACGGTCGGGCTGACGTAGATCTTGTGCACCAGGTCGTCGGCGTCGGCCCCCGCGACCGTCCAGCCGTCCCAGTGCTCGGAGCGCGAGCGGTCGTACTGCCTCAGCTCTGCCCGGACGCCCGCCTCGGCCCGGTCGCACAGCAGTCGGGGCAGCCGCGGGTCCTGGCCCGGCTCGACGGCGGTCCCGCCCGCACGGTAGAGCACGGCGCTCACCTCGTCGGCGCCGACCATCGCGCTCAACGCCGCGGCCCGGCCGACCGCGGTCGCGGTCAGCCGGGCCAGGCGCCCGTCGGGCGGATGCTGCATCGCTCAGCCCTTGACTGCCGACTGGACGTACGCGACGTCCTCGGCCGTGGCCTGCAGGCCCTTGATCTCGGTGTCGAGGACCGCGAGCGTCGTCGCGAGGGTCTCTCGCACGGCCACCAGGTCGACCTCCTCGAGCCTGCCGACCGGGATGACGATCGGCGTGATCGGCGTCGGGATCGTGTACAGCGTGGTGTCGTCGGCGGGCAGGAAGACGCTCCCGCCGGAGCCGCCGGCCCGTGTCTTGACGTCGACCAGCTTGGGCGACAGCGCCGCCACCCGGATGATCGGCGACGTCTCGGGGATCGTCGGCGGGTTGGTGAGCGGGTCGTGCCACTGATACTTCGGCACCCGCCGGACGTACAGATCCTTGATGTAGAAACCCATGGCTCCCCCTCCGTTGGCGCCCGGCGCCGTCCGGCGTCGGACCGCACGGCCCGCCCGGGCCGTACACCACTCAGGGGCACGGCCCGCGGGGAGGAGATACGTGGTCGCGCGAAGTCGTCGACGTCACGCCCACAGTGCTCACATGAACGCAGTGCTCACATGAACGCAGTGCTCACATGAACGCAGCGGTCACCGACATCGACAACGGCACGTTGATCCCCGCAGGGACCGAACCGGGGACGTACGGCAGCCACTTCGGGCGCTCGAACCAGACGTTGTCCGGTCGCGACGGGTCCACGAGATAGCCGGTCCACCGAAAGCCGTCCCAGTAGCGCAGACGCGCGGGCTCGTAGGGGTCGGGGTACCAGTTCGCCGGAGCAGTGGCCATGCCCTCAACGTACGCCCGACCCCCTCGGTTCGACACGGCTGAAAGTCCCTTTCGCCAGGTTCGCGGCCTAGGGTGGACGGGTGCTGACGAACCGTTCCGCACCCCACGCGTTCGTGGTCCCGGTGCTCACCGTCGCGGACGTGCGCGCCGCCGTGGCCTGGTACGTCGAGGTGCTCGGGTTCGCCGAGCACGTCCGCATCGGCGAGTCGCACCGCTCGCAGCTCGGGCTTCCTGGTGCGCCAGGCGGCGAGCTCGTCGTCGCCGAGGTCCGTCCGGGCCGACGGACGCCGCGGGACCAGCGCTCGCACCAGGTGATGCTCAAGGTCGAGGACGTGCAGGCACTCGTCGCCGCCGCCGTCGACCGCGGTGCGACCGTGGTGGAACCGCCGCACGACTGGGAGTACGGCGAGCGACAGGCCACGATCGACGACCCGTTCGGGCACCAGTGGGTCCTGAACCAGACCCTCGTGGACACCGCGCCAGAGGAGTGGGGCGGGCAGACGGTGACCCCGCGGACGACGTGAACGGGCGGCGAACGCTCGGTCCAGGGCCTCGCCCGAGCCGCCTGCCAGGCCTACGGTGAACTAGGACAAAAGGCACTGGCCGTGCCGGTGTCGCAGTCCGAGCCTGGAAGTCTCGCACCGTCGCGAGAACCCTCACGCGCAGGGGCCGTACCGAGCGCAAGGAGAGGCGTGCCATGGACACCATGAGGGCCGGCGTCGTCCGGTCGTTCACCGAGAACCTCGAGGTCAGCGAGGTTCCCATCCCGTCGTTCGGTCCACACGAGGCACTGGTCAAGGTGGACTACTCAGGCGTGTGCCACACCGACCTGCACGCCGCGAGAGGCGACTGGCCGGTCAAGCCGACACCGCCCTTCATCCCGGGCCACGAGGGCGTCGGGCACGTCGTCGCCGTCGGAGACTCGGTGACGCGCGTCGCGGTCGGCGACCTGGTCGGCAACGCATGGCTGGCTTCGGCCTGCGGTGAGTGCGAGTACTGCGAGACGGGCTGGGAGACGCTGTGCCCCAAGCAGCAGAACAGCGGCTACTCGGTCGACGGCTCGTTCGGGCAGTACATGGTCGTCGACTCGCGCTACTGCCCGATCATCCCGGACGGCGTCGACCCGGCCGCAGCCGCACCCGTGCTGTGTGCGGGCGTGACGGTCTACAAGGGACTCAAGGTCACCGACACCAAGCCCGGCGAGTGGGTGCTGATCTCCGGCATCGGCGGCCTGGGCCACCTCGCGGTCCAGTACGCCGTCGCGATGGGCCGGCGCGTCGCCGCGGTCGACGTCGACGACAGCAAGCTCGCGCTCGCGACGAAGCTCGGGGCCGAGGTCGTCGTGAACGCCGCCCAGGAGGCCGACGCCGCGGCGCGCCTGCAGGAGCTCACCGGCGGCGTGCACGGCGCGCTCGTGACCGCCGTCAACGCCCACGCCTTCCCGCAGGCGGTCGGCGCTCTGCGTCGAGGTGGCACGGTCGCACTCGTCGGACTGCCGCCCGACCAGTTCCCGCTCGACATCTTCACCACGGTGCTGTTCGGGCTCACGGTGCGCGGGTCGATCGTCGGGACGCGCAAGGACATGGCCGAGGCGCTCGACTTCTTCGCCCGCGGACAGGTGAGCCCGACGTTCACAGTCCGACCGCTCGACGACGTCAACGACATCTTCGACGAGATGCTGCGCGGCGGGATCGACGGCCGCATCGTGATGGACATGAGGAGCTGAGGCCCGTCACCGACGGGACCCGGCTTCGCCGACGAGGCCCTCTGTCAGCGCAGGACGGTCGTCACCGTCGCCGTGTGCCCGGGCTTCACGAGCACCTTCTGCGAGCGATTGCCGTACTGCGAGTAGAGGTCCTCGAACGTCACCGTGACCGACCCTGAGCCGACGTACGAGAAGGAGTACCGACCCTTCTCGTCCGTCGGTTCGTACTGTCCCTGGACGCCCACCCAGACGTTCGACATGGGCTGGCCGTGGGCGTTCGTCACGACACCCTTGATCTTGCCGGACGGGAGCACGAGGTCGACCTTCGCGGTGTGTCCGGGACGGACCACGATCTTCCGCTTCGCCGACTGCGGCCCCCCGGACTGCACCGTGTAGGTGCCCTTGACCACGCCCCACGCGCTGTAGCGGCCGCCGGACGTGACCCACATGCGCTTGAGCTGGGTCCCGTTCGCGTCGCGCACGTAGATGAGCGGCGTCACGCTCGTGACGACCTTGCCCTTCGAGTCGCGGATCAGGCCCGTGATCCGCGTCTGCGCCCCGAGCGTCTTCTTCGCGATCTTGGTGGTCCCGGTCGCCTTCACGACGGCCTTCGTCAGCGGGAGGTTCGAGCCGTCGATGCTGACGTAGTAGGTGCCCGGCGTCAGGAACGCGAACGCGTAGCCGGCCACGGTCTTCGACCGAGTCGTGGCGACGAACCTCTTGTGCGCGTCGAACAGGCTCACGGACGGCAGAGACGTGTTCTTCGTCTTCGTGACGAGGTGCCCGGCGATCCGGCCGCCGGCCAGCTTCACCGTCTTCGCCACGACCTCTCGACCGCCGACGCTCGTCACCGTCGCGAGCGGGCGCGACGTCTCCTCGCACGAGAAGTCCTCGTCGATGTCGGCGGGGAAGCACGGGAAGTAGATGACGCGCTGGCGCCCGGGCTCGACCCCGTAGATGCGGTAGCGCCCGTTGGAGTCCGTGAGGTCGCTGCCGTGTCCGGCGTAGACCTTGATTCCCTTGACGGGCTTGCCCTTGACGTCGAGGATCCTCCCGGTCACCGACCCCAGGGCGTGCACCGCGACGTCGACCCCCTGCAGCGACCGATCGCTGATCGTGACGGACTTCTGCTCGTCGGGCCGGGTGGTGTTGCCGAGGTACGTCGTCAGCCAGCTGGACCCCTTGAACAGGACCTGCACGTTGTACGTTCCCGGCGGCACCAAGCTGTCGATCGTGTAGTGCCCCGACGCATCGGTGATCGCACCGCCGACCTTGCCCGTGACCTTGTCGAGCAGCGTCACCTCGGCACCGGCGGCCCCGGTCCCGGCGGACCGCACCGTCCCTGAGACGCCGTAGGTGCCCTGCGGGACGGCTGTCACCGAGGCATCCGCACCGGCGACGGTGACGGCCGCCGAGGCGTCGGCGGTCTTGAAGCTCGTCTCGGCGGCCGCCGGCAGTGCCGCGCCGACGACCAGCGCCAGCCCCGCGATCGATGCCACGGCGAATGACCCGCGAACCCGTCCCTGCATGTCGTTCGTTCCTCTCGACCCCCGGCGTGCCCGACCTTTATAGAACCACGCGAGAGGGGGCCCCGCCGCTGAACTGCGATTCGGCTTCTGCGCGTGGTCCCAGGCGACGACCCCGATGGCGGAGGATGCTGGCACTGCCCGCACTCCCCCGCGCCGACCCGGTCGACGCTGTCGACGTCCGAAAGGCTGCTCGATGACCACCGCCCGCTCCACGCAAGCCTCCGTCGCCGACCTCACGCTCGAGGAGAAGGCCTCGCTCACGAGCGGCGCCGACTTCTGGCACACCAAGCCCGTCGAGCGGGCGGGCGTCGCGTCGATCATGGTGTCCGACGGCCCGCACGGGCTGCGCAAGCAGGTCTCGGAGGGCGACCACCTCGGGCTCGGCTCGAGCGTGCCGGCGACGTGCTTCCCGCCCGCGGTGGGCCTCGGTTCGTCGTGGGACGTCGAGCTCGTCGAGCGGGTCGGCGAGGCCCTCGGCACCGAGACGGCGATCGAGGACGTCGCCGTGCTCCTCGGTCCCGGCATCAACATCAAGCGGTCGCCGCTGTGCGGTCGCAACTTCGAGTACCTCTCGGAGGACCCGATCGTCTCGGGCGTGCTCGGTGCGGCCATCGTGAAGGGCATCCAGTCCAAGGGCGTGGGCACCTCGCTCAAGCACTTCGCTGCCAACAACCAGGAAGACGACCGGATGCGGGTGTCGGCCGACATCGACCCCCGGCCGCTGCGCGAGATCTACCTGCGCGGGTTCGAGCGCGTCGTGAAGGACGCGCAGCCCTGGACCGTCATGTGCTCGTACAACAAGGTCAACGGCGTCTACGCGTCGGAGAACCCGTGGCTCCTGAACGACGTCCTGCGCGGCGAGTGGGGCTTCGAGGGTCTGGTCGTCTCCGACTGGGGCGCGGTCAACGACCGCGTCGTCGGGCTCCCGGCAGGGCTCGACCTCGAGATGCCGTCGTCGAACGGCACGACCGACGCCCAGCTCGTCGCCGCGGTGCGCTCCGGGCGACTCGACGAGCACACACTGGACGTCGCTGCCGGTCGCGTGATCGACCTGGTCCGCAAGGCGCAGGCCGGCCGCGGGTCGGTCGCCGGTCCGCTCGACGTCGACGCGCACCACGCGCTCGCTCGCGAGGCGGCCGGGCGCTCGGTCGTGCTGCTGCGCAACGAGGGCGGGCTGCTCCCGCTCGCGAAGGATGCGCGGATCGCCGTCGTCGGTCCGTTCGCCACCAAGCCGCGCTACCAGGGCGCGGGTTCCTCGCTCATCAACCCGACCCGTCTCGACGTCGCGCTCGACGAGATCCGCGCGCTCGCGACCGGCGAGGTCACGTACGCGCCCGGGTTCAGCGTCGGGGTCGACGTCTCGACGGAGGCGGTCGTGGAGCTGCGCGATGCGGCCGTCGAGGTGGCCGCCGCGGCCGATGTGGTCGTGCTGTTCCTCGGCCTGCCCGCTCGGCTCGAGTCGGAGGGGTACGACCGCGCGGACATCGACCTCCCGGCCGCCCAGCTCGCGCTCGTCGACGCCGTGCTCGCGGTCAACCCGAACGTGGTCGTCGTGCTGTCCAACGGCGGGGTCGTGGCCCTGCCGTTCGCGGACCGCGTGCCCGCGATCCTCGAGGGCTGGCTGCTCGGCCAGGCAGGCGGCGGCGCGACCGCCGACGTCCTGCTCGGCGACGTGAACCCGTCGGGCAAGCTCACCGAGACCGTCCCCGTGCGGCTGGCGGACACCCCCGCCTACCTGGACTTCCCCGGCGAGCGCGGGCACGTCCGCTACGGCGAGGGACTGTTCGTCGGCTACCGCTGGTACGACGCGCGCGACCTCGACGTCGCGTTCCCGTTCGGCCACGGCCTGTCGTACACGACCTTCGCCTACTCGCAGGCAGCGGCGTCCGTCGGCGCGGACGGTGACGTCCAGGTGACCGTGACGGTCACGAACACCGGGACGGTCGCCGGGCGCGAGATCGTGCAGGTCTACACGTCGCTGCCCGGATCCGCCGTGCAGCGACCCGTGCGGGAGCTCAAGGCCTTCGCGTCGGTCGCGCTCGAGCCGGGGCAGGCCCGAATCGTCGAGCTCACGGTCCGGCGCGCCGACCTCGCCTACTGGGAGGTCGCCGCGGACGGCTGGATCGTCGAGGGCGGCACCTACGCGGTGGACGTGGCGGCGTCGAGCCGCGACCTGCGCGCGTCGGCGACCGTCACGATCGAGGGCGACCCGCTGCGCCTCCCGCTCACGCGCGAGTCGTCGCTCGGCGAGGCGCTCGCGCACCCCGTCGTCGGCCCGATGGTCCAGGCCACGCTGGCGCAGATGATGGGCGAGATCGAGGCCGTCGAGTCCGTCATGCCCGAGGGCGTCGGGATGGACGCGATGATGATGTCGTTCCCGATCGGCAGGCTCGCCATGATGAGCCCCGAGCTGAGCGACGAGCTCATCGACGGCGTCATCGCGACCGCCAACGCGGACTGACGGTCCCGGGCGCGACGCCGGGTCAGGTCAGCGCTCGGTCAGCGCCAGCCGTGCGCCGAGCGCGACGAACGCCCCGGCGAACGTGCGACGCATCCAGACCACGACGCGCGGCCTGGACACGATCCGCGTGCGCAGCACCGCGGCGAGCACGCCGTAGACCGCGAACACCACGAACGTGACCAGCATGAACACCGCACTCAGCGCGAGCATGCGGGTCATCGCGTGGGGCTCGTCGGTGTGCACGAACTGCGGGAGGAAGGCGAAGAAGAAGATCGTCAGCTTCGGGTTGAGCAGGTTGACGAGCACGGCGCGGCCGACGACCCGCAGGGACGACGGCGACCGCTCGTCGGGAGCGTCGCTCAGCGTCAGGCCGCCGTGGTCACGCCACGTCTGCCAGGCCATGAACAGCAGGTAGGCCACGCCGAGGTACTTGATCGACTGGAACGCGATGGCGCTGGCGTTCAGCAGCGCGGCCAGCCCCGTCACGGCGGCAAGGACGTGCGGGAGGATGCCGATCGCGCAGCCGAAGGCCGCCACGAGGCTCGCGCGGACGCCACGGGTCAGGCCGGCACCGAGCGTGAAGATCACGCCGGTGCCCGGGGTCGCGGCGATGACGAGCGTCGTGAGCAGGAACTCGGGCGTCAGCAGCGGGCTGCTCATCGCGACTCCAGGATCGTGCGTTCCAGCTCAGGCGGCAGCCCGTGCACCGGTCGGTCGCTCCGCTGAGCCGGGTGGCCCTGCGCCGAGAGCCAGGCCCAGGTGTCGGCGACGGTCTCCTCGACCGGACGGCACCGGAGCCCGGCCCTCTGAGCCTTGGCGGTGTCCCCCTCGAGGAACCCGGCCCAGTCGCCGCTCTCGGGGACCCAGACGGGGAGCTGCGTCCACGGCTGAGCGCCCGAGGCGAGGACGTCGTCCTCCGCGACCCACACGAGGCGCGCGTCCGAGCCGGTCGCCTCGACGCAGGCGGCGAGCAGCCCGGCGGTCGTCGTGTGACCGGACGGGCTCACGACGTCGTACGGGCCCGACCTGCCCGCGGCGAGCGCGTCGAGCGTCCATCCGGCCAGGTCGCGGGCGTCGATGTACTGCAACGGGCGCTCGGGGCGGCCCGGCGCGACGACGTCGCCGCCCTCGGCGATCCGGGCCAGCCACCACGGCAGCCGGCCGATGTCCTCGTGCGGCCCGAGGATGAGGCCGGGCCTGACCAGCAGCGCGTCGGGGAAGCTGCGCAGGACGCCGAGCTCGGCACCGCGCTTGATCGCGTCGTACGGCCCGTCGTCTGCGTCCGGGTCGCCCTCGACCACGGGTGACGACTCGTCGACGTGCGTCCCCCACGCGTAGACCGAGATCGACGACACGTAGGCGTACCGATCGGCCTTCGTCGCGAGCGCGGCAGCCGTTGCCGTCGCGACTCGCGGCGCGCCGGACCAGGTGTCGACGACGACGTCCCAGCGGCTCTCACCGAGCGCGGCTGCCACCGCCGCGGGATCGCGACGGTCGGACGTCAACGCCGTGACGCCGTCGTGAGCGGAGGCGCTCCCGCGGTTGAGCGTCGTCACGTCCCAGCCGCGCGCGAGCGCGTCGTCGACCACGGCGCGTCCGACGAACCGCGTCCCGCCCAGCACCAGCAGCCGCATGAGGCCATGGTGTCGACGGCGGGCGCGGCACGCCAGGCGATTCTCGAAGTCGCGACCGCCGGGTACCTCGACGAGCTACGCGTCAGCTGGCGCGGCGGGCCATCCCCACGAGGACAGCGCCGGCGAGCACGAACGCCAGGGCGAGCGCGGCGAACGGGACGTCGTTCGCGCCGGTCGCCGCCAGCCCGGGGGCGGGCGAGGCGGTAGGGCTGGGCGTCGCCGAGGGGGTCGCCGACGGGCTCGGCGTCGCCGTGGGCGTCGCGGACGCGCTGGGCGACGCGGTGGGCGTCGACGAGGGGGTCGGCGTCGGGGTAGGCGTGGGCGTCACTGCCGGGGCGACGACGCTCACCGCGGCGGACGACGCCACGGACGCGTCGTCGACGAGCAGCTCGACGGGGAACGATCCGACGCGCTGGTCAGCCGCCAGCGTCGCCGTCGCGTGCGCCGCGCCGGCGCCGTCCGCCGTGCCGGCACCGACCGTGGTGCCGTCGAGCACGAGCGTGAAGGCGACGCCCGCGGGCAGGCCCGCGACGTCGACGGTCACCGTGTCACCGGGGTGCACCGACGACGGCGCGACGACGATGCTCGGCGTGTACGACCACGTGAACGTGACGTAGCCCTGACCGACGTTCGGCGTGCCGGCCGTGGCCGTCCCGAGTGCCAGGTAGCCCGCGCCGCCCGCACCCGCGCCGACGATCTTGAGCGGGTTCTCGTCGATCTCGGTGGAGGAGATTCCGCCACCACCGCCACCGATCGCGCCCGAACCGCCGGCACCCGCGGTGTGCGTCGCGGCGAACGCCGCGGTCGCCCCTGCCCCGCCGGCACCGAGCGTGACCGTGCCCGGCGTGGCGGACATCGAGCCGCCCGCCGCGCCGTCTGCGACCGTGCCGTCGCCGGGCGTCGTCGCGCTGCCGCTGGCGCCGAACGGGTCGGTCCCCGCGGTCCCGGAGGAGATGCCCGGGCTCGTCGCGACGCCACCGGTGCCGCCTTCGTAGGACGCGAAGATCTGGGACGGGTCGTCGAGGTCGAGGCGACCGGCATAGCCCACCCCGCCGCCCCCGCCTGCGACGACGAGCGGCGTCACGGCGACGGCCGGCTGGCGCAGCCACGAGCCCTCGCCGGTGCCACCCGCGCCGAAGTCGAACGAGCGCGCCGCGGCGGAACCACCGAGGTCGACCTTCGCCACGCCACCGGGCCCGCCGACGGCGGTGGGCAGAGCGCCGAGGACGACGGCCGGGACGGCACCCGCACCGCCCGCGACATCGACGGTGAGCGACGTGACACCTGCCGGGACGGTGAACGTGCCCGAGCCCGAGTCGAAGCGCGCGACGCAGTCCGTGACGCACGTGGATGCCGGGGGCAGCGCGTTCGCCGTCGGGACGACGAGTGCTCCGGCCGCGGACGCGGCGAGCAGGGACATGAGACCCACACGGGTCAGGGCACGACGGCGCACAAATCCTCCTGATCAGGCACGAAGCCGACGCGGGGGACGCGGCCGGGCCGAGCGGAGCCTACCTGCCGGGACTTTGTCGTCGCCGCCATGCAACCCGGACGGAGCAACGGCTCGCGGGAGCGACCAGGTGGTCGCTCCCGCGAGCGGTGGAACGCAGGGGTTCGCCCCGATGAGGTCAGCCCAGCGTGACCTCGACGACGACCGTCGAGCCGGTCGGCGCCGCCGGGATCGTGGTGGTGCCCGCGGGCAGCTCGACACCGTCGACCGTCAGGGTGCGCACGCCGTGCGAGACGTGGTCGGGGTTCGTCACGGTGATCTCGTACACCGCACCGCGCCACTCGCGGCGCACCTCGAAGCCGTCCCACGCGCTCGGCACGGACGGGTCCACGACGAGCCCGTCGAGGCCCGGACGAACGCCGAGGATGTACTTGGTCGCCGCCGTGTACATCCACCCCGCCGAACCGGTGAGCCACGGGTTCTGCGCGAGCCCGAAGCGCTCGTGGTCGCGGCCGTAGATGAACTGCACGTAGGCGTACGGCTCGGCCTCGCGCACCTCGATGTTGTCGTTCTGGTGGAACGGCAGGATCGAGTCGTAGAACGCCATCGCCTGGTCGCCGCGGCCCAGCAGCGCCTCGGCGATGATCGGCCACGCGTTGGGGTGGCTGAAGATCGCGGCGTTCTCCTTGATGCCGGGGTACACGCGGGTGAGGAACCCGATGGTGTCGTCGACCTGCGTGAACGCGGGCCAGTTGAGGTGGTTCCCGTAGCCGCTCGCGAGCAGCTCGTGGATCGCGTCCATCGACTCGATGCCGCGCTCGCGCGTGGTGATGCCGCCGATGACGGGCCAGGCCTGGTGCTCGAGAAAGATCTTGCCCTCGGCGTTCTGCTCCGAGCCGATGAGCACGCCGTCACGCGTGATGCCGCGGCGCCACCAGCGGCCGTCCCACAGCTCGGAGTCGGCCACGTCGGCCAACCGCGTCAGCTCGGCCTCGTACCGCTCGACGGCGTCGGTGCGACCCAGCGGGACCGCGAGCTCCAGGTACGCGCGGATCGCCCACGCGTGCAGGAACGTCACGAGCGCGGTCTCGCCACCGCCGAGGTTGATGCCGTCGTTCCAGTCGGCCCGCAGGCCGAGCGCCACGCCGTTCGCACCGATCTGCTTCGAGGTGAAGTCCAGCGCGCGCTCGAGGTGCTCCCACACCGGGCCGGTGGAGCCCTCGGCGTAGGTGAACTCCTCGGACAGGAAGCCCGTGTCGCCCGTCTCCTTGACGTACTCGCAGATCGTCGGGACGAGCCACAGGTGGTCGTCCGAGCAGGTGTCCTCGAGGCCGTGGATGAGCGACGACTTGTCGCCGCGCGGCACGATCGTCGGCGACGGGATGTCCGGCAGCACGGGCGCGTCCGGGTCGAAGTCGGCCGGGTCGAACAGGTGCAGGCCGTAGCCCGCCTCGGTCTGCGCGCGCAGCAGCTCGACGATCCGCTGGCGCGACTTGCCCGGGTTGGAGTGGATGACGCTCATGCAGTCCTGCGCGGTGTCGCGGTAGCCCAGGCCCGTGCGGCCGCCGACCTCGACGAACGACGCGAACCGCGACCAGACGACGCACGTCTCGGCCTGCAGCAGCGTCCACGTGTTCAGCATCGAGTTCATGCCGGCGTGCGGGGTCTTGATCAGCTGGCGCGCCTGCTTGGCCCGCCAGTACGAGACCAGGCGGCCGTACTCGGCGTCGACCGTGGCCGGGTCCGCGTACTTGGCGCGCATCGGTGCACCCGCGTCGGCGCGCGAGCCGTAGCCGAGCACGAACGAGAGCCGCACGGTCTCGCCGGGCGCGATCGTGACCTCGTGCAGCAGCGCGCCGCAGTGGTTCTGCGTCGTGCCCTGCGACCCCGTGCCCGCACCGGCCTCGAGCGCGACCGGGTTGCGCTCGTCGCGGTAGGGGCCGACGAACGAGTCCCGCATCGCGTCGAACGAGTCGGCGACGCCGCCGTCGGGTCCGGCCGAGGCGAAGTAGTGGAAGGTCCACGGCTCGTAGTAGGCGTCGACCTCGATCACGCCGTCGGCGTAGTCGGCGCCCTGCGAGTACAGCGACATCTGCAGGTTCTGGTTGTCGACCGTGATGGTGTGGAAGGAGAACTCCACGTAGCCGGCGACGGTGAGCGTGCGGGCGCGGTCCGTGGTGTTGGTCAGGCGGACGTCCCAGACCTCGGCGTCGTCGTCGAGCGGCACGAAGACCGTCTGCGACGCCTCGATGCCCCGGTACGTCGACTCGAACCGCGAGTAGCCCGTGCCGTGCGCGCTCGTCCAGAGGCCCGCGGAACCGTCGAGCGGCACGTCGGCGCCGGGCTCGACGAACGGCTTGCCCACCGGCTGCCACGAGACGGACCACAGGTCGTTCGCCTCGGCGTCACGCAGGTAGACGTACTTGCCGGGGCGGTCGAGCGGCACGCCGTTCTGGCGGAACCGCGTGATGCGGCCCGTCTGCGCGCTCTTGAAGTACGAGTAGCCGCCGCCGTGGTGGGCGATGACCGTGCAGAAGTCCTTGGTACCGAGGTAGTTGGTCCAGGACACCGGGACGTCGGGGCGCTCGATCAC
The DNA here is from genome assembly GCA_039207135.1 of Brevundimonas sp. Classification (GTDB taxonomy): domain Bacteria; phylum Actinomycetota; class Actinomycetes; order Actinomycetales; family Cellulomonadaceae; genus Cellulomonas. The sequence continues at coordinate 14,747 of JBCECL010000062.1, forward strand.
GTACTCGTGCGCGTCGTCGTCGAACCTGCCGTACCTCATGCGGTCACGAATCCCTTCAGCCAGTCGAGGAGCTCCGCGGCCTGCTCGGGCGACGCCGCCTCCGAGACCATGCGGAGCACGGGCTCTGTGCCCGAGAAACGAAGGAGCGCCCACCCGCCGTCGGCGAGGACGATCTTGGTGCCGTCGGCGTGGGACACGCTGGCGACGGGGTACGGCCCGATGTGCGTGAGCGGCTCGGCCGCGAGGCGGCGCGGCACCTCGATCCGCATCTCCGGGGTGGCCGGCACGTCGGCGTCGGCGGTGTACAGGCGTCCGGTGATGTCCCAGATGTCCTGGCGCAGCTCGGAGATCGTCTTGCCGGTGCGTGCCAGCATCTCGGCGACGAGGGCGCACGCGAAGATCCCGTCCTTGCCGAGGATCCAGCCGCGCACGGTCAGGCCTCCGGAGGACTCGCCACCCAGGACGGCGCCGATCTCCTCCATGCCGGCGGTGACGTGCTTGAACCCGACGCGCACCTCCCGGTGCTGCTCGCCGAAGTGGTCGGCCAGACGGTCGAGCAGGTGGGTGGTCGCGAGGTTGCGCACCACGCCGCCGCGCTCGCCGCGCACCTCGTGCAGGTACCAGTACAGGAGCAGCAGCAGGTCGTTCGCGTCGACGTACTCGCCCTTCTCGTCGACGATGCCGATGCGGTCCGAGTCGCCGTCGGTCGCCATCCCGAGGTCGTAACGGCCGTCGCCGGACTTGATGAGCCCGATGAGCGTGGACAGGCGCTGCAGGTCCGGCGCGGGCGCGATCCCGCCGAAGAGCGGGTTGTGCGCGGCGTGGATGAACTCGGCGCGCACGCGCATGTCCGTGAGGATCGTCCCGAGGGTCGACTGCGAGGTCCCGTACATCGCGTCGACGATCACGCGCAGCCCGGAGCCGCGCACGGCGTCCACGTCGATGATCTTCTCGATCGCGTCGATGTACGGCTCGTCCAGGTCGGTGTCGACGACGACCCCGACCTCGCGCGCTCGCGCCAGGTCGAGCGTGACCACGTCGGACACGCTGAGCTCGTTCGCCTCGTCCTGGTAGCGGTCCGTCTCCTCGTCGAGCGGGAGCGAACCGTCGGCCCGGAACACCTTCATGCCGTTCCACTGGGGCGGGTTGTGGCTCGAGGTGATGATGACGCCGTAGGCGGCGCCCAGGTGCGGGGCGGCGAACGTCACGAGCGGCGTGGGGACGTCGTCACGCAGCAGCGTGACCGGGATGTTGTTCCCGGCGAACACCTCGGCCGCGGCCTCGGCCGACTCGCGCGACAAGAAGCGGCGGTCGCCGCCGATCACCACGCCGCGGTGCTCGAGCCCCTTGCGGGTGACCTCGTTCGCGATCGCCTGGCACAGCCGGCGCACGTTGGCGAGCGTGTAGCCCTCGCCGATGAGCGCACGCCAGCCGCCCGTGCCGAAGACGATCTTCGTGTCCGTGTTCTTGACGGGCCGGAACAGGCGGGCCAGGACGATGTCGGCCGCGTGCGCGAGCTGCTCGGGGGTGTTGATCCCGCGCACCTCGGTCGTGTCGTAGATCTGGTAGGCGTGGATCAGCTTGCCGCGACCGATGATCCGCCGGGCGAGCTCCGTGAGCCGGTACTCACCGGCCGCGTCCATGGCCTCCAGCTCGCCGAACAGCAGCTCTGGCGCGGCGACGTAGGCGCCGACGTTCAGCTCCCTGCGGGACTCGGACGACCCGCTCCGCGGCGCGCCCTGCTCGGCGAGGTCGCGGATCGCGATGATCGGCGCCCGGCCGGACGCCGTGGCCTCGCGGACCACCTCGCCGTACTCGGCGTAGCCCTGCTCGTCGTCGCCGACGACCGCGGTCAGGATCGTCAGGTCCGCTTGCTTGAGCGTGTAGCGGTGCAGCAGGCCTCGCAGCGACTCGGGGCGCAGCAGGGGCGTGTCGGCGTAGGCGATCAGCACGCGGTCGGCGTCGAGCGCCTGCACGGCCTCGCGCGCGGCCAGGACCGCGTCGCCGGTGCCGCGCGGCTCGGCCTGCTCGACGTACAGGTACTCGTCGCCGAGCGCCTCGCGCACGGCGGTGTCGCCCTGCGCGACGACCACGACGATGCGGTCGGACGGCACGACGCGCGCGACCGTGGCGACGGCTGACTGCACCACCGTCGAGCCGCCGAGCGGCCGAGTGAGCAGGTCACGGGAGATGTCGTCGTGTCCTGCTGCCAGGACGACGGCGCTGGGACCGAGCGGTGTCGCGGATGCCATGAAGGGCTCCCAGGGGTGAGGGACGTGACATGCGCCACGGTGTGGACCCACATTACGACAGGATCCTAGCAAATTCATCATCGCCCCCATCCGGGCCTTCTGGCCCCCTCCGTCGGCCGGGCGCAGCGGCCTCCGGCGGCCCCCTTCCCCGCGCAAGATTCCGGACTTTCGGCCCCGCTCGCGGCTCGTTCTGCGTGTCACCGTGGAACTCATGCCCATGACGCAAGACCCGTCCGCCACGTCGCTCCACGACCAGCAGGCGCGCACCGGACAGCCGCTCGTCGCCAACTGCGCGACCTACGAGCGCGCAGCCGACGCGCGCGCGGACGACGAGCCGTTCGGCACCCGCGGAGCGAGCGTGGTCCTGCCGTTGACGGACAGAGCTCGACTCTTCCTGTCCCGCGCGGTTCGCAACGTCGCGGACGACGTGGGCCTGGCCCTTCACGCGGGCCCGCCCACGGCACTGGACGAGTGGGTGGCCGCGTCGTTCCCGACCGACGCCCGGGACAAGCCGTCGTGGTGGTGGGACGCGCTGGCCGCCCACTTCCGGGCCTACGCGACCCGGCTGCGCGACGCGGACGCGACGCACGCCCCGGCCACCCGCGCCGAGCGCCTCGCGCTTCAGCTCGCGACCGATCCCGACAACATCGGCGAGGTCGCCGTCGACCTGTTGTCGGACGCCACGGACGTCGACCACCTCCGCCTCGCCCTGCTGCCCAGCGTTCGGCGAACGATCGTGGAGGCCGGGACGGTCGATGCGCACGCGCGCGGCTGGCACGACGGGCCGGACGACTACCTCGAGCACCTGGACGAGCTCGAGCTCGATCCGAGCGACCCCGAGACGTACGACTGGGCGGCGCTGCACGCCTTCCTCACCTCGGACGACCGCGCCGTCGCGGCGCCCGGTCGGACACCCGGCTGGTTCACGTCGTCGAGCTCGTCGGTGCAGTCCCGCGCGCTCGTCCGCGCGGCAGACGCCGGCATCGCGGCCAGGGTGACGAAGATCGTCACCCAGGCGCTCGCGTCTCGCGCCGCCTGAGGCTGCCGCGATCGAGGGTCAGGGCCGGCGGATACGCAGGTGCTCGCCGAGGTGCTCGGTCACCGCGTCCAACGCCCCGGGGACGATCGTGAAGTACGCCCACACACCGCGCTTCTCGCGGGTGACGAGGCCCGCCTCGGTGAGCTGCTTGAGGTGGTGCGACACGGTCGGCTGGCTGAGTCCCACCGGCTCGATGAGGTCGCACACGCACGCCTCGCCGCCTTCGTGCGCCGCGATCATCGACAGCAGCCGGATGCGCGTCGGGTCCGCGAGCGCCTTGAGCGTCTTCGCGAGTGCGACGGCGTCGCGCTCGTCGATCGTCGAGCTCGTGGCCGGGGTGCAGCACGCAGTCGGTGAGACGACGGGCAGCAGGTCGAGAGCCATGACGACAGTCTGCCCCAAACATCGACCCCTGTCGATATTGACATCTATCGATGTCCGGTGCCAGGGTCATCACATCGACGAACATCGATCTAAGGAGAGTGACATGGCAGACATCCGTGAGCAGGTCAGGGAGAGGTACGCGCTCGCAGCGGTCCAGGGCGCAGGGGACACGGGCTGTTGCGGCGGGGGCTGCGGCCCGAGCGACGAGACCCAGACGTTCGGCGCAGCGCTCTACGACGCGTCCGACCTCGTCGACATCCCCGTCGAGGCGCAGCTCGTGTCACTGGGCTGCGGGAACCCGATGGCGGTCGCCGAGCTCCGCGAGGGAGAGCGCGTGCTGGACCTCGGCTCGGGCGGCGGCATCGACGTGCTGCTGTCAGCCAAGCGCGTCGGGCCCACGGGGTTCGCGCACGGCGTCGACATGACGGACGAGATGCTCGACCTCGCGCGCGCCAACGCCGTCCGGGCGGGTGCGACGAACGTCGCGTTCCACAAGGGCACGATCGAGGACCTGCCGCTCGACGACGCATCGGTCGACGTCGTCATCTCCAACTGCGTGGTCAACCTGTCCCCCGACAAGCCCGCCGTGCTGGGCGAGGTCTACCGGGTCCTGGTCGCCGGCGGACGCGTCGGCATCTCCGACGTCGTCGCGGAGGACCACCTCACGCCCGAAGAGCGCGCCGAGCGCGGCTCGTACGTCGGGTGCATCGCCGGCGCGCTCTCGCGCCAGGAGTACCTCGACGGGCTGGCCGCGGCCGGGTTCGTCGACGCAGACGTCACGTTCACGCACCAGGTCGCCGACGGCATGCACGGCGCCCTGGTCAAGGCGCGCAAGCCGGAGGCCTGACATGCACCCCGATCTGTACCTCGCGATGCACCGGGAGCGCGAGCGGGAGCTCGTCGGGCGCCTCGAGCGCGCTCGCGTGCTGAGCGAGCGGACACCCGCCGCCGCGCCTTCGCGCCCCGTCTTCGAGCGCCTCTCGATCGACGTTCGTCGCGCGGTGGAGTCCCTGGCCGCTCGCGCACGGGCCCTTACGGAGACGAGCGACGCGAACTCCTGCTGCGCGACCGCCTGACCCGACGACGTGGCTGCACCGTGGTGCAGCCACGTCCTCCGGCTGCGCGAGCGCCCCTCAGGCGCTGACGGGCTCGACGCCGAGCTCGTCCAGGAGGACGAGAACCCGGCTGCGGATCTCGTCGCGAATCGGTCGCACGGCGTCGATCCCCTGGCCGGCGGGGTCCTCGAGGACCCAGTCCTCGTAGCGCTTGCCCGGGAAGTACGGGCACGCGTCGCCGCAGCCCATCGTGATGACGACGTCGGACGCCTGCACGGCCTCGGTGGTCAGCACCTTGGGCTGCTCGCCGGCGATGTCGACCCCGACCTCGGCCATCGCCTGGACGGCGACCGGGTTGACCTGGTTCCCGGGCATCGAGCCCGCGGATCTGACCTCGACAGCCCCTCCGCCCAGTGCGTTGAGGAATCCAGCGGCCATCTGGGACCTGCCTGCGTTGTGGACGCAGACGAACAGAACGCTGGGCTTGGCGGTCGACATGCTTCTCCTCGGGTTCGCGGTCCTGAGGGCATCTTGACTCCGTTCCTATCACTCAGTCAACATTGACTCAATGAACACTGAGTGGCATGAGGGGATCCAGCGCCGCGCTGCGCTGCACGCAGCACTCGCCGACCCCGGCCGACTCGCCGTCGTGGACCTGCTCTCGCGCGGCGACGCCTCGCCGTCCGAGCTGGCCCGCGAGCTGTCCATCCCGTCGAACCTCCTGGCGCACCACGTCAACGTGCTGGTCGACAAGGGCCTCGTCGAGCGCACCCGCTCCGAGGGCGACCGACGCCGGACCTACCTGCGCCTGCTCCCGACCGAGCTCGGCCCGTTCACGGCCCCGCTGCCGCGCCCACCCCGCGTGCTGTTCGTCTGCACGGCGAACTCGGCCCGCTCCCACTTGGCCGTCGCCGTCTGGCGGCGCGTCAGCGAGATCCCGGCGGCGTCCGCGGGGACCCACCCCGCCGGCTCGATCGCCGAGGGCGCGATCGCCGCCGCCGACCGCCACGACCTGGACCTGCGTGACGGCGCGCCGCAGCAGGTCGAGCGCGTGCGTCGGGACGACGACCTCGTCATCACGGTGTGCGACCGCGCGCACGAGGAGATCGGGCTCGCCGCCGACGTGCACTGGTCGATCCCTGACCCCGTACGGCAGGCGACCGACGACGCGTTCGACGACGCCGTAGCCGAGCTCGATCGCCGGGTTCGCCACCTGGCACCTCGGCTGGTGCTCGCGTAGCTCGGCTCGTGCCCTAGTGCCGGCGGGGTCCGCGGCTGCGGTGCGCCGGCCGGCGGCGGGCGTCGGACAGGAGCTGGAGCGCCGGCGGTGAGAGTGCGAGCAGCACGACAGCGGCGCAGCTGGCGGCGACAATCTGGTCGCCGTGCAGGTCGCTGCCCTGCAGGTTGCGGCGCAGGTCGGCCGCTTCCATGACGTGCGCGAGGTTCGCCTGGTCGTAGACGACGGTCAGGTCTCCGGCGTACTGGTTGCCGGCCGGAGCGTTCGACCACTTCTCAGTCGGGAGCCCGCCGATGTCGGGGTACACGCCGCGCAGCTCGAGCACGTGGGGGCCGTCGGGCAGGTCCGCGGTGACGCGGACCCGGTCGTTGTCGGAGCAGCCCTTGGACTGGCAGTCGGGCCGGATCTGGCCGTCGTGCGCGGTCGTGGTGATGCCGGTTGCGTGCAGCTGGCGCGCGAGGGTGTGGTCGCGGGCATCGGTGTAGAGCATCGTGAGCGCCGAGACGAGGCCGGCTGCTGCGAGAAATGCCACGCCGAGGAGCACCTGGGTGACGCGCTCGGCGACGTAGACGCGCCGGGATCTCGCGCGTGGGGATCTCACGTCAGCAATTGTGCTGCGCGCCCACGGGCAGGCCGCTAGCGCCAATCGGTGTGCTGGTGGGCAGCCCAGCAGGCACGCGCCCCGGGCCTCTGCTAGCCGAGCTACGAACCGGTTCGGGCCTCCGGGAAAACGCCGGTGCCAAAGCGCCCGCCGACGGACCTCGCGTGTCACTAGCCTCGTCCCGGGGCCCCAGCCGCCCGCCATAGCGTCCCGATCGCGAGGAGCCACTCGATGTCCACGACCGTCTTGGCTGCAGGTCAGAACGCGGCGCTGCCTGCACGAACCGTCCGGGTGGACGTGAGCGCGGCGACCAACGTCACCTGCCTAGTGCTGGGCGCGTCTGGGTCAGTGAGTGATGACGCCGACGTTGTGTTCTACAACCGCCCGCAGGCACCGGGAGTGCAGCTGAAGGGCAACACACTCGACCTCTCGCTCGAGGCCCTGCGGGCCGGGGCGGAGCGCGTCGTGATCGCGGCACGGCCCGCATCCGACTCGCAGGCACCGAGTGCCGCCGTCACAGTCATCTCGGGTGGGCTTGAGGCTTCATTCGCTCCTGACGTCGCGCGAACGTCGACGGTGCTCCTGCTCTGCGAGTTCTACCGTCGCAACGGCGAGTGGAAGGCACGCGCACTCGGCCAGGGTTACTCCGACGGGCTCACCGGACTCAGGCGGGACTTCGGCGTAGAACTGGCCGACGAGCCGTCAGGCACGTCACAAGCACAGCCCGCACCAGCCACGTTCGCGCCGACCGCAAACCCCGCGCCGGCGCAGGATCCGACTGTCGCGGTCCCGCCACCGGCACCTGTGTCTGCTCCGACCAGCAGCACGACTGGTCTCGACCCCGCCCGCACCCCCGAACCGAGCCACATGACGCCAGCGGGCTGGTACCCGGACCCGCAGAACCTCGCAGCCGTACGTTGGTGGGACGGGCGCCAATGGACGGGCCACGTGGAGGCGGTTCAGCGGGTCGCAGCGCCGTCGCGGGCCGAGCACCCGGCGCCTGCAGCGCACATCTCGGACCCGACGGTCCCCGAAGCTGCGAGCCGGAAGGTCGGGTTCTTCGGCGCGCGTGGCGCTGCAAAGGATCTCGCCCAGGAGAACGACCAACTTCGAGCGGTTCTGCAATCGGTTGGAGGGCTGGACCTCGCCGAGATCGAGTTGCGGAACAGTCAGGCGCGCCGAGTCTCGGAAGACCTTGCGAGCCAGGTCGAGACCGCTCGCCGCGAGCTCGAGGTACTCCGAGCTCAGACAATCGATGTGCGCACGGCGATCGACGTCTCAGAGTTCGGCCTGTACGACTTCGCCCACCCTGCGGAGGACTCCGCCCGGCTCGGCGCCGAGCTGTCGGCGATTCGGGTCGAGATCAAGAACTGCGTGACCGCGAAGCGCGCCACCACAGCTGTCGCGAACTTCACCTTCAACAACTCCGCGGCAAAGGGCCGCACGTTCATCAACGACATGTCGAAGATGCTCCTCGCCGCGTACAACGCAGAGGCCGAGAACGCGATCAAAACCGTCCGCGCAGGCGGACTGAGCACCGCTCAGACCCGCTTGGAGAAGGCCGCGGACCGGGTAGCGACCAACGGCAAGATGATCGCGCTTGCGATCACCGGCGAGTACCACCGGCTGCGCATGCGCGAGCTCGAGCTCGCCGCTCGGCACCTGGCCGCGGTGCAGGCTGCTAGGGAGGTTGAACGGGCCCACCGTGAGGAGCTCCGGGAAGCCAAACGTGCCGAGGAGGAACTGCGCCGCGAGCGCGAGAAGCTGGACAAGGAGCGCGAGCACTACGCCAACGCACTCGCCGCACTCGAGGCCCGCGGCGACGACGCCGGGGCCGCCGAGTTGCGCGCCAAGCTCGCACAGATCGACCAGTCAATCGCTGACGTCGACTACCGCGCAGCGAACGTGCGCGCGGGGTACGTATACGTGATCTCGAACCTGGGATCGATGGGCGAGCACGTCGTCAAGATCGGTATGACGCGCCGGCTCGACCCGATGGACCGGGTCAAGGAGCTGTCAGACGCTTCGGTGCCGTTCAATTTTGACGTGCACGCTCTGTTCTTCTCCGAGGATGCATACGGGATCGAGGCGATGCTGCACCGGCATTTCGCCGATCGACGGGTCAACCGCATCAACCTGCGACGCGAGTTCTTCTACGCCACACCCGATCAAGTGCTTGCTGCCTTGCAGCAACACAAGATCGCCGTCGTCGAGTACCGCATGAACGCTGACGCGGAGGAGTACCGAGCGTCTGAGGCACTTCGTCACGCCTGACTCCCTCCGACAACGCCAGCCGGGCAGGCGAGAGGCGCGCCGCTTCACGCCCGATTGCATGGCGCGTATCTATCTCGCGGATCCTCGCTCCTCCTGAGGACGCGACACCTCGGTCCGGGACCTCGGACGCTCATCGGCCGTCGCGACAGGAG
>JBCECL010000063.1:0-6589 GCA_039207135.1 Brevundimonas sp.
CCGGTCGAGGCGTTCGCAGAGTGATGGCTGGCAACGTGGAGGCAGGCACCGTGGAAGAGAGCCGGATGACCGACGACGTCCTGTCGCCGCTGCACGACGAGCACGTGGCCCTCGGTGCGGCGCTCACCAGCTTCGCCGGCTGGCAGATGCCGCTGCGGTACTCGTCCGACATCGCCGAGCACCAGGCCGTGCGCACCGCCGCCGGGCTGTTCGACCTGTCGCACATGGGCGAGCTCGAGGTCGCCGGGCCGGACGCCGGACGGGCGCTGGACCGCGCGCTGGTCGGCAACCTGTCGGCGCTCGAGCCCGGCCGGGCTCGGTACACGATGATCTGCGCCGAGGACGGCGGCGTGATCGACGACCTCGTCGTCTACCGCCTGACCACGGACCGCTACCTGGTCGTCGCGAACGCGTCCAACGTGGCCGATGTGCGCGAGGCCCTCGTCGAGCGCCTGCACGGGGACGCCTTGCTCGTCGACAACTCGCTGGCCACCGCGCTCATCGCGGTGCAGGGGCCGCGCGCGGAGCAGATCGTCACGAGCCTGACCCCCCAGTCCGCGCTGGTCAGCGCGCTGAAGTACTACGCGAGCGTCGATGCCACGGTCGCCGGCATCGACGCGCTGGTCGCACGCACGGGCTACACGGGCGAGGACGGCTTCGAGCTGTTCGTCCCCTCCGAGCACGCCTCCGCGCTGTGGTCGGCCCTGCTCGAGGCCGGAACGCCGCTCGGGCTGGTCCCCGCCGGGCTCTCGGCGCGCGACAGCCTGCGGCTCGAGGCCGGCATGCCGCTGTACGGCAACGAGCTCGACCGCACGACGACACCCCACGACGCGGGCCTGGGCCGCGTGGTCAAGCTCGACAAGGTCGACGACGACGGCAACCCCCTGCCCTTCGTCGGCCGGGCGGCCCTCGAGGCCCGCGCAGGCGCCGAGCCGAAACGTCTGCTCGTGGGCCTGCAGGGCGCGGGCCGGCGTGCGGCGCGGCACGGCTACCCCGTCACGACCCTGTCCGGTGAGGTCGTCGGCGAGGTCACGTCCGGCGCCCCGTCGCCCACGCTGGGACACCCCGTCGCCATGGCCTACGTGACTCCTGAGCACGCCGCGGAGGGCACGGACCTCCTGGTCGACGTGCGCGGACGTGGTGAACAGGTGCGCGTAGTGCCCCTTCCCTTCTACCGTCGTCCTCGGTAGTCGATTCCAGCCCGATCGAAGCCCGCACGACCGAAGCACCCGAGAGAGAGCCGCCATGTCCGCCGAGTTGCCCGCCCACCTGAAGTACACCGTCGAGCACGAGTGGCTCGACGACGCGTCGCCCGCGACGGTCGGCATCACGTCGGTGGCCGCGGACGCCCTCGGCGACATCGTCTACCTCGAGCTCCCTGCCGTCGGCGAGTCCCTGACGGCTGGCGCGGTCATCGGCGAGATCGAGTCGACCAAGTCCGTCTCGGAGCTGTTCTCGCCCGTGAGCGGGACCGTGACCGAGGTCAACCAGTCGGCGATCGACGATCCGTCGCTGGTGAACTCCGACCCGTTCGGGGCCGGATGGTTGCTGAAGGTCGACGTCTCCGAGACGGGCCCCGTGCTGACGGCTCAGGAGTACGCGGCCCAGTCCGCAGGGTGAGAACTCTGCGTCCATACGGGGGAAATGAACCCGCCCGAACGAGTGAATCGACCCACGATCCAGGGCTTGGTGTATCTCGAACGGCGAACGCGGTTCATTGTTGACGGCAGAACACATCGCCGCGGTGGGGGCAGCGAGGCACGAACGAGACAGGTTGACGAAGTGGCGTCATAGCGCCGGAATCACCCGCTCTCATCCGGTACTCAGCCCATCGTGGGCCCGGTCACACCACCGGGACACGCACGAACCGGAGGACATCATGACCATCTTGGACACGAGCGAGCAGGCCTCTATGGCCGCGACCGTCTCCCTCACGCGCCGCGAGCGCGTCGTGCTGGCGGAGCTCGGCGAGGACGTGACCCTCGAAGAGATCGCCACCCGGCTCTTCGTCACCCGCAACACCGTGAAGTCGCAGGTGCGCAGCGTCTACCGCAAGATCGGCGTCTCGACGCGTTCCGAGGCCGTGGCCTGGGCGATCGAGCACGGCGTCCGCTGAGCCGGCGCAGCCGGCAACGGCGCCCCGACGCTCCATACCCCCGACACACCCCCGAACACGACACCCCCAGCGCCGGGCACCCGACTCGCACCCGCCTGGCACACTCGCACGCATGACCGAACCGGTGCTCGTCGTCGCGGCCGCCATCGTGGACGACCTCGACGATCCGCGGGCACTGCTGGCCGCCCGTCGCACCGCCCCCGCCTCGTTGGCGGGCAGGTGGGAGTTCCCCGGCGGCAAGGTCGAACCCGGTGAGGACCCGGTCGACGCGCTGCACCGCGAGCTCGGAGAAGAGCTCGGCGTGCGCGTGCACCTCGGGGCCGAGGTCGTCGGGCCCGACGACGGCGCGTGGCGGCTGACGCCCCCGTACGTCATGCGGCTCTGGTACGCGGTACTCGTCTCCGGGGAGCCCGCGCCCTTGGCCGAGCACGACGAGCTGCGCTGGTTGGCCGACGGCACCTGGCTGTCGGTCCCGTGGCTCGACGCGGACGTCAGGGTCGTCGAGGCGATCCGGCGGGCCCCCGCCGAGCGTCCTCGGCCGACACCGCGCTGACGACCCCCGGCGGCTGGTCGCCGCATCCACAGACGCAGAAGGCCCCGGGCCGCCACATGGGCGGACCGGGGCCTTCTGGTTGCGTCAGAGCGTCGCGCGGACCGTGCGGGTCGCGGCGATGATCCGCTCGAGCGAGGGGGTGACCTCCTCGTAGCGGCGGGTCTTGAGGCCGCAGTCCGGGTTGACCCAGAGCTGGTCGACCGCGATGGCCTTGACCGCGCCCGCGAGCAGCTCGGTGACCTCGGCCTCGGACGGCACGCGCGGCGAGTGGATGTCGTAGACGCCCGGGCCCACGGCGCGCGGGTAGCCCGCGGCAGCGATGTCGCCGACGATCTCCATCTTCGAGCGGGCCGCCTCGATGGACGTCACGTCGGCGTCGAGACCGTCGATCGCGCCCATGATCTGGCCGAACTCCGAGTAGCACAGGTGCGTGTGGATCTGCGTGTCCTCGCGCACGCCGGCCGTGGCCAGGCGGAACGAGCGGACCGACCAGTCCAGGTACGCCGCGTGGTCCTTGGCGCGCAGCGGGAGCAGCTCGCGCAGGGCGGGCTCGTCGACCTGGATGACGGCGATGCCCGCGGCCTCGAGGTCGTTGATCTCGTCGCGCAGGGCCAGGCCCACCTGGTTGGCGGTGTCGCCGAGCGGCTGGTCGTCGCGCACGAACGACCACGCGAGGATCGTCACCGGGCCGGTGAGCATGCCCTTCATGTGCTTCTTGGTCAGCGACTGCGCGTACTGCGCCCACGCCACGGTGATCGGCGCGGGACGCGAGACGTCGCCCCACAGGATCGAGGGACGCGTGCAGCGCGAGCCGTACGACTGCACCCAGCCGTTCTCCGTCACGGAGAAGCCGTCCAGGTTCTCGGCGAAGTACTGCACCATGTCGTTGCGCTCGGGCTCGCCGTGCACCAGCACGTCGAGGCCGATGGCCTCCTGCAGCTCGACGACGCGGCCGATCTCGGCCTTCATCTCGTCCTCGTACTGCTGGGCCGTCAGCTCGCCCTTGCCGAAGGCCGCACGGGCCTTGCGGATCTCGGACGTCTGGGGGAACGAGCCGATCGTGGTCGTCGGCAGAGGCGGCAGGTCGAGGCGCTCGGCCTGAGCCTTCTTGCGCGTCTCGAAGTCACCGCGGTTGAACGCGTCCTCGGTCAGAGCTGCGGCACGTGCGCGCACCTCGGGGACGACGACGCCCGGCGCCGTGCGCCGCGAGGCGACCGCGTCGGAGGCCTCGAGCAGCTGCTCGTGGATCGCCTCGCGGCCCTCGGTGAGCCCCTCGGCGAGCACGACGACCTCGCGCACCTTCTCGTCCGCGAACGCGAGCCAGCTCTTGAGCGTGGCGTCGAGGTTCGGCTCGTCCGAGGTGGTGTGCGGGACGTGGAACAGGCTCGTCGACGTGCCGACGGTGACCGCGGCCGCGCCCAGGTTCTCCAGGCGCTCGAGGATCGCGAGCTTCGCGTCGAGGTCGGCACGCCAGATGTTGTGGCCGTCGATGACCCCGGCCACGAGCGTCTTGGTCTCGAGCCCGGGGACCGACTCGGAGGGGACGTCGCCACGCACGAGGTCGATGCCGATGGCCTCGACGTCGGTGGCGGCCAGCACAGGCAGCGCCGCGCCGAGGTCGCCGTAGGGGGCCGCGACGAAGATCGCGGGGCGCTCGGACACGCTCGTGAGCGCGCCGTACGCCTCGATCACGGCGGCGAGCAGGCGCTCGGCCGGGACCTCGATCGAGTCGGAGACGAGCGCGGGCTCCTCGAGCTGCACCCAGGTGGCGCCGGCGGCGGCGAGCTCGCTGAGCAGGCGCGCGTAGACGGGCAGCACGTCCTGCAGGCGGTCGATGGGCGCGAAGTCCGCGGGCGAGCCCTCGGTCGCCTTCGCGAGGGCCAGGTAGGTGACCGGGCCGACGATGACGGGACGCGTGAGCACGCCCTCGGCGAGGGCCTCGGCGAACTCACGGACCGGGCGGTCGCTCGAGTAGCTGAAGACCGTCTCGGGGCCGATCTCGGGGACCAGGTAGTGGTAGTTGGTGTCGAACCACTTGGTCATCTCGAGCGGCAGGTCGTCGCCGCGGCCGCGGGCCACGGTGGAGTAGCCGGCAAGGTCGAGGCCACCGTCGGTCACGAGGTCGGCGAACCGGGCGGGGACCGCGCCGAGCACGGCGGTCGCGTCGAGCACGTGGTCGTAGAACGAGAACGCGCTCGGGATCGCCGGGACGTCGGTCGGCAGGCCGAGACCGGCGAGGTGCGTGCGCGTGCGGCGGCGCAGGTCCGCGGCGGTCGCCTCGACCTCGTCGGCCGACGTCTTGCCGGCCCAGAACGCCTCGATGGCCTTCTTGAGCTCGCGGCGCGGCCCGATGCGCGGGTAGCCGAGGACGGAGCCAGCCGGGAACTGGGGGACGTTGCTCATGTGATCAGCCTTCGAGGGTTGTGGGTACAACGGTTGCGGTCAGGGTGGGCGGGTTCGCCGAGTCGGGACGCTGCCGCGGGGCGCCGGCCCCGTGCAGCTTCGCGCCCTCGAGCAGGTCGAGGGCGGCGTGGTGCTTGTTGAACGTGTAGACGTGGACGCCGGGGGCGCCGCCGTCGAGCACGCCGTTGATCAGGTCGACGCCGGCGCGTGTGCCGAGGCGATGCCGGTCGAGCTCGTTGTCGGCGCTGCCCAGGAGGTCGAGCAGCTCGCGCGGCACGGGCACGCCCGTCAGCTCCTGCACGCGCAGCAGCCTGGTCGGGTCGGTCGTCGGGATGATGCCCGGGATGATCGGGATCACGACGCCCGCCTCGCGAGCCTCGGCGACCAGGCCCAGGTAGGCGTCCGCGTCGAAGAAGACCTGCGTGATGGCGAAGTCGGCCCCGGCCTCCTGCTTCGCGAGCAGCGAGGCGACGTCCTGCGCGCGCGTGCCGCCCGTCGCGGCGTTGCCGCGGGGGAACGCCGCGACCGCGATGGACAGCGGCCGGACACGGGCCCGGACCGCCTGCGACGGGCTGGCGATGCAGCGCTGCGACTCGATCTCGCGCAGGAGCTCGACGAGCTCACCCGAGGTGTTCACGCCCTCGGGGTGCGGACGCCAGTCGGGCTGGTCCACGGGCGGGTCGCCGCGCAGCGCCAGGAACGAGCGGACCCCGCCGTCGAGGAACTCCTCGACGATGGTCGTGATCTCGGCACGGCTCGTCCCGACGCAGGTCAGGTGCGCGATCGGGTTGAGGGTCGTCTCGCGCAGCAGCTGGGTGACGAGCGTGCGGCTGGTCTCCCGGGTCTTGCCCGACGCGCCGTACGTCACCGAGACGAAGTCGGGGCGGACGTCCTCGATCGCGCGGATCGTCTCCCACAGGCGCGGCGCGGCGAACGGGTCACGCGGGGGGAAGAGCTCGAACGACACCGTCGGGCGGTCGATGCCGGCCCGCAGCGCCGGTGCCGCGTGCGCGCCGGTGGCGACGGGTGCAGCGGGCGTGCCGGGTGCAGCGGGTGCGGCCGGGCGTCCCGCGGCGAGCGTCTCGTCCGGGGTGCGCGGTTCGGCAGTCGCGGCGCTCACGCGGGCGACCGGCGGATGGTCAGACACGAGGTCTGCGACATGGTTCACTCCATCGGTCCTGGCGGAAGCACCCACACCCTCGTCGCGAAGGGGGTTGCTGCGGCGTCAATGAGCCAGGTCTCTCGGCCGCTCTGGATGGTTGGCTGCAGAGTAGCCAGCCGCTCGCATCGTGGGCAAGGTTTCCCACTCACTGAGACGGCAGCGTCCGGCGAGCGGCACGCCCGATCAACGCGGTATGGGCCACGGCTGTACGGGACGAGGCAGTACGGGACACGGCTGTACGGGACACGGCTGTACGGGACACGGCTGTACGGCACGCAGCGGTGTCGGACACCGCGAGCGGGACGGAGGGCGCGAGCCTACGTCAGGCGCGACGGCGCGGGGGCGCGAAGGGCTG
>JBCECL010000063.1:6689-8331 GCA_039207135.1 Brevundimonas sp.
GGACGGAGGGCGCGAGCCTACGTCAGGCGCGACGGCGCGGGGGCGCGAAGGGCTGCGGGCGCTGCCGCTGCGACGGGACGTCGAACCACGAGCTCGGTGCGCCGGCCGGCACGGACTTCAGTCCGTCCTGCACCGCGGCGAGGATCGAGGCGTCCGGCGCCGTCGTGCCAACCAGCGCCTCGCGCGCGGCGCGCACGGCGTCGTCGCCGGCATCGTTGCGAGGCTGATCGGTCATGCGCGGCAGGTTAACCCGATGGGTGGACGTGACAGAACCCCCACGCCGAACGTCACCCAAGGGGAGCAACGGCCTCAGTTCCGCAGCACCACGGGGCACGTCGCGAGGTGGTCGTCGACCACTCCGCACGCCTGCATCGCCGCGTACGCGGTCGTCGGGCCGACGAACTGGAAGCCGAGCGACTTGAGGTGCTTGGCGAGCGCCTTGGACTCCGCGGACGTCGCGGGTACGTCCGCCCAGGTCGCGGGCCGGACGTAGGCGGCGCGGTCGGGTGCGTGCGACCAGATGACCTCGTCCAAGGTGCCGCCCGCGGCGTGCAGCGCCCGCAGCGCGCGCGCGTTGGCGATGGCCGCCTCGATCTTGGCGCGGTTGCGCACGATCGACGCGTCGGCCATGAGGCGCGCGACGTCCTCGTCGCCGTACTCGGCGACGACCTCGGCGTCGAAGTCGGCGAACGCCAGGCGGAACGCCGGTCGCTTGCGCAGCACGGTGATCCAGGCGAGGCCGGACTGGAAGCCCTCGAGCGTGAGCCGTTCGTAGAGCGCGTGCTCGTCGTGGACCGGCACGCCCCACTCCTCGTCGTGGTACTGCTCGTACAGCGGGTTGCCCTCGCCGAAGCAGCGCACGGCGAGCAGCGGCGCCTGGTCGGTGACGTCGGTTGCAGGTGCGGTCATGGGTCGAGTCTGCCCGCGCCCGCCGACACGAGCGTCGTCGGGGCGCGAACCTGTGCACGAGCGCGCGGCCACACGGGGCTGTGGTCGCGTCGACGCCTGGTCAGGACCGCGCGATCATCGCCTCCACGCCGTCGAGGATCACGCGCGTCCCGAACGGCAACGGCTCGTCGTCCCGTACCGCGAACGCGCCCGCACGTGCAGCTCCGACGAGCGCCGGGTGGGTGGCCTCGTCCGCGAGCATCAGGACGAGCTCGTCGGGCGCCGGCGCGTGCTCGTCGGCCAGCTCCTTGCGGCGGTCCGCGAGGGCCGTCGCGACCCGTGCCTCGTCGAGCATGTGCGCCGCGAGGACGCCCGTCACGGCCAGCCGTTGCGGTGGGCTCAGGGGCGTGTCGTCGAGGGCGGCGAGCATCGCCTCCATCCAGGCGAGCCGGTTGGGTCCGAGCGCGTGCAGCACGGTGGTGGTCTGCGCGAGCCACGGGTGCGCAGCGATGACCGGCCGCTGCTCGCCGAGCAGCAGCTCCAGCCGCGCGCGCCAGTCCCCCACCTCCGGCCCGACGGCCGGTGGGCGCCCGCCCGCGCGGTCGGACATGAGTGCGAGCACCTCGTCCTTCGAGGACACGTACCGGTACAGCGACATCGTCGTGAACCCGAGCGACTCCGCGAGGCGTGCCATCGAGACCGCGCCGATCCCCTCGGCGTCGGCGAGCGCGATCCCGGCGTCGGCGATCTGCTC
>JBCECL010000063.1:8431-15457 GCA_039207135.1 Brevundimonas sp.
GTCATCCGTGGGTTCGTTCACGGCACCTCCTTGACGGTCGATCCTAATAGTGTGTATGACATACACACACAGTTTACGACGTACGCAGAAAGGAACCACGATGACCGCTCCGATCATCGCCGTGCAGGGGCTGCGGAAGTCCTACGGCGACGTGACCGTGCTCGACGGCCTCGACCTGGAGGTGCAGCGCGGCGAGGTCGTCGCGCTGCTGGGCCCCAACGGCGCCGGGAAGACGACGACGGTCCGCATCCTGTCCACGCTGCTGCGCCCCGATGCCGGCACCGTCACCGTCGCGGGCTACGACGTGCTCCGCAGCCCGGGAGCGGTGCGCGCAGCGATCAGCCTCACCGGGCAGTACGCCGCGGTCGACGAGCTGCTCACGGGCGAGGAGAACCTGCGGCTCATGGCCCGCCTGGCGCACCTGGGGCGAGCAGAGGCGAGGACCCGACCGGCCGCGCTGCTCGAGCTGTTCGACCTGACCGACGCCGCGAAGCGGCCCGTGAAGACCTACTCGGGCGGCATGCGGCGGCGGCTCGACCTGGCCGCCAGCCTGCTCAGCCGCCCGCAGGTGCTCGTGCTCGACGAGCCGACGACCGGGCTCGACCCGCGCAGCCGCAACGACCTGTGGGCCGTGATCGGTGACGTCGTGCGGGCCGGCGCGACCGTGCTCCTGACGACCCAGTACCTCGACGAGGCCGACCGGCTGGCCGACCGCGTCGCCGTCGTCGACCACGGCCGCGTCATCGCGAGCGGCACCGCAGCCGACCTGAAGTCGCAGGTCGGGGTGGCGCACGTCGAGCTGACGACCACCCACGGCATCGAGCGGATCGAGACCGACGGCTCCGTGAGCGACGTGCGGCGCATCCTCGCCGACGTCGAGCGCCGCGAGCTGGACGTCAGCGCCTGGCAGGTCCGCAGCCCGAGCCTCGACGACGTGTTCCTCACCCTGACCGGCCAGCCGTCGATCCCCGAGCTCCAGGAGACCCGATGACCACCCTCGACCTGACCCCTCGCACCGACCAGTCGCCCAACGGCGCCGCAGCCGACACCGTCGCGCTGATCGGGCGCTGCCTTCGACGTTCCACGCGCCAGCTCGACACGCTCCTGCTCGCCGTGCTGCTTCCCGTGATGCTGCTGCTGATGTTCGTCTACGTGTTCGGCGGCGCGATGGACGCCGGCATGGACTACGTGGACTTCGTCGTCCCGGGCATCCTGCTGCTGACAGCGGGGTACGGCTCGTCGACCACCGCCGTCGACGTCGCGACCGACATCACGGGCGGGATCATGGACCGGTTCCGCTCGATGCCCATCCGGGCCAACGGCGTCCTGACCGGGCACGTCGCCTCGAGCATGGTGCGCAACGCGGTCTCGACGGCGCTCGTCGTGGGCATCGCGATGCTCATCGGCTTCGACGCCAACGCCACCCCGGTCGAGTGGCTCGCCGCGGTCGGCCTGCTCGCGATGTACGTCGCGGCCCTGACCTGGATCGCCGTCGCCATCGGCGTGGTCGCGTCGGGTCCCGAGGCGGCGAGCGGGTTCACGTTCGCGATCCTGTTCATCCCGTACGTGTCGAGCGCGTTCGTGCCGGTCTCCACGATGCCGTCCGTGCTCGCGTCGATCGCGCAGTGGAACCCCGTGACACCCGTGGCCGACACGCTGCGCGGCCTGCTGCTCGGCACGCCGATCGGATCGTCGGGTGCGCAGGCGGTCGCGTGGTGCGTGGGGCTGCTGGTGGTCGGCTGGGTCGCGGCGGCTGCGCTGTTCCGGCGGCAGCACTGAGCCCGCTCGGGTAGGAAGGACGGGTGAGCACACCCGAGCACTCGCGGTCGGCGTCCCGGCGCACCTGGGTCTGGGTGATCGTCGCGTGCGTGGCGGTCGTGGCCATCGTCGTCGGGGTGATCCTGGCGACGAGCTCCGACGACGAACCCGCCACGACGCCCACGGGCTCGCCGACCGCGTCGGCACCGAGCGGATCGGCCACGCCGTCCGCGTCGGCCTCGGCGACCGCCACGCCGACCCCGACCTCGACGGCGCTCGCGGGCTGCCCGCCCACCGACGCGACCACCCCGCAGGGCGCCGACGTCGTGGAGACCGTCGACGTCGACGGCGACGGACGTGCCGACCAGGCCTGGATCACGGGCGGCGCCGAGCGCACGTTCGGCGTCACGACGGCCTCGGGTGCGACCTTCTCCGCGCCGATCGACAGCAGCAGCCCCGAACGCGCCGCGGCCGTCGTGCAACTGATCCAGAAGGAGGAGATCCCGATCGCGCTCGTCGACACGGGCCGGGAGGCGCTGCTCCTGTCGCTCACCGACTGCGCGGTCACGCCCGTGCAGAACGCGCAGGACCAGCCCTACACCTTCGACCGCGGCTTCGCCGACCAGGGCACGGGCGTCGGCTGCACCGACGTCGACGGCGTGCTGCGGCTCGCCGGGCTGAATGCCGTCTCCGCCGACGACGGCGCGACCTTCGACGTCACGCGCACGTTCGTCGACCTCGACGCGGAGGGCCGCCACGTCACCAACGGCGAGCCAGAGAAGGTCGCCACCGGGGCCGGCAAGGACGAGCTCGTCGTGACGACCGCGCACGAGGTCAGCTGCGGCGACCTCGTCGCCGGCAACGACGGACCGGTCGAGCCCGAGCTCTGACGACGTCCGCGCGGATGTGTCGGGCCGCGCGGGCTACAGGCTCGCGATGGCCTTGCGGATGCGCGTCGGCGAGACGGGGACGGGCGTGCCGAGCTGCTGGGCGAAGAGGCTCACGCGGAGCTCCTCGATGAGCCAGCGGATCTCGTCGACCTTGGCGGGATCGACACCGGGACTGGCGGCGTCGAGCTGCTCGAGCGCGTCACGGACCTGCCACGCGAGGTCGGCGTCGCGCTGCGGGTTGTCGGCCGCCTTCGCGAGCCGTGCCTGCGCGGCGCGCAGGTAGCGCGTGAGCTGCGGCAGGCGCGCCGCGCCCGTGCGGGAGACGAAGCCGTCGTCGACGAGCCGGGTCGCCTGGGCGCGCACGTCCTGGGCGGTGGAGAGCAGCGCGAGGCTCTTGGCGCCACGCAGGTCGGCGTCGAGCTCGCGCCACGCGGTGAGCACGGTGACGAGGTTGCCGACGATCGAGTGGACCGCGTCCTCGAGCCCGTTCCGCACCTTGGCGCGCAGGGCGCCGTAGGCCGCGGCGTCGCGGACGGCCGCGTCGCCGACGAGCGCGTCGATGGCAGCCAGCTGCACGTCCGTGACCAGCGCGTCCGTGCTCGGGTAGGGGCTGGCGGCGAGCGTCAGCGCCTGCGTGCCCGTCCAGCGGCTCGTGATGCGGGCCGGCTGGAGGCCGACATCGAGCAGCAGCAGGCGGCGCAGGCCGCGGCGATGGGTGGCCTCGACCGACGACTCGTCCGCGAGGGTGCGCACCGCGACCCGGTCGGCCTCCTCGACGAGCGCAGGGTACGCGCGCACCGTGACTCCGCCGGGGCCGGTCGCCTCGAGCACGGACGGCAGCTCGGGCAGATCGGCTGGCCAGGTGGTCAGCCCGGTCCGCACCAGGTCGAGTGCGGGGGCGGGCCCGGTTGAAGCGTTCTGCCCGCCTAGCGGGACAAATGCTTCACGCTGAGCTCCCGGAGCCGGGGTCGCGCCCGCACCGGGCGGAGCTGAGGCACCGGGCGGGGCGGCCGCCCGCGCTTCGGCCATCGCGGCCTGCACCGCGGTGCGCACCGCGTCATCGACCGCGCGCTGCGCCCGCGACGCGAGCCGCGCCTGCAGCACGGCGAGGTCCTTGCCCTCGTCGATCACCCCGCCCTTGTCCCCGACGACACGGAACGTCATGCGCAGGTGGTTCGGCAGGCGGTCGTCGGCGAAGTCGTCCTCGGAGACGTCGACGTCGCGCAGCGCGCGCACGGCGGACCGGAACGCGTCGTGGAAGCTCGGCGCGGAGTCGCCCGCGCGAACCGTGTCGGTCCAGTCGGCCAGGTTCTCGCGCATCCAACCCGCGACCTGGCGCGCGACGTCGGGCGCGGGGACGAGCTGCACGCGCACCGGCTTGGGCAGCGCGCGGATCGTCGCGGTGACGAGCTCGTCGAGCAGCCCCGGGACCATGTGGCCGAACCCGTCGGGCTGGACGCGCGTGAGCTGGCCGATGGGGATGTGGACCGTGACGCCGTCGGCCTCGGTGCCCGGCTGGAACTGGTACGTCAGCGGGAGCGAGAGGTCGCCCTGCGGCCAGCGCGACGGGAACGCCGCCTCGTCGATCTGGTCTGCCCCGGAGGCGACGAGCAGCTCGCGGCTGAACGAGAGCAGGTCGGGCGTGCGGCGTCGGGCGGTCTTCCACCACTGGTCGAAGTGGCGCGCGGACACCACGTCGTCCGGGATGCGCTCGTCGTAGAAGTCGAACAGCACGTCGTCGTCGACGAGCAGGTCGCGACGACGCGCGCGCGCCTCGAGCGCCTCGGCCTCGGCCAGCAGCCGCCTGTTCTCGTGGAAGAACTGGTGGTGCGTGGTCCACTCGCCCTGCACGAGCGCGTGCCGCACGAACAGCTCGCGCGCCTGGACCGGGTCGACCTTGGAGAACAGCACGCGTCGCTGCGCCACGATCGGCACGCCGTAGAGCAGGACCTTCTCGAAGGCCGTCGCCGCGCCCTGGCGCGTGGACCAGGCGGGCTCGGAGTAGGTGCGCTTCACGAGGTGCGCGCCGACCTCCTCCGCCCACTCGGGCTGGATGCGTGCGGCGTCGCGGCCCCACAGGCGCGAGGTCTCGACGAGCTCGGCCGCCATGACCCAGGCGGGCGGCTTGCGGGACAGGCCCGAGCCCGGGAACAGCGCGAAGCGGGCCCCGCGCGCGCCGAGGTACTCGTTGCGCGCGCGCCGGTCCGGGCGCTTGCCCTTCGCCGGGGCGCCGCCGCGGGGGGCGGCGACCTCGGTCGCCTCCTGCATCCCGATGTGGGACAGGAGGCCGGCCAGGATCGAGATGTGGATGCGGTCGGCGTCCCACTCGAGCGCGAACTGCCCGGCGCGCACGGTGTCGTCCTCGTTCTCGGGGGCCTGGACCGGCCGCGCCGCGGACACCGCGATGTCGAGCGGCTTGGCGAGCTCACGCAGCTGCGCGACGACGTCCTGCCACTCGCGGATGCGCAGGTAGTTGAGGTACTCGCTGCGGCACGCGCGGCGGAACGCGGAGCCCGACAGCTCGCGCTGCTGGTCGCGCAGGTGGTGCCACAGGTTGAGGTAGGAGAGCAGGTCGGAGGTCGGGTCGGCGAACCGCGAGTGCAGCTGGTCGGCCTTCTCACGCTCCTCCGCCGGGCGCTCGCGGGGGTCCTGGATCGACAGCGCCGCCGCGATGATCATGACCTCGCGGGCCACGCCGCGGTGGCCCGCCTCGACGATCATGCGCGCGAGGCGCGGGTCCATCGGCAGCTGCGCGAGCGCCCTGCCGGTCGTCGTCAGCCGCGTGGCACCGTCGCGGTTCTCCAGCGCGCCCAGCTCGGTGAGGAGCTGGACGCCGTCACGCACCGAGCGGTCGTCCGGCGCGTCGACGAAGGGGAAGTTGTTGACGTCCTCCGGGGTGGTCGCGACGCCCACCGCGATCATCTGCAGGATGACCGAGGCCAGGGATGTACGAAGGATCTCGGGCTCGGTGTACAACGGCCGGGACTCGAAGTCGTCGGCCGAGTACAGCCGGATCGCGATGCCGTCCGCGACGCGTCCGCAACGGCCCGAGCGCTGGTTCGCCGACGCCTGGCTGATGGGCTCGATGGGCAGCCGCTGGACCTTGGTGGCCTTCGACCAGCGGCTGATGCGCGCGGTTCCCGGGTCGATCACGTACCGGATCCCCGGGACGGTGAGCGAGGTCTCGGCGACGTTGGTCGAGAGCACGATGCGTCGGTGCTGGTGCCGCTCGAACACCCGGTGCTGCTCGGCGGCGGACAGCCGGCTGTACAACGGGAGCAGCTCGACGTGCTGCGGGTGCCGCGGGTCCGTCGCGCGCGGTCCGAGCGACCCACGCAGCGCCTCCTCGGCGTCGCGGATCTCCCGCTCGCCGGAGAAGAACACGAGGATGTCGCCGGGACCCTCGGCCATGAGCTCGTCGACGGCCTCGACGAGCGCGGTCGGGAGGTCGCGGTCCTTCTGGCCCTTCGTCGGTGCGCCGTCGGTGCCCAGCGCGTCCGGGGACAGCGGGCGGTAGCGGACCTCGACCGGGTAGGTCCGCCCGGTCACCTCGATGACCGGCGCCGGCACGCCCTCGGCGTCGGCGAAGTGCGCCGCGAACCGCGCCGAGTCGATCGTGGCCGAGGTGATGACGACCTTGAGGTCCGGCCGCCTCGGCAGCAGGCGCGTGAGGTAGCCGAGGATGAAGTCGATGTTGAGCGAGCGCTCGTGCGCCTCGTCGATGATGAGCGTGTCGTACGCCCGCAGCATGGGGTCGCGCTGGATCTGCGCGAGCAGGATCCCGTCGGTCATCACCTTGACGAGGGTCTGCTCCGACGACTGGTCCGTGAAGCGGACCTGGTAGCCGACGATCTCGCCGAGCGAGGTGCCGACCTCCTCGGCGATGCGCTCCGCGACGCTCCGGGCCGCGATGCGGCGCGGCTGGGTGTGGCCGACCTGACCCGCGCGGCCACGGCCGAGCTCGAGGGCGATCTTGGGGAGCTGCGTCGTCTTGCCCGAACCCGTCTCCCCCGCGACGACGACGACCTGGTGGTCGCGGATCGCGGCAGCGATCTCGTCGCGACGCGCGCTGACCGGCAGCTGCTCGGGGAACTGCAGGGGCGGGACGACGACCGCAGCTCGCCGCTCGGCATCGCGCGCGCGACGCTGCGCCGCGCGCGCCTCGTCGGCCGGACCGGTCCCGCTGCGCGAGGGGCGCGCACCCTCGCGCGGACGTCCGCCGCCGCGTCGAGCGCTCGCTCGTCCACGACGACCGGCACCGGACGACGAGGGGGCGGGCGAGGTCACGATCGTCGATTCTCCCAGGCCCACGGCCCTGCTGGCGCCTTGAAAACGAACGACCGGTGGGCCCCCCGCGACGCGGGAGGCCCACCTGTGC
>JBCECL010000063.1:15557-23406 GCA_039207135.1 Brevundimonas sp.
CGACCGGTGGGCCCCCCGCGACGCGGGAGGCCCACCTGTGCCGGTCAGGTGCCGGTCAGCTCAGTACTGCGGGCGGTCGCCCGGCAGCGGCGCGACGATCGGCGGGAGCGACTTCGTCGAGCCGCTGCGCGGTGCCCCGATGCCGCCGGAGCCGCCGTCGAGCGGCGTCGTGAAGGGCTGCTCGTCGCCCTTGCAGACCTTGCCCACCCGGGGCGTCTTCGCGGTGAGGAGGTAGGTGTCGATGGCGCTCGTCGCGCACTTCGACGTGCCGTAGGCCGTGTGCCCCCAGTTGTCGCTCGACAGCAGGCGGCTGTTGGGCAGGAGCTGCGCCGCCCTCACCGCGCCCTCGTAGTTGGTGGCCGGGTCCCAGTAGCTCCCGACGACCAGCACCGGTGCCGAGGTGCGGTGCGTGAACGAGCCGCGGTACGCGTCCTCGTCCTTCGCGGTCCACGTGCTCGACGCGCACGGCGCCGAGGCCCAGGACCACAGGGGTCCGAAGCCCGGAGCGCTGAGGTCGGCGTACCTGGTCGCGGTCGCCCAGCTCGACGCCTTGGCGGGGTTCAGTCCGTCGGTGCACAGCACCGACTGGAACGCGTCGAGCGAGTTGTCGTACGGGAAACCGAACCCGAGCTTGCGCGCGAGGCGGTCGACCTTCGCCGTGGACCGGGCCGCGGCGAGCTTCTTGGCGTGGATGCGGTCGACGAGCGCGACCCGCGCGGCCTTCTTCTGCGCGGGTGTGACCGGTGCGTCTGCGGCGTCGGCGAGCTGGATCATGAAGCTCAGGTCCCAGTCGACGGCCGTGCCGGCGACCGGTGCGTACAGGTCGCCGAGGAGCCAGGACGTGACGACCGCGTAGTTCATGCTGACGACGACGTTGCCCTCGTCGTCCCGGAGCACGATCGGCTTCTTCTTCACCTTCGCGACGAAGCGGTTGTAGACGACCTCAGGATCGCCGAGCCCGGCCAGGTTGCACTTCGTCGGGCCCGCCTTCTGGCACCGCTTGAGGATCTCCTGCAGCGCGCGGCTCGCCCCTTCGCCCGACTTCAGGCGCTGGGTCTGCGGGATCGACTGCGTGCCGGCGGTCCCGGCCCAGGCGACGGGGTCGACCACGCCGTCGATGACGAGCGCACGGACGCGGTCGGGGAACAGGTTGGCGTACACGTTGCCGAGGTAGGTGCCGTACGAGAAGCCGAGGTACGTGAGCTTCTTGTCACCCACCGCCCGGCGCAGCACGTCCATGTCGCGGGCCACCTCGGCCGTGGACATCGACGCCGACAGCGGCTTGCCCGTCGTGGAGCACGCCTTGCCGAACTTCTCCGACGCGCCGACGTAG
This sequence comes from Brevundimonas sp., assembly GCA_039207135.1. Classification (GTDB taxonomy): domain Bacteria; phylum Actinomycetota; class Actinomycetes; order Actinomycetales; family Cellulomonadaceae; genus Cellulomonas. Next base: position 16,891 of record JBCECL010000063.1, read on the forward strand.
CTCGCGCGCTCGGTCGAGCCGAGCGGGAACGGCGTGGCCAGGATCGGCTTCAGCTGCTTGGCCTGCGCGCCCAGGTTCCGGAAGCACTTCACGTTGTCGCTGAAGTTGGTGCCGCGCGGGTCGAACCCCACGACGTCGAACTTCTCGAGCAGGGACTTCGACAGGAAGCTCGTCGCGGCGGCCGCGATGCTCACCCCGGACCCGCCGGGTCCGCCCGGGTTGAGGAAGAGGGTCCCGACCTTCTTGGACGGGTCCGCGACGCGGATGCGCAGAAGCGCGACCTCGGTCGTGGCGCCCTTCGGGGCGTCGTAGTCGAGCGGGAGCTCGACCGTCCCGCAGTCGGCGCGTGGGCCGACGACCTCGGAGCAGTCGAACCAGGCGGGCTTGGGCGTCGGGACGGAGTCGACCCGCTTCGCCTCGAGCGCGCTGGTCTTCGCCGGGACGGCGGTCGCGGCTGGTGCGGCGCTGGTGGCGGACGCCGTCGCCACCCCTGCGCCGAGCGCGAGGGCCCCGATCGTCATCGCCGTGAAGAGCGTCCGGGCGCGTGAACGTACGTGCATTCTTGATCCCCCTGAGCATCCACGTGCCCGACGGTCTGGTGCGGCCGGTGCGCGTCAGCATCGTCACCTTGTCGGATCCGGACAACTCGACGCAACTCAGACATTCGTCCACCTCGGGGCGTCGTACGGTGTGCGGGTGGAGATCTCGGAAGGTGAGCAGCGGGCCGTCGCCGCGCTGGACGCGAGCGGTCTGAAGTACGAGCTGACCAGGCACGGCCCGGTCTCGTCGCTCGCCGAGGCAGCGGCGGCACGGGGGGTCGAGCCGGCGCGCGTCGTCAAGACGCTCGTCGTGCGCCGGGGCGAGGGCGACTACGTGTTCGTGCTCGTGCCGGGCGACCGGACGATCAGCTGGCCGCGACTGCGCGAGCTGCTCGACGTGAACCGGATCTCGATGCCGGACGCGTCCGTCGCGCGCGACGTCACCGGGTACGAGCGCGGGACGATCACCCCGTTCGGGTCCCTGCACGCGTGGCCCGTGATCGCGGACGCGCGCGTCCCGGGCGGGCACATCTCGATCGGCGCCGGCGCGCACGGGGTCGCCGCCGGCGTCGACGGCTCGGCGCTCGTGCGAGCGCTGGGTGCGACCGTCGCCGACGTGACGGATCCCGAGTGACGGCCTCGATCGGGGAACCCGCGGCGCCGGTGGGCCGTTGGTCAGATCGATCGGCACTTGGCCGGCGGCGCGTCTCGCCGCTGGATCTCATCGAAGGCGTCCGGACGGCGAACGAGGAGTGCACGTGACCGAGGTGGCAAGCGCGGGCAGCATCCGCGTCGAGCTTGGCCTGGAGGGGACCGTCGTGAGCCTGGTCGGCGAGATCGACGCGGGTCTGCGTGAGGAGGCCAGCGAGTCGATGTCCGTCGCGCTCGCCGCCGACGGGCCGGTCCTCGTGGACGCCTCACGAGCCACCTTCGTGGACTCGTCGGGCATCGCCTTCGTCATGCAGCTGCACCGGGCCGGGAGCGAGTCCGGGATCGAGGTCTCCCTGCGGGACCCGAACCGGGTGCTGCGGTTCGGACTGGAGATCGTCGGCTACTCGGACCGGCTGCGGGACGCGGACGCCGACCTCGTCGGCTGAGCACCGGCCTGGCTCCCAGGTCGTGTCAGACCTGCGGGTTACGGTCCCGACATGCGGTTGCTGCACACCTCCGACTGGCACCTGGGCCGGACGCTGCACGGGGTCGATCTCCTCGACCACCAGGCGGCGTACCTGGCGCACCTGGTCGAGGTCGTGCGCTCCGAGCGGGTCGACGGGGTCGTCGTCGCCGGGGACGTGTACGACCGGGCGATCCCGCCGGTCGAGGCCGTGACGCTGCTGTCGGACACGCTCGCGCAGCTCGCTGAGCACACCACCGTCGTGCTGACCTCGGGCAACCACGACTCCGCGACGCGCCTCGGGTTCGGCTCGGCGCTGATGCGCGAGCGCGTGCGTCTGCGGACTCGCGTCGCCACGCTCGCCGAGCCCGTCGTGCTGGGGGACGACGTCCTGGTGTACGGCCTCCCGTACCTCGATCCCGACTCGGTCCGGCACGCGCTGACGGACGAGGACGGTGCCGTCCCTGCCCGCTCGCACGAGGCGGTCACGGCCGCCGCGATGTCGCGGGTCCGGGCGGACCTCTCGGCCCGGTCCCTGCCGTACCGCTCCGTCGTGGCAGCGCACGCGTTCGTCGTCGGTGGCGAGGCGTCGGAGTCCGAGCGCGACATCCGGGTCGGTGGTGTCGACAACGTGCCGGCGGGCGTGTTCGAGGGCGTCGACTACGTCGCGCTCGGGCACCTGCACGGTCCGCAGCGGGTCGCCGGCCCGGCGGGCACCACGCTGCGCTACTCGGGATCGCCGCTGGCCTACTCGTTCTCGGAGCAGCACCACGCGAAGTCGTCGGTCCTCGTGGACCTGTCAGGCTCGGAGGTGCGGACCGAGCTGGTCGCGGCACCCGTGCCCCGTCGCCTCGCGGACGTGACCGGGACGCTCGACGAGCTGCTCGGCGCGGCGGGCGACGCGTACGTCGACGCGTGGACCCGGGTCACCGTGACCGACGCGCACCGCCCGCCGGAGCTGTACCGCCGGGTGCGCGACCGCTTCCCGCACGCCCTCGTCGTTCAGCACCGGGCCGAGTCTGCGGACGCGGTGGCGCGGTCGGTCGCGATCACGGCTGCGCACGATCCGGTCGCCGTCGGTGCGGAGTTCGTCCGGCACGTCACGGGCACCGACCCGACGGCGGACGAGCTCGCCGTGCTGCGCGCCGCGTACGAGTTCGCCGCCGCTACCGAGCGGAGCGCCTGATGCACCTGCGCACCATGACCCTGCAGGCCATCGGCCCGTTCGCGGGCACGCACATGGTCGACTTCGAGGCTGTCTCGGCATCGGGGCTGTTCCTGCTCGACGGCCCGACCGGCTCGGGCAAGTCGACGCTGATCGACGCGGTGGTGTTCGCTCTGTACGGCAAGGTCGCCTCGGCCGAGGCCAGCGACGACCGGCTCCGTTCTGCGTACGCGGATCCGGCCGTCGAGAGCTTCGTCGACCTCACCTTCGAGGTCGGCTCGGGCATCTTCCGGGTCCGTCGCACGCCCGCGTACGACAGGCCGAAGAAGCGCGGCACGGGCACCGCGAAGCAGCAGGCGTCCGTGCGGCTGTGGCGAGTCCAGCCCGACGACCCGACCGGGGACGTGCCTGTCGGGGAGCCGATCACCCGTCTCGACGAGGCCGGGCTCGAGATCGAACGCGTCGTCGGGCTGACCCGCGCGCAGTTCGTGCAGACGATCGTGCTGCCGCAGGGCGAGTTCGCGCGGTTCCTGCGCGCCAACCCCGAGGACCGGCGCGGGCTGCTGCAGAAGATCTTCGGCACCGAGGTCTACGAGCGGATGCAGCAGCGGCTCGCCGAGATGCGCGCCGAGGCCAACCGGGAGATCGAGGCGTCGCGCAGCGCGCTCAGCACGGCGGTGGCCCACTTCGTCGGTGCCGCCCGGCTCGAGGACGAGCAGGCGGCGGAGCTGCGCGCGGCCGCCGACGACCGGTCGGAGGGAACCCTCCATGTGCTCGTGGGTCAGGTCACGGGCGCGCTCGACGACGAGCTGGACGATGCGCGCCGGTCGGCGACGACGGCCGAGGCGGAGCGGGTCGCCGCCGCGAAGGCCCTGGACGACGCGAACCGGGTCGAGCGGCTGCTCGCGCGCCGCACCGCGCTGTTGACCGAGCGGGAAGCGCTCGACGGCGCGCTCGAGCAGCACACCGAGGGCCTCCTGCTCCTCGAGCGCGCGAGGTCCGCGGCGGCCGTGCGGCCGTTGCTGGACAGTGTCGATCGGGCGCAGGCCGACGTGGCCACGGCGCGCAAGACCGTCGTTGCCGCACTCGACGCCTCACCGGCGGCGCTGCGGTCCGTGGCCGGTCAGGCCGACGCTCGCGCGCTCGGCCCCCTGCGGGACCTGCGCGAGCAGGGGATGCGCGACGCCGCGGCGCTCGATCGAGTCGTCGGCATCGAGGCGGCGCTGAACGAGAAGCGTCGCGCGGTCCGGACCGCTCGGGACCTGGTCGAGACGCTCGGGCTCGAGCTCGCGGCAGACGACGCCTGGCTCGCCGGGCGTCCATCGGCGCACGCGCTGCTCGTGGGCGAGCTGGCCGCTGCCGAGGCCGTCGTCGCGCGCCGCGGCGACCACGAGCGCCGGCTGCAGGACCTCACCTCGCTCGCGAGCGCGCACCTCGAGCTGGACGCCATGCTCGGCGAGCTCTCGCGGGCGGAGGCCGCCCGCACGGAGTCGGCCCGGGTTGCCGCGGCGGCCGTCGAGCGCGAGGCGAGCCTGCGCACCGCGCGGATCGCCGGTCTCGCGGGCGAGCTAGCGGCGCGCCTCGCCGACGGAGACGCGTGCCCCGTGTGCGGTTCGGACGAGCACCCGGCCAAGGCGTCGCTCTCCGCCGATCACGCGTCGGAGCAGGACGTGCTCGCCGCGGAGCAGGCGCGGGTCCTCGCCGAGGCCGAGCTGGCCGCTGCCAGGGAACTGTGGGGACGCCTCACCGAGCGCGTCGCGGTCGCACGCGGGGCGCTCGGCGACTCCTCGCCGGAGCTGCTCGCCGCGGACGTCGAGGCCGTGCGCTCGCTCCTCGCGCAGAGCGCGGCGGCCGCCGACGAAGCAGCTCGCCTCACGACCGAGATCGCCGCGTTCGACGGTGCGACCACGCAGCGCGAGGCCGCGCGGAACGAGACGGCGATGCGCCTGGCCGACGTAGCCGGACGGGTCGAGGTGCTGCAGCAGGCGCTCGGCGCGGACGAGGCCGAGGTCGCGGCGGCCTGCGCGGATCACCCGACGGTCGTCGCGCGGCAGTCGGTTCTGCTCGCGCTCGTCGGTGCGGCGACCGAGCTGCTCGCGGCCATCACCGACGTCGCCGACTGCGAGCGGGCCGAGGCCGAGCGGCGTACTGAGCTCGATGCTGCTCTGGCGGAGCGCGACTTCACGGACGCCGACGCCGCACGCTCGGCTCTGCTCGGACGCGCCGACCTCGCCAACCTCGAGTCCGTGGTCGCCGCGTACAGCGCGGCGGTGGAACGCGTGCGGAACGGTCTCGCGGACGCCGAGCTGACCGCCCTGCCGCCCGACGTCGAGGTGGACGTCGCTGCCGCGACGATCGCCGAACGAGCAGCGCGGGAGCAGGCGACCACGGCCGAAGGTCGAGCCCGCGTGGCCGACGAGCGGGCGCGCTCGGCGGCGACGGCCGCGGACGGCGTGCGTGCCGCGGTCGCGACGCTCGACGCTGCGTGGGTGGCCGGCGGACCGGTGACGCGACTGGCCGGCCTGGCCTCGGGCACCGGGGGCGACAACGGCAAGGGCCTCTCGCTCGCCACGTACGTGCTCGCTCGCCGCTTCGAGGACGTCGTCGCCGCCGCGAACGAGCGGCTGCTGGCGATGTCGGACGGGCGCTACGAGCTGACGCGCAGCGAGCAGAAGGAAGACGTGAGCTCGCGCCGCACCGGCCTGGCGATGCGCGTCATCGACCACCGGACGCAGCAGCAGCGCGATCCCCGGACCCTCTCGGGTGGCGAGAGCTTCTACGTCTCGCTGTGCCTCGCGCTCGGCATGGCCGACGTGGTCACCGCGGAGGCGGGCGGCATCGACCTCGGCACGCTGTTCGTCGACGAGGGCTTCGGCACGCTCGACGCGCACACCCTCGACCAGGTGCTCGCCGAGCTCGGCAGGCTGCGCGCGGGCGGCCGGGTGGTCGGGGTGGTCTCGCACGTCGACGCGCTCAAGCAGTCGATCGCCGACCGGATCGAGGTTCGCCCGACCGCCGACGGTCCCAGCACGCTCCGCGTCCTGGCCTCCTGATCCCGGGCCAGCGAGCGTCGGACTTCCGGCGGAGTGCGATCAGTCGTTCGCCGGCAGACGGTCTTCGCTCATGAGCATCTCCCAGATCGCATCCCCACGGACTGCGGCGGCCGCGAGGTCTGCGCACCCTTCTCGGTAGACGGCATCGCGCTGGTGCTGCAGGCCGGCCCAGCCTTGGTAGACCAGCAGGTCCCAGTCAGTGCGCCCCTGCCTGCGGTAGGCGATCCGCCGTGCGAGGCGCGAGGGGACGGTGAGTGCGGTGAGCGCGCCCAGGAGGACGAGCGTGATCCCGAGGTCGTCGTTCCAGCTGGTCGTCGCGGTATCGATGCGGTCGATCCAGCCCCAGCCCGGGAAGCGGTCGCCGCGCTGGACACGCAGGGTCCAGCGCACGGTCTCGGCTGGCTGCGGCGGCACGGTGCGCTCGCGCGTGACCGTGAGCGGCAGAACCATGCCCGTACGGTACCGGCGGGAGTGGGCGACAGACCTGGGTAGCGGAACCGCGATCGCCGGGGTGCGGGTCAAGACGGAGGTTCGACATGGGGACGCCGATCTGAACCTCCGGCTTGATGCCGAACCTCCGGCTTGATGCTGAACCTCCGGCTTGATGCTGAACCTCCGGCTCGCCAGACCTCCTGGGCGCCGATG
>JBCECL010000064.1:0-22859 GCA_039207135.1 Brevundimonas sp.
GGTACTGCGCAACCTGTTTCACGTGAAACAGTTGCACCCGCGGATCTCGGTGAGGTGCGCCAGGACCAGCCAGACGGAGCCCCCACGCCTGTGAACGAGATCGATCCCGACGAGCGTCGCCGTGCCGCGCTCGTCGACAGCTTGCCCGACGTGAGCGACGAGACGCCGCTCATGGCAGAGCTTCGTCAGGACGCGCGCCGCCGCATCGAGCTGCGCGGACGCAAGTTCCCCTCGCCGACCCAGACGCGGGTCATCACGGTCGCGAACCAGAAGGGCGGCGTCGGGAAGACGACCACCACGGTCAATCTGGCCGCCGCACTTGCTCAGTCCGGGCTCAACGTGCTCGTGCTCGACAACGACCCGCAGGGGAACGCGAGCACAGCACTCGGCATCGATCACCGAGCTGGGACACCCTCGATCTACGAGGTGCTCGTGGAGAGCAAGCCGATGGCCGAGGCCGTGCAGGTGTGCCCGGACATCCCGACGCTCTGGTGCTTGCCGGCAACGATCGACCTCTCCGGCGCGGAGATCGAGCTCGTCTCGATGGTGGCCCGCGAGACCCGACTGAGGACGGCGCTCGACGCCTACCTCGAGTGGCGTGAGGCGAATGGCCAGGCGCGACTCGACTACGTGTTCGTGGACTGCCCGCCGAGCCTCGGCCTGCTGACCGTCAACGCGTTCGTCGTGGGCCGCGAGGTGCTGATCCCGATCCAGTGCGAGTACTACGCGCTCGAGGGTCTCAGCCAGCTGCTCAAGACGATCGAGCTGATCCAGGCTCACCTCAACCAGGGCCTCCACGTCTCGACGATCCTGCTGACCATGTACGACGCGCGGACCAACCTCGCGCAGCAGGTGGCTCAGGAGGTGCGGACGCACTTCCCGGAGCGGACGCTGCGCACCACCGTGCCAAGGTCCGTGCGCATCTCGGAAGCGCCGAGCTACGGCCAGACGGTGATCACGTACGACCCGGGCTCGTCGGGGGCGCTCGCGTACCTCGAAGCGGCCCGCGAGGTCGCGGACCGCGGCGCGGTCGCAGTTCACAGCACGCAGGACGCCACGATCGGCCAGGAGGAACGATGAGCGAGAAGCGACGTGGGCTTGGTCGTGGACTGGGCGCGCTGATCCCGACAGCCCCTGAGGGGGCGGAGCGCCCGGCAGGAGGGGAGCGGCCGGCGGACGTGTTCTTCGGCCAGGGCCGCCCCGCGGGCACCGTCGTCGACGAGCGACCGGGTTCCGCCAGCTCGCACCTGGACGGCCAGGCGGCCGAGAACGAGACGGTCGCAGCGTCCCAGGTTGATGGCGCGTCGGCCGCGGCAGGCACCAACGGTGCGGTGAACGGTGTCGACGCGCCGCGCGACGGGAGCGTGGCCGAGCCGGTCCACGCGACTCGGCCCGACGCCGCGGAGGCGGCAGACGGACTGCTCCCGGTTCCGGGTGCGCGATTCGCCGAGCTGCCGGTCACGGCGATCGGACCCAACCCGCGCCAGCCACGCACGGTCTTCGACGAGGACGCCTTGGCCGAGCTCGTCGGCTCGATCAAGGAGATCGGCGTCCTCCAGCCCGTCGTGGTGCGTCAGGTCGGCGACCACTACGAGCTCATCATGGGCGAGCGCCGTTGGCGCGCGACCCAGGAGGCGGGCCTCACGACGATCCCCGCGATCATCCGGGACACCGACGACGAGGACCTTCTGCGCGACGCGCTCCTCGAGAACCTGCACCGCTCGCAGCTGAACGCCCTCGAAGAGGCGGCCGCCTACCAGCAGCTCCTCGACGACTTCGGCTGCACCCACGAGGAGCTGGCAACGCGGATCAGCCGGTCTCGGCCGCAGATCTCCAACACGCTCCGCCTCCTGAAGCTCCCGCCGCTGGTCCAGCGGCGGGTGGCGGCCGGTGTGCTGAGCGCGGGTCACGCGCGTGCGCTGCTCGGGCTGAACGACGGTGCCGCGATCGAGCGTCTCGCGCAAAGGATCGTCGCCGAGGGGCTGTCGGTTCGCGCCGTCGAGGAGATCGTCGCGCTCGGCACCGACGATGCGCCGCGCCGCCGGACGGTTCCGCGGGCCGGCATCCGCAGCGAGGCGCTCGACGACCTGGCGTCGCGGCTGTCGGACAAGTTCGAGACCCGGGTGAAGGTCAGCCTCGGCAAGCAGCGCGGGCGGCTCACGGTCGAGTTCGCGTCGGTCCAGGACCTCAACCGGATCCTGGCGAGCCTCGCCCCTGAGGACCCGGGTCTGCTGAAATGAGGACCGCGTGGGCGATGCGGTAATCCGCGTCGCCCACGCGCAGATCGCGTCGACGGGCGCCGACGTCGCCGGCCGCAAGAGCCTACGCGCGGAGGTCGACCGCGATCCGGGCGCAAATCGTCATGTACCGGACGTGAAACCGCCGATGTACGCGCGCCTCAGCCCGCGAGAGAAGCCAGCACCAGGGATCGGTACAAGTCCCCAAGGTTGTGCCCGGCGGCCTCCGCCGCCTGGGGCAAGAGCGACGTCTCGGTCATCCCGGGTGAGACGTTGACCTCGAGGAACTCGATCGAGCCGTCGTCCGCGACGATGAGGTCGGTGCGGGACAGGCCGGAGAGCCCGAGGGTCTCGTGCGCCGTGACCGCGACCGCGGCGACCTTGGCGGCGACGGCCGAGTCGAGCCGAGCCGGTGCGAAGTACTCGGTGCGCCCGGGGTTGTACCGAGCGTCGTAGTCGTACGGGCCGTCGGTGACGATCTCGACCGCGGGGAGCGCGACCGGACCCGACCCGGTGTCGACGACGGACACGGCGAGCTCGGTCCCGGCGACGGCACGCTCGACGAGCGCCGTGTCGCTGTAGGCGAAGCAGTCGACCATCGCGCGCGGCAGGTCGTCCGCCGAGATGACGAGGTTGACGCCGAGCGCCGAGCCGCCGCGCGACGGCTTGACGACGAGGGGGAGCCCGAGCCGGTCGACGATCGCCGACAGCACCCGGGTCGCGCCGAGCTCGCGGAACAACGACTGCGGCAACGTCACGAACTCGGGCGTGCTGAGCCCGGCTCGCGCGACGACGGTCTTGGCGATCGGCTTGGACCACGCGACGCGGCTCTCGCGTGGCCCGGTGCCCACCATCCGGAGCCCGAGGAGCTGGATGACGTCGCGCACGGAGCCGTCCTCGCCGGAGGCGCCGTGCAGAAGCGGCCACACGACGTCCGGGCGGAGGTCGGTGAGCGCGGGCACGAGGTCGGCGTCCACGTCGTGCACCGAGACCTCGACGCCGACGGAACGCAGCGCCTCGGCTACCCGGCGCCCCGACCGCAGCGACACGTCACGTTCGTGCGACATCCCGCCGGCGAGGACGACGACGCGCGGCGAATCCGCTGCCATCACGCGACGTCCGGGCCGGGCGACTCGACGACGTGGCCCTGAGCGGACGAAGTGGTGCCGAACAGCTCGACGAGCTCACGCTCGCCAGCGACCACCGAGGCGAGCCGGCGCACACCCTCGCGGATCCGCTCGGGTGTGGGGTAGCAGTACGAGAGCCGCATGTGCGAGGCGCCGCTGCCGTCGTAGAAGAACGCCGTCCCGGGCACGTAGGCGACGCGAGCCGTGACGGCTCGCGGGAGCATGTCCTTCGAGTCGAGGCCGTCCGGGAGCTTCACCCAGACGTAGAAGCCGCCCTCGGGCACGTTCCACGAGGCCTCGGGCAGGTGCTCGGCGAGCGCGGACACGGTGGCGTCGCGACGATCGCGGTACAGCTCGCGGTACTGCTTGATCTGCCCCTGCCAGTCGCATGTCGACAGGTACGTCGAGATGGCGATCTGCGACGCGTTGGCGGGGCACAGGATCGCCGACTCGGACGCGAGCACGAGCTTCTCGCGGACGGCGTGCGGCGCGACCGCCCAACCGATCCGGTAGCCCGGCGCGAAGGTCTTGGAGAACGAGCCGAGGTAGATCACGCCGTCGTCGTCCAGCGACCTGAGGGCCGGGCGCGGCGCGCCTTCGAAGCCGAGCAGGCCGTACGGGTTGTCCTCGAGCACGAGGACGCCGTAGCGGCGCGCGATCTCCAGGATCCGGGGTCGGCGCTCGACCGACATCGAGACGCCTGCCGGGTTGTGGAAGTTGGGCACCGTGTACAGGAGCTTGACGCGGCGGCCCTCGCGCGCGAGCGCGGCGAGAGTCTCCTCGAGCGCCTCGGGAACGAGCCCGTGCTCGTCGAGGCTGACGTGCACGACGTCGGCCTGGTAGGCGCGGAAGACCCCGAGCGCGCCGACGTAGGACGGTGCCTCGGCCACGACGACGTCGCCCGGGTCGACGAAGATCCTCGTGACCAGGTCCAACGCCTGCTGAGAGCCGGTCGTGACGACGACGTCGTCCGGGTGGGCCTCGATGCCCTCGAGCCGCATGACGTCGAGGATCTGCTCGCGGAGCGTCACGTCGCCCTGGCCGGACCCGTACTGGAGCGCCTGGAGTCCTCGCTGGGCGACCACGCGCGCGGCCACGTCGGACAGGACGTCGAGAGGGAGGCCGTCCAGGAACGGCATCCCGCCGGCCAGCGAGACGACCTCGGGCCGGTTGGCAACCGCGAACAATGCGCGGATCTCCGAGGCTCGCATGCCGTGGGTGCGTTCGGCGTAGGAGCCGAGCCACGGGTCGAGGCGGGTGCCGGCGGCGGCGGAGGACGTGGGGTGGTGGCCCGCCGTCTCGCCGGCGGGCACGATGCGCTCGATCATCCGTGCAGTGTCGCATGCACGGACGTTCGCCTAGCGCACCCGGTCACACCGTGGCGAGCACGCCCTCGATCTGCTCGGTGATGCTGGCCTTGGGCCGGGCGCCGATCGTCGACTGCACGAGCTCGCCGCCCGCGTAGATGTTGAGGGTCGGGATCGACACCACGCCGTAGTCGCCGGTCAGGCGCGGGTTCTCGTCGGCGTTGACCTTGACGATCTTGACCCGGCCCTCGTAGGTCTTCGAGAGCTCCTCGAGGACGGGCGCGACCATGCGGCACGGGCCGCACCACGGCGCCCAGAAGTCCACGACCACGGGGATGTCGGAACCGAGGACCTCGGTGTCGAACGTGGCGTCGGTGACGTCAAGCATCATGCCTCCTCAGAGGGCGGGAGTCGGGTCTGCGAGCTCGTCGTGCAGTGCGGCCAGGAAGTGCTGGGCGTCGAGCGCCGCGGCGCAACCGGAACCGGCGGCGGTGATGGCCTGGCGGTAGGTGTGGTCGACGAGGTCGCCGCACGCGAACACGCCGCTCAGGTTCGTGGCGGTGCTGCGGCCGACGACCTGGACGTAGCCATTCTCGTCGAGGTCGACCTGCCCGACCAGCAGCTCCGAGCGCGGCACGTGGCCGATCGCCACGAACACGCCCGTGGCGGGGTGCTCGCGGGTCTCGCCGGTCACGGTGTCGCGCAGGGTCACGCCCGTGACCTTCGCGTCGCCGTGGATGGCCACGACCTCGCTGTTCCAGGCGAACTCGATCTTCTCGTCGTTCGCGGCCCGGTCGGCCATGATCTTCGAGGCCCGCAGCTGGTCGCGGCGGTGCACCATCGTGACGCGCTTGCCGAACCGGGTCAGGAACGTGGCCTCCTCGACGGCCGAGTCGCCGCCGCCGACCACGATGATCTCCTGGTCACGGAAGAAGAAGCCGTCGCACGTGGCGCACCACGACACCCCGCGACCGGACAGGCGCTTCTCGTCGTCCAGGCCGAGCTCGCGGTAGGCGGAGCCCGTCGACAGGATCACCGCACGCGCCGAGAACGTCTCGCCGCCCGCGACGGTCACGGTCTTGACCGGCCCGTCGAGCGAGAGCGAGACCGCGTCCTCCCACAGGACCTCGGCACCGAAGCGCTCGGCCTGCTTCTGCAGGTTCTCCATGAGCTCGGGGCCCTGGATCCCGTCGGGGAACCCGGGGAAGTTCTCCACCTCGGTGGTGTTCATCAGCGCACCACCCGCGGTCACCGACCCGGCGATGACGAGCGGGGCCAGACCGGCACGGGCCGCGTAGATGGCAGCCGTGTAGCCGGCGGGGCCGGAGCCCACGATCACGAGGTCGCGCACGGCGGGGTCCTGGTGGGTCACGAGAGGTCCTTGCATCGGTTCCAGAGGGGCTGTCGCAGTCAACCGATCCTAGGCGCGATCTGTTCCTCGTCCGGTCAGGACAGCTCGATCTCCGCGAGCTCGAGCCGGAAGGCGTTGTCGCTCGCGGTCGGCAGCTCCGTGATCCACAGCGTGAGCGTGTCGGTCTTCGTGGCGGGGTCCAGCGTGAACGTCACGTCGGAGCCGAACGCACCCGACGCGAGCAGCTTCCCGCCGCTCGGGTCGTCGGCGCCCGTCGCACGGATCTCGACGTTGCCGCCCGTCCCGTTGGTGTGCAGCGTCACGGTGTGGACGGTCGTCGGGTCCTCGAGCGTCATCACGTACCCGACGCCGTCCTTGAAGCCGGCGAAGTCCGCGCGCTTGTAGGTCATCGTGTACCAGTACGTCGACGGGTCGCCGTCGAAGGCTCGACCGACGGCCTCCTCGTGCTCGCCGTCGTCGTCGGACGGGTCCACGGTGGTGGCCGACGCGATGACGGGCGGCGGCCCCTCCTCGACCGTCGGCGACGGCGTGGGCGACGCGCTCTGGGACTCCTCGTCCGTGGGCGTGGCGCTGGCCGAGGCCGAGCTCGACGGCGAGTGGCTCGCCTCGGGGATGCCGGTGTCGAGCGAGCTGAACAGCGCCTTGAACGCCAGGACGACGCCGATGATGACGGCGACGACGACCAGCAGCAGCACGAGCGCCGTCGGGTTGAACCGGCGCTGCTCGGCCTGCTCGGCCGGCCGCTCCTGGACGATCTGGTCGAAGTCGAACCCGCCGGGGATCAGCGGCTCCTCACCCGGAGGCGGGCCGGCAGGATCGGCCGGACCCCCGGGAACGGGTGCGGCGGCCGCCGGCTCCTCGTTCCACACGCGCGACGTCGCGGCTGCCCCGAGCGCTCCGGCGGCGCCGAACGCGCTGGTCCGGGTGGGTGCCGCGGGCGGCGGCGTGCCGGGGCGGTTCACGCCGGCGGGCGGGGGCTGTGCGTCGTAGGACGTGCGGATGGACTCGCGCTGCACGGCGATGGGCGCCGTGTCCTCCATGTCGTCGACGTCGAACTCGTCGGCCCGGACGGCGGCGTCGAGCGCGATGGCCTCGGCGAACGCCTCGGGCACGACGGGGATCGCGCCGGTCTGCACCTGCACCGCGCGGATCGCGCCCCACGGCTCGAGCTCGCGCACGAGCTCGCCGGGGCTGTGCGGCCCGTCGTCGTGCGGGCCGAGCGTCACCGCGCACAGCGTGTCGAGGTCCGCCGGTACGCCCGGGACCAGGTCGACGGGCGGCACGGGCAGGTCGTCCACAAGGGGCGCGGCCGGGAGCGCCACGTCGAACGCGGGCAGCGTGGGATCGGGCGTCCAGTGGCCGGTGAGCGCGGCGTAGAGCACGCGCACGAGCCCGACCGTGTCGGCCCGCGTCGTCGTGTGCGCGTCCCGCGTGATGATGCCGAGCAGGCCGGCGTCGAGTCCGAGACCGCTGACGACGATCCGCCCGTCGTCCGTGACGTGCAGGGACGACGGACGCAGCGCTAGGTGGTGGACGCCGCGCCGGCGCGCGACCTCGAGCGCGGCGGCGGCCTCGCCGACGATCGCGCGGGCCTGGTCGGCGGTCAGCGGCCCGCGGGAGAGCAGGTCGGACAGCGACGGTCCGGTGACCTGCTCCGACACGACGTACCCGTGCCCGTCGTGCGTGCCGACGTCGAGGACGCGCACGAGGCGGCCGTCGGTGACGAGGGCGGCGCGCCGGGCACCGTCGAGAGCCGACGAGATGTGTCCCGTGGACAGCACCTGGACGCGCACCGGGCGGTCGAGGATCTGGTCGGTCGCGATCCACGCGGTCGTTCCCGGCAGGTCGGACTCGGTCGGCTCGATGACGCGGTAACGGCCCGAGAGCACGGCCCCCCGCCCGACGACCTCCTCGCTCACGGTGCCCTCCGCATCGTTGACCTGCCCAGATCCGCCCGTCGGCGGTCGAGGCCCTGAAGGCAGCCTAGACGGGCCGCGGCGGACCTTCGCGAGAAGCGGACCAGTCAGGGCGGCGAGTTCGCCGACGTGCATGAGTCGGAGCATGACGAGGTAGACCAGCCCCATCACGGTCCCGACGATCGCGCACACGATGATCATCGCGAAGTTGTCGTCGGGCAGCAGGTGCGACGTCGCGAGCAGGACGAGGCCGCCGACGGCGGCGGAGACGAGCCCGGCGAACACCGCCTGGACGTGGATCCGCAGGACCCGTGGACCGTCGACCGTGCGGATGCGTCGACGCAGCAGCCACAGGGCCAGCAGCGCGCCGACGACGTACGACGCGCTCATCGACAACCCGATCCCGACGACCCAGGAGCGGGCGGGCAGGACGGCCTGACCGAGCAGGGTGCCGGCGACGACGATCCCCGCCATGAGGACCTGGATCGGGATCATCCCGCGCGCGTCCTCGTACGCGTAGTAGACGCGCTGGCACATCGACCAGGCCCCGAAGGCCGGCAGACCGACGATCATCGCGACGACGACCGGGGCGATGGCGTGCACCTGCCCCGGCCCGGAGGTCCACAGCACGATCTGCGTGATCGGGACCGCGAGCACGACGATCACGGCCGTCGCGAGGACCGTGAACAGCGCGACGACGCGCAACCCGCTCGACAGCGTCGCGCGCACGCCGTCCACGTCCCGCTCGTGCGCCTGCCCCGACAGGCGGGTGAACAGCGCGGTCGCGAGCGACACCGTGACCAGGGAGTGCGGGAGCATGAAGATGAGGAACGCCCAGTCGTACGCGGCGTTGCCCGCGATCGGCCCGGGGGCCGCGCACACGGCGTTCGTGAGGCCCGCCGCTCCCGGCGCGCGCGACGCGACGCGCGAGACGACCACGTAGCCGACCTGCCCGATGGCGAGCCCGACGAGCGTCCACGAGGCGACCGAGCCCGCCCGCCCGAGCCCCGAGCCGCGCAAGCCCCAGCGCGGCCGGAAGCGCACCCCCGCGTACCGCAGCGCGGGGATCAGGACGACGGCCTGGGCGATCACGCCGAGGGTGGCCGACCCCGCCAGGAGCGTCGTCTGGCTGACCGTCCACTGCGAGGCGATGACGACGCCGCCGCGCCCGGCGACACCGAACTGCGCGATGAAGAGGCCGAACCCGGCGATCGAGACGATGTTGTTGACGACCGGCGCCCACATGTACGGCCCGAACGAGCCGCGCGCGTTGAGCACCTGGCCCAGCAGGGCGTACGCGCCGTAGAAGAACATCTGCGGGACGCACCAGTACGCGAACGTCGTCGCGAGCTCGATCTGGGCGTTGCTGCACGGGTCGGCGTAGAGGTTGACGAGCAGCGGTGAGAAGAGGGTCAGCACGAGCGTCGTGCCGGCCAGCACGACGAACCCGAAGGTCAGGAGCCGATCGACGTACTCCTGGCCGACCTGGCGCCGGTACGCCCGCACCACCTGCGGCACGAGGACCGCGTTGAGGACGCCGCCCGCGAGCAGCATGTAGAGCACGTTGGGCAGCTTGTTGGCGACGGAGAACGCGTCGGCGGCCTGCCCGGTGGCGCCGATGGCGCTCGCGAGCACCATCTGGCGCAGCAGGCCCAGCGCGCGGGACGCCGCGGTGCCCGACGCCATGAGTGCGGCGCCGCGGCGCACGTCCCCCGAGCCGGTGCCGCTCACTGCCCCGATTCCTCGTCGGGAGCGCCGCCCAGCACGGGCAGCGGCGGGGCGGGGCCGGTCTCGGCCTCGGTACGCGCGCCGCGTCGGGCGCTCTGCCCGCGACGCACCGTGCGGACGATGCCGAGCACCAGGCCGATGGCGAGCAGCCCGCCGACGACGTAGGTGCCGACGCTCTCGAACGTCGGCGCGACCCGGGCGGAGAAGGCCACCGGCTCGGCGACGACGGCTCCGTCCGGCGACTCGAGCGTGGCGACGATCCCGACGGTGCAGTTGGCGGTCGCGCGCAGGTCCACCGTCACGCTCTTGCTCGACGACGCGTCGACGGAGACCGGATCGATGGGGTCGACCTGCAGGCAGGCCTTCCGGGGGGTGACGACGAGCTGCACCGTGGCCGGGACGGCAAGGTCGTTGCGCACGACCACGATCACCGGCGCGGTGGCACTGAGCACGTTGAGGTCGCTGTGCGGGGCGATCGACAGGCCGACGGTGCGGGCCGTGACGTTCTTGACCACCGCGTCGGCGAGGGACTCGCGGCCCGTGGGGTCGGTCCGCCACGCGAGCGCGAGCGGCGCGAGCGTCTCCTGGTCGACGCCCGCGAGCAGCGCCGCGGGGTCGGGCGTGACCGACGAGAACCCGACCGCGTGGTTGCGCGCCACGGCGAGGCGGTCGATGTCGATCGGGGCGAGCTCGTCGTCGGCCGACGCGTCCTTCGGCCGCTTGGCGGCGTCGTCGGCCGGGCCGACGAGCAGCGTGGACGCGCTGTCGACCTGGACCCACGGTGCCGAGCGGAACGCGGTCATGAGGGTGACCGCGGCGGAGGGGTCGACCACCTGGTCGCGCCCGGGTGCGAGCAGGATCGGCGTCGGCTGGGCGTTCTCGCGGGCGACGAGAGCCAGCTCCGCGAGGGCGCGCTGCGTGGTCGTCGCGCTCGTCGCGCCGGGCTCGACGGCCGCCGGGCTCACCAGCATCGCCGACAGGGTGCCGTCGGGCGCGAGCCTGTCGACGCGGCCCTGGGACGTCACGGCGAGCGCGTGCGTGTCCGGCGTCGGAGACCCGATCGCGCCCGCCCTCGTGACGACCGCCGCGACGTCTGCGTCGGCGGCGAGCGTGGCGGTCGGCTGGTCGAGGACCTGGTCCGGAGCGGACCACGTCATCGTGCGCCGCCCGGGGCCGAGCGTGCTGGACTTGCGGGACAGGTCCATCGCGACGGTGAACAGCTCGCTCTCGCCGGCGTGCGCGAGGGCGGAGACGTCGGGATCGGACCAGGGCAGGGTGAACGTGTCGTGCTGCATCGCGGCGGACGTGACCGAACGCGCCCACGCCTGCGCCTGCGAGCCACCGGCCTCGGCGCGCTCGACGAGAGACGGATCGATCACGAGCCCGATGGCCTGGTCCGCGCTCGCGGCCTGCAGCGTGCGGCCGAGCGGCCCCTGCGGCGCGGTCGCGGCCTCGAGCGCGGCGTCGGCGCCCGTCGACAGCGGGTCGTCCGGGGGTCCCGCGACGGGCAGCAGGGTGGTGACCGGCACGGGCGGCACCGAGTCCGCGGGGAACCACAGCGCGAACGTGCGCTGGATGCCGACGCGCACGCCCGAGTCCGTCGCCTCGACTGCCATGCCGCGCGGGCCCCACGCGTCGGGGAAGGCGTACAGGTTCACGCCGTCGGCCGGCAGGGTGAGCACGACGTTCGCGCTTCCGCCGGGCGGGATCGGGTCCTTGACGGCGGCGACGACGTCCGCGTTGTCCGTGACGTCGGTCGCGGGCAGGTTCGCCCAGGCGGCGACCTCCTCGCGGGTCGAGATGCGGAACCGGTGCACGCGCAGCGCGGCCGCGGCGTGCTCGAGAGTCGTGGTGCCGTCGTTGTGCAGCGTCGCGCGCACCACGAGGTCGTCGCCGGGCCGCAGGACGACGGGGGCGATCGAGGTGATCTCGACCCGCACGGGCAGCTCGTCGGCCGCGTGCGCCGGTGCGCTGACGACGGCCGGGACCACCAGGACCGCTGCGACCAGGGCGAGCACGAGACGTGTGGCCCTGCGAGCCAGACGCCCGCTCATGCCTCGCCGACGAGCACCAGGAGCGCGGCCTCGGCGAGTCGTCGTTCGTTCGGGTAGGCCAGCCGCTGCGGGAGGTCGGCGACGGCGATCCACTCGGCGTCCTCGGCCTCTCCGTCGGGATCGCCCGCGACGGAGATGCTCCCGCCGACGGCACCGAGCAGGAAGTGGTGCACGACCTTGTGGACACGGCGGTCGTCGCCGCTGAACCAGTAGTCGATGACGCCGAGCCGGCGCAGCACGTGCCCGACGATGCCGGTCTCCTCGGCGATCTCGCGCACGGCGGCCTCTTCGGGCGTCTCGTCACCCTCGAGGTGCCCCTTGGGCAGGCACCACTCGAGGCGACCCGCGCGGTTGCGGCGCGCGATCACGGCCGCGTAGTAGGCGCCGTCACGCAGTCGGACGACGAGTCCGCCGGCGCTCGTCTCGTCGACGACGGGCAGCTGGACGGCGTTGACGCGGACGACGGGACGGGGGTCGATGCGCAGCGCATGACCGCCAGGAGGCGCCGGGACACCCCGCGGAGGCGTGGGGTGAGCCGGACTGGACATGCAGGCCACTGTATCTACTGGACCTACGCGCCCAGAACCGGCACGTCGGTGCGGCGCCTAGACTCGGGCGAGTGCCCGACGAGCCCACGAACTCCCCGTCGCTGATCGCGCTGCAGAAGCGCGCGATCGGCGTCCTCGCCGCGTTGCCGGCAGATGCGCTCGAGCTGGGCGAGCTGTTCGCGAAGGCGGGCCACGAGCTCGCGCTCGTCGGCGGACCCGTGCGCGACGCCTTCCTCGGTCGGCTCAGCTCCGACCTCGACTTCGCCACGTCGGCGACGCCCGACCAGACGCAGGCGATCCTCGCGCGCTGGGGTGACGCGCACTGGGACATCGGCCGCGAGTTCGGCACCATCGGCGCGCGCCGGTTCGGCTCGCGCCGACCGTCGGGCGAGGACGTCGTCGTCGAGGTGACCACGTACCGCACCGACGCCTACGACCCGACGTCGCGCAAGCCCGAGGTCGTGTTCGGGGACACGCTCGACGGTGACCTGTCGCGGCGCGACTTCACCGTCAACTCGATGGCCGTGCGCCTGCCGGAGCTGACCTTCGTCGACCCGTTCGACGGGCTGGCCGACCTGGCCCGGGGAGTGCTGCGCACGCCCGTCGACCCCCGCCAGTCGTTCGACGACGACCCGCTGCGCATGATGCGCGGCGCGCGGTTCGCCGCGCAGCTGGGCTTCACGCTCGACCCCGCGGCGCACGCGGCCACGGTGGGCATGGCGGAGCGGATCGCGATC
The DNA here is from genome assembly GCA_039207135.1 of Brevundimonas sp. Classification (GTDB taxonomy): domain Bacteria; phylum Actinomycetota; class Actinomycetes; order Actinomycetales; family Cellulomonadaceae; genus Cellulomonas. The sequence continues at coordinate 13,027 of JBCECL010000064.1, forward strand.
GTGTCCGCCGAGCGCGTGCGCGACGAGCTGAGCAAGCTGCTTCTCGCGCGCCAGCCGCGGCTCGGGCTCCAGGTCCTCGTGGAGACCGGGCTCGCCGAGCATGTGCTGCCCGAGCTCCCGGCCCTTCGCCTCGAGATCGACGAGCACCACCGCCACAAGGACGTCTACGAGCACTCGCTGACTGTGCTCGACAACGCGATCGCGCTCGAGACCGGTCCCGACGGTGCGGTGCCCGGACCGGACCTGGTGCTGCGCCTCGCCGCCCTGCTCCACGACATCGGCAAGCCCCGCACCAAGCGGCACGAGGAGGGTGGCGGCGTGAGCTTCCACCACCACGAGATGGTCGGCGCCAAGCTCGTCGCCAAGCGGCTGCGCGAGCTGCGCTTCGACAAGGCGACCGTGCAGGCCGTGGCGCGCCTCACCGAGCTGCACCTGCGCTTCCACGGCTACGGCGACGGCGAGTGGACCGACTCGGCGGTGCGCCGGTACGTCACCGACGCCGGCCCGCTGCTCGAGCGCCTGCACCGCCTGACCCGCTCCGACTGCACGACGCGCAACCGCCGCAAGGCCGCCCGCCTGTCCGCCGCGTACGACGAGCTCGAGGCACGCATCGTTCGGCTGCAGGAGCAGGAGGAGCTCGACGCGGTGCGGCCCGACCTGGACGGCACGCAGATCATGGAGATCCTCGGCCTGCGCCCCGGGCGCGAGGTCGGTGCCGCCTACCGCTACCTGCTCGAGCTGCGGATGGAGCGCGGCCCGCTCGGGCCCGACACCGCGCGCGAGGAGCTGCTCGCGTGGTGGGCGCGCACGACGAGCACGCAGACGTCGTCCTCCTGACCCTCGGTCAGCAGCGCGTCGATCAGGGCGTCGCGCACGGCCGTGGCGTCGAGGTCGTCGGGTAGCTGCGAGAGCGTCTCGACGAGGGCGTCGATGCCCTCGCGCAGGCCGCGGTCGCGCCTCTCGATCAGGCCGTCCGTGAACATCACGAGCGTCGCGCCGTGGGGGATCGCCGTGTTCCCGCTGCGGGTGGGGCCGTCCGGGTGCAGGACGCCCACCGGGGTCGTCGCGCCCTCGGCGAGCTGGATCACGGTGCCGCCCGGGAGCCTGACGAGCGGCGGCGGGTGGCCCGCGCGCGCGAAGGTGAGCCGCGCGCCGCCGTCGGCCGCGTCCCAACGCACGTACGCGCAGGTCGCGACGTCCGCGATGTCGAACCCACGGACCATCGCGTCGACGCGTGCGAGCGCATCGCCCGGCTCGGCCCCGTCCCAGGCCGTCGATCGCAGCAGCGACCGCAGCTGCCCCATCGCGGCCGCGGCGTGCATGTCGTGGCCGACGACGTCGCCGACGACGAGCCCGACGGTCCCGTCGGTCAGCCGGATGACGTCGAACCAGTCGCCACCCACCTCGGCCAGTCTCGTCGAGGCGATGTACGCGGCGGAGATGTCGAGCCCGGGCACGTCGGGGATCTCGGGGAGCAGGCGGTGCTGGAGCGTGAGGGCTGCCTCCCGCTCGGCGAGGAACAGGCGCACGTTGTCCAGCGCGAGCCCGGCACGCCGTCCGAGGTGCCGGGCGGTGAGGACCGCGTCGGCGTCGAAGCGGCCGGTCTCGTCGTGCACGAGGCACAGCAGGCCGATCACCCGGTCACGGGCGCGGAGCGGGACGAGGAGCGCGCTGCCGAGCCCGAGCGCTCGCAACGCGCTGAGCTGCGGGGGTGTCGTCCGTCCGGGGAGCGACGGGACGTCGATCTCGTAGGGCGCGGGGATGAAGCCCGGCGGGCTGGTGAGCGCCTCGTGCACGCGGGGGGAGCGGCTGAGCCACTCCACGCCGTGCTGCTCCAGCTCGGAGGCGGCGCCGGATCGGGAGGGGTCCGCCGACACGACGTGGACGTGCTCGAAGCGTCCGCGCTCGTCGGTCACGGCCACGAATCCCCAGGCAGCGAGCTCCGGGACGGCGATGTCCGCGAGCGAGTCGACCGCGGCCGCGTAGTCGAGGTTGGCGACGAGCTCGTCGGAGACCCGTGCGAGCAGGTCGAGCCGGGCGGTCGCCTGCCGCGCGTTGTCGAGGGCCGCGTCGCGGGCGTGGTCGGCCTCGACGCGCTCGGTCACGTCGGCCTGGACGCCGACGTGATGGGTGATCGTGCCGTCCTCGCCGCGGACCGGGCTGATCAGCACCTGGTTCCAGAACGGCGAGCCGTCGCGGCGGTAGTTCAGCACCACGGCGCTGACGGTCCGGCCGGCCTCGATCCCCTCGTGGATCTCGGCGCGCGTGACCGGGTCCGTCGCGGGGCCTTGCAGGAATCGGCAGTTGCGGCCGATCACCTCCTGCGGCGCGTAGCCCGTGAGGTCGCAGAAGGCGCGGTTGACCCAGACGAGCGGCTGGTCGGCGGCCGCCGCGTCGACGATGCTCAGCGCGACCCCGCTCGCGAGAACGACCTGGCCGTGCACGGCGTCCGACGGGCTCATACCTTCACCACATCCACCGGTCGGGGCCACGGCACCCGTCGGGCGGCCGAGCCGTACAGGACGGCACCCGCGACGTAGCCCATCGCGAGCACCGCGAAGACGATGCGCTGGTAGCCGGTGTCCGGCAGCGTCACCGCCGCCAGGGCGGCCGCGCCGACGAACGCCGCGTTGTACAGGACGTCGTAGAGCGCGAACGCGCGACCGCGGAACCCGTCGGCCGTGTCGCGCTGGACGATCGTGTCCACGGCGATCTTCGCCCCCTGCGCGGCGAGCCCGAGGAACACGGCGGCGACGACGACGATCGGCAGGTTGATCGTGACGACCAGCAGCCCCTGGCTCGCGGCGGCGAGCAGCAGGCACGTGACGATCCAGCCGTTGGGTCCGATGAGCGGCGTGATGGTCGGCGTGAGGACGACGGCGAGCCCGAAGCCGACGACGGTCGCCGCGAGCACGGTGCCGAAGGTGCGCAGGCCCTCGTCCGTGTTGTTCGGGTCGGACAGCAGGTTGCGGCTGATGAGCAGGCTCGCGACGAACACGACGCCGTAGAGGAAGCGGTGGACGGCCATGATCGCCAGGGCGCGCGCCGGCGTGCGGCGGGCGATGAGGTAGCGGCCGCCCTCGACCAGCCCGCGTGCGAGCAGGCCGAGCTCGGCGCGCAGGCGGGCAGCGTCGGAGCGCTCCTCGGGACCGAGCCGGTCGCGGTCGAGCCGGGTGGCCAGCGCGCTCGCGGTCGCCATCAGGACCGCGGCCAGGATCAGCGACCCCGCGTCGTGCGCCTGCCCGGTCGGCAGCACGAGCCCGACGAGGAAGCCGAGGCCAGCCCCGAGCCCGGCCGCAGCGGAGCCGAGCGTCGGTGTCACCGAGTTGGCGGTCAGCAGCAAGGGGCCGTCGACGACGCGCGGGAGCGAGGCGGACAGCGCCGCGAGCAGGAACCGGTTCACCGACAGCGTGGCGAGGGCCAGGACGTACAGCGCGGGCCCGACGCCGACCGTCGTGAGCAGCACCGCGACGGCGAGCGTCAGGAGCACGCGCAGCGCGTTGCCGTACAGCAGCACCTGCCGGCGTCGCCACCGGTCGAGCAGCACACCGGCCCAGGGGCCGACGATCGTGAAGGGCAGCAGCAGGACCGCGAACGCCAGCGCGACGCCGGTCGCCGTGCTGGCGTGCTCGGGCGAGAAGAAGAACAGCGTCGCGAGCCCGGCCTGGAACATCCCGTCGGCCGTCTGGCTCACCAACCTGACCGTGAGCAGGCGGCGGAAGTCTCGCAACGGCGCGAGGGCCTTCAGATCCGCGATCACCTGCACGTCGACATCCTTACATCCCTGGCAGGGGCATTCGGGCGGTGTGCACGATCCGCCGCGCCGCCGGGTGTCGTCACTTCGTCCGCAGTGCCTCGACCAGCGGGATCGGATCGGTGTCGTCGGACGGGTGCAGGTCGATGACCAGCGGGTTCGGCCGGCCCGTGTCGGCGTCGACCCGGTGCAGCGTCCCGTCCTCGTCGACCCAGTACCGCACGACCGTGCGCGAGCCCTCCGAGGCCGGGACCTCGAAGACGTCGACGTCCGTGCCGTCGACCTCGTCGGACCTGAGCCACCGGGCCGGCGACTGCTGCAGCAGCAGCGGGTTCTCGGGCCGGTCGGCGCCGAGGTTGAGCGCCAGCAGCAGCGCGTTGTCGAGCGGGTCGCCGGGCACCATCGCCGCTGCCTGCCAACCGGTCGTGGGCGGCTGCGGGGGCAGCTTCGAGTCCTGCGTCTGCGCGATCGCCTTGTTCGTCAGCGTCCACTGCAGCAGCGCGTGCCGCGGTGGCGAGTCGCCCGTCGTGACGTCGGCGTAGGCCTCGTGCGCGACCAGGTCCGCGCGCCCGTCGAGGCGCAGGGTCTGGCCGTCGATCGGGACCGTCATCGCGAGGTCGACGAAGCCCGCGTCGTACATCGAGAACCGCGCCAGGGACAGGCGCTGCGCCTCGTCGTCGGTGAGCGCGTGCGGCCCGGCGCTCGACGTGCATCCGGCGAGCACGAGCGCGAGCAGCGAGAGACGCGCTGCTCGGCCGACGTGCATGGCTTGCACCTTAGGGCGCGCCCGAGCTCGGCGGGCAGTCGGGTGAGTGTGGCGTCGCCGGTAGAGATGGGTGCTTTGCCGGGTTAGGGTGCGAGGACGCCGGATCGCGCGCGCCTCGCGGGTGCGCAACGGACGACGAGAGGAAGTCGGTGCAGCCCACACATCGACGCACGCGGAGCATGCGATGGACGCTGGTCGCGTCCGGAGGTCTGGCCGCGATGCTCGCGGCGGTCGGCGCGCTCGCGGGCGTCACGCCTGCTGTCGCCGTCGACGGCTCCGTGACCGGAACGGTGTTCCGCGACTTCAACGCGAACGGTGTGCAGGACGTGTCTACGGACCCGGCTGTGCCGAACGACGGTCCGCTCGCCGGCGTGACGGTCACGGCGTTCGACGGCCACGGGACCGCCGTCGGGACCACCGTCTCGGGCGCCGACGGTACCTACACCGTCGACGTCGCGGACGCCCTGACCTCTCAGCTGCGGCTGCAGTTCACGGACCTGCCGACGGGCCTGGTGCCGTCGTTCTCGGTGCTCGGCGCGGCCGCAGGCGAGTCGGGCAGCAACGTGCAGCTCGCCGACGTGGGCGACGCGGACGTCGACTTCGGGGTCAGCGCGCCCGACGAGTTCCAGAAGGCTGGTGTCGACACGCCTGTCGTCGTGCCCACCGTCTACGCGGGCCAGCGGCAGTACCAGGTGAACCCCGGCAACCCCGAGCAGGGCGTGTCGCTCGCCGCGTGGGCGTGGCAGGACCAGTGGACCACCGCGGACCAGGCCGGCGACTTCAACTTCGTCAACGACGGCACCGCGCCCGACCCGTACTTCGGGCTCCCGCGCGGGCGTACCCCGCTCGCGCTGTACGACCAGACCGGTGGGCTGTGGGGCACGGTCTCGCAGAAGACGACAGGCGACGTGTTCTCGGCGGCGGTGCTCCGGCGGCAGGTGGACTTCGGTCCCGGCGGGCTCGCGGCGATCTACCGGGTCCCCGGCGTGCTCGATGTGGCGACCGGCGAGCTGGCTGCGTCGCCGGGGCCCGTCGAGACGTGGCTCAACCTCGGCCAGCCGTTCGCGGACCTGCCCGCCGGCGTGCCGTCGCTCGGGATCGACTTCGGCACGTTCGACACGTCGTACGACACGCGGTCGCTGCCCTACGGGAACGGGCCCGGCGGCTCCGGGACGGGCGGGTTCATCCGGCCTCAGGACCCTGCCGGTGACGCGGCCGCCTACACGGGGATCGGCACGATCGGCATCGGCTCGATCGCCGTGAGCGAGGACCAGAGCACGCTCTACGTGATGAACCTGCACCTTCGCAGGATCGAGGTCATCGACATCGCGACCCGCACCGCGCTCGCCCCGATCCCGCTGGGACTGACGTCGGCCGACCGGCCGTGGGCGATCACGGTGCTGCGCGGGCAGATCTTCGTCGGCTACATCGAGAACGCGACGGCCGCGGACATCGCCGACGTGAAGGCCGTGGTGCGGGCGGTGCCGGCGTCCAGCCCGGCCGGCCTCGCGTCCCCGTCGTCCGAGGTGCTCCGCGTGGACCTCGACTACCAGCGCGGAGCCCCCTTCGGGAACACGTCGGACACCTGCACGCTGCCGGTCAGCGCGCACAGCTGCGTGTGGCACCCCTGGCGGGACACCTTCGACGCGGCCGAGATGGGACTGTCGGACCCGGGCAACATCACGTGGCCGCAGCCGATGCTGACCGACCTCACGCTGTCGTCGGACGGCGACCTCGTGCTCGGTTTCGCGGACCGGTTCGGCATGCAGATCGGCTACGCGAACGTCGCCCCCTTCGCACCGGCCGCCGCCGGCGCCCCGACCGTCTACCAGTCGTTCTCCGCGGGCGAGACGCTCATCGCGACGCCGAGCGCGTCGGGCTACGTGCTCGAGGACAACGGCACGGTCGGCGCCAAGGACTCGGCGAGCACCCTCCCCTCCCAGGGACCCGGCGGCCGGGAGTTCTTCAACGACAGCAACGTCATGGCCACCGACCCGACGAGGCGAAACGAGCACCAGGAGATCACCGGCGGCGGGCTGACGTCGCTGCCGGGCTCGGACCAGGTGCTCTCGACCGGCTTCGACACCATCAGCGAGTTCCGCACCAACGGGTTCGCCTGGTTCAACACGACCGGCGACGCGGGTCAGGCGGGCGTCGCGCAGCGCGGGCGGATGGTCGCGATGCCTCTCGAGGGCGCGCTCGCGAAGGCCGGCGGGCTCGGTGACGTCGCGACGTTGCTGGTGGAAGCGCCGCTGCAGATCGGCAACGTCGCCTGGTACGACGCCGACCACAACGGTCTGCAGGACGCCGACGAGCCGCCCGTTCCCGGGTTGACCGTGCAGCTGCGTCAGGGCGCGACGGTGCTGGCCACCACGACGACCGACGCGAACGGGCAGTACTACTTCGCGACGGAGGACTCACCCGGGGGCGGGATCGCGGGATTCCTGCCGAACTCCGGCGACTACACGGTCCGCTTCGTCAAACCGACCACGGGCAACCTGTTCACCGGCGACGCGCGGTTCGGCACCGTGCCGTGGTCGAACGTCGACTTCACCGTCAGCAACGCGGGCTCGGACGACACGATCGACTCGGACGTCGTCGTGAGCGGCTCGAACGGCGACATCGCGTACACCGCCGGCGCGCCGGGCGAGAACGACCCCAACCTCGACGCGGGCTTCTTCGCGACCACCCAGCTCGACGTCGCCAAGGCCGTCGGCGACGACTCGCTGCCGATCCCGGCAGACGACACCTTCACGATCAACCTCGAGGCGCGCGACTTCCGCGGCGACCCGTACCCGATCGACCCGAGCTCGGTGACCCTGACCGCGCCGGGCACCGCACCGCCCATCACGGGCCTGCCGGTCGGCACGCAGGTGCGGGCGACCGAGGACCCGGACCCCAACTACTCGGTGACGATCGACCCGTCCGACTGGTTCCTCGTCGACGGCACCTCGCCGAGCACGGTCGTCACCGTCACCAACACGCGACTCGCGTCGACCGGCTTCATGATCCACAAGGTCGTCGACGACCCCGAGGAGGTCGTCCCGCCCGGAACCACCTACACCGGCACCTGGTCGTGCACCTACAACGGCGAGACGGTCGACTCCGGGACGTGGACGGTCCTCGGCGACGCGACGACCACCATCACGAGCGACGACCTGTGGATCGGCTCCGAGTGCACGATCACCGAGACGCCGCCGGCCGACGTGCCCGACGGATCGTGGGCGCCCTCCGTCGTCTTCCCGGCCACGATCACGCTCGGGGCGGACGGGACGCCGGTCCCGATCGTCACCGTCACCAACACGTTCGACGCCGACTCGACCGGCTTCTCGATCACCAAGTCGGTCGACGACCCCGGTGACCTGGTCCCGGACGACGCCGAGTACTCCGGCTCCTGGGTCTGCCGGCTGGACGGCGAGGTCGTCGGGCGTGGCCAGTGGACGTTGGCCGCCGGTGAGGTGGTCACGGTCGCCGACGACCTGCCGATCGGCGCGACCTGCGTCGTGACCGAGTCGACGCCACCGCCGGTGGATGGCGGCACGTGGGAGCGGCCGCGGATCTCGGGCACCGTCGTGCTGGGCGCCGCCGCGAACGACCCGGTCCCCGTGATCACGGTCGACAACGCGCTGACGCCCATCCCGCCGCCCACACCCACGCCTACTCCCACGCCGTCCGTCTCGCCGTCACCGACTCCGACGCCGAGCCCGTCGGCGACCGTGCCGCCCGGCGAGCTGGGTGGAACCGGCGCCGAGCTGGGCTGGCTGCCGCTCGCGGTGGTCGCCCTCCTGGTCGCCGGGGCCGCCCTCCTGCTCCTCCGCCGCCGCGCCTGACGGGCCGCGCTTGCCCGACCGTGAAGCGTTCTACCCCCTGAGCGGGCAGAAGGCTTCACGGGTCGATCGCCGCCGCGCCCGACGGTAGCCGCCGCAGTCGCGGAGCCCGCGGCGTTCCCTCCGGGCCGCGTCCGGCATGACCGTGAAGCCTTCCTCCCCCTCAGCGGGCAGAAGGCTTCACGGTGCCCTACCGCCGACGCGATCGAGCGTGCAGGACGGACCGCACCGGCGCGGGGTGCCCTGCCAGCCGCCGAGGCGGAGGGCGTGCGCGACCTGAGCGGCCGAAGCGCACGGTGTCGCCGCGACGTGGTGCCAGCGGTAGCGCAGCGTGACCTCCCGGTGAGCGAGGACGAGGGCGTTGTCGCGCCAGACGTCGTCGTCCGTCCGACCGTGCGGGTGTGCGAGCTGCCCATCGACCTCGACCCGCGTGGCGAAGCCGACATACACGCGGTCTGCGCGGATCCATCTGCCGCCCACCTGCTGCCGTAGCTGCGTGCGTCCGCGCGGGAGACCGTGGCGCCGCTCGACGTCCCGGCCGTAGCGGAACTCGAGTGGCGACTCGATCTCGTCGGCGCCGGGGCTCAACATCTCGACGAGCGCGGCACGGTGCCGTAGGCGCGCGCGCTCGGCCGCCTCCGCGAGGATGCGGTCCGGGAGCAGGCCTCGCCGCACCGACGCGACCACCGCGCTGACCGCCTCGTCCAGGCTTCGCGCTGCGTCGACGAGGTCGACCGCGGTGGCGTCTTCGTTGACGGCCCGGAGGCGTCCGCTCGCGCGCGGCATCTTCTGGCGACGATGGATCCGCAGACCGCGGGATGGGCGGACGGCGCGCGTCGCGGGGATGCTCACCTCGATGACCGCTCCAGGTCGAGCGGCCATGCCGTGCACGAACGCGGCCGACGCGTGCGACAGGGCGGCGTCCCGACCGGCGTAGAGCACGGCGCCGTGCGCACGTTCGCGCCATGTCGGCGCACCCGAGTGCAGGAGCATGACGCCCTGGTGGAGCCGCTGCCACCGGCCGCTCTGCACGCGCCGTTGCACGACGCTGCTCGCCACGCCCCACCTCGTGAGCTGCGCCGCGGTGGCACAACCCCCTTGGCGGCTGATCGTCTCCCGCCCGGCGGCGGGCCAGGAGTCCATCGCACTCGGAGCGGTCACCCGGCGATCGTGCCGCAGCAGCCGATGTTGCGCGGGCACCCTGTGGACAGCGCGACTCTGCGCGTCGTCGAGACCACCGTGAAGCAATCTGCCCGCTGAGCGGGACGAACGCTTCAACTTCCGGATGGGACGCGAAAGGGCCCCCCGTCGGGTGACGGGAGGCCCTTTCGCCTGGTGGTGCTAGATCAGCGCTCGTTCTTGTGGTCGCGCTGAGCCTGCGTTCCGCTGCGGGCGAGTGCGCTTCGCGCCCTCACCCTTCGCTGCACTTCGGATCAGCGCTCGTTCTTGTGGTCGCGCTGAGCCTGCGTTCCGCTGCGGGCGAGTG
>JBCECL010000065.1:0-15060 GCA_039207135.1 Brevundimonas sp.
TTCGAACATTCGACGCCGAGGAGGTGACGCGTGGCGCGCACCCGCAACAACCCGCTGGCACTCGCCGTCCTCGCGCTGCTGTGGGAACGGCCGATGCACCCGTACGAGATGTCCATGACGCTGCGCGAGCGGCGCAAGGACGAGTCCGTCCGGCTGAACTTCGGCTCGCTCTACTCCGTGGTCGACTCGCTCGTGAAGCACGGGCTCATCGAGGCCGCATCGACCGAGCGCGAGGGCAACCGCCCGCAGCGGACCATCTACCGGATCACCGACGCGGGAGCCACCGAGGCCGTCGACTGGATGAGCGACCTCGTGCGCACGCCGGTCAAGGAGTTCCCGCAGTTCGAGGCCGCGCTGTCGTTCCTGCCGCTGCTCCCGCCCGACGACGTCGCGCGGCTGCTCCGGCTGCGCTCGGCCACCATCGAGCGCGAGATCACCGTCACGACCGCCACGGTCGACGCGGCCAAGGCCCAGGGCCTGCCCGAGATCTTCGCGATCGAGGCCGACTACGCCCTCGCCGTGCTGCGCGCGGAGCTCGACTTCGTCGACCGGCTCGCGGCCTCGATCACCGACGGCACGCTCGGCGGCGTCGAGCTGTGGCGCACCCTGCACGCCGCCTCGAGCACCGGGCGCATCGACCCGGACGAGCTCGCCGCAGCCGTCGCGTCCTTCGGCAAGGGCGGCTGACCCCAGACTCCCGGGCAGTGCCCGGGCACAAGACCGGCCCAGGTGCGGCAACACCCGGGCCGATCGACGACGAACCGACCGGGTTCCCCCGTGCGATCCGCTGCACGCCCAGCATAGGAGAGCCCCGGTCGTCGCCCCCTCCCGTCCGGGCGGGGGCATCGATCGACCGAAGAAGGCGACCCATGGCTCCCCCTGCGATCGAGGCCGACGGCCTCGTCAAGACCTACCCCGGCGGCCGCGGCCGACCACTCGTCCGCGCGCTCGACGGCCTCACGCTGACCGTCGCCGCCGGGACGGTGCACGGCCTGCTCGGCCCCAACGGTGCGGGCAAGTCGACCACCACGAAGGTGCTGACCACCCTGTCCACGCCGACCTCCGGCACCGCTCGCGTCGCCGGTCACGACGTCGCGCGCGAGGCGGTGCAGGTGCGGCGACGCATCGGCTACGTCTCGCAGGGCACGGGCGCCGACCCGCTGCTCACGCCGCGCGAGAACCTCGTCATGACCGGTCGGCTGCGCGGGCTGGGCCGCTCGGCGGCATCCGAGCGCGCTGCCTCGCTCGTCGACCGGTTCGGCCTCGCGGAGTTCGCCGACCGCGCCGCGGCCAAGCTCTCGGGCGGGACGCGGCGCAAGCTCGACGTCGCGCTCGGCCTGGTCGGCTCGCCGCAGGTGCTGTTCCTCGACGAACCCACCACGGGGCTCGACCCCGAGGCGCGCGCAGCCATGTGGGCCGAGATCCGCCGGCTCGCGGGCGAGGACTCCCTCACGGTCCTCCTGACGACGCACTACCTCGAGGAGGCCGACCGGCTCGCGGACGGGTTGAGCATCGTCGACCGCGGCCGCGTGGTCGCCGCCGGCACCCCCGGGGAGCTCAAGGCCACGCTCGCGGGCGACACGTTGACCGTCGACCTCGTCGAGCCCGACGCCGACCTCGTCGAGCGCGTCGCCGCCGCCGTGCCCGGGCTCGACGAGGTGCTGGTGCACGTCGAGGGCCCCGCGGGCCGGCTCGTCGCCCGCACCCCCGACGGGCCGCTGCTCGTCGGTCCCACCATCGCGGCGCTGCAGGCGGCGGGCGTGCGGCACGGCGCGGTCGCGGTCTCGCGTCCGACGCTCGACGACGTCTACCTGCGCCACGCGGGCCGCGCCTGGACCAGCGCCGAGCCGACTCTGGAGGTCGCGCGATGAACGCCACCTTGTCCGCCGGCTGGGGCACCCAGCTCAACCAGGTCACCCGCCGGTGGGTGACCGACTCGATCCGCCAGCCGTGGGGCCTCGGGGTCGCCGTGGTGCAGCCGGTCATCTGGATCGTGCTGTTCGGCAACGTCTTCCAGTCCGTCGCGCAGGTGCCCGGGTTCGGGCACGACGACTACCTCACGTTCCTCGTGCCCGGGATCCTGATGATGACGGTCCTCTACTCCGGCGCCTGGGCGGGGACCGGCTTCATCGAGGACATCCGCTCCGGGGTGATGGACCGGATGCTGTCCTCGCCGGTCTCGCGGTCGGCGCTCGTGCTCGGCCAGCTCGTGCAGCAGCTCCTGATCTGCGTGGTGCAGGGCGTGATCGTGCTCGCCATCGGCGCCCTCGCGGGGGCCCACTACTCGGGCGGGGTGCTCGGCATGGCCGTGGCGCTGGTCGCCTCGGTGCTGCTCGCCGCGGCGTTCTGCTCGTTGTCCGCGGCGGTCGCCCTGCTCGCGCGGGACCAGACGGCGCTCATCGGCATCTCGACGATCATCGTGCTGCCCGCGACGTTCGTCTCGACCGCGCTCATGCCCGCGCAGCTGCTGCCCGCCTGGGTGGCGACGGCGGCGAAGTTCAACCCCCTCACGTGGGCGACCTCCGTCGCGCAGACGGCGATGTCTCCCGACGTCGACTGGGGCGTCGTCGCGTCGCGTTCGCTGTGGCTCGCGCTGCTCGCGGCCGTCGTCGCGTGGTGGTCGCTGCGCGCGATGCGGAGCTATCAGCGCTCGCTCTGAACCGACCCGACCCGGCCGCGCGCGATGTCCCGTCACGCGTGCGGCCGGGTCCGGCGACCTGAGACGATCGTGCGCGTGCCTCACGCCGATGCCCACGCCCACGTCACCGACCTCGCCGCGTTCGTCACCGCGTCGCCCTCGTCGTTCCACGCCGCGCACGAGGTCGCCCGCCGGGTGACCGCCGCCGGCTTCACGCCCCTGGACGAGGCGGACTCGTGGCCCAGCGGGCCGGGACGGCACGTCGTCGTCCGCGACGGTGCGGCCATCGCGTGGGTCGTGCCGACCGGGGCGGGCCCGACGACACCCGTCACCGTGCTCGGCACCCACACCGACTCGCCCGGCTTCAAGCTGAAGCCCACCCCGGATGCCTCGCGCGCCGGCTGGCGGCAGGCGTCGGTCGAGGTCTACGGCGGGCCGCTGCTCAACTCGTGGCTCGACCGCGAGCTCGCGGTGGCCGGCCGCGTGGCGACCCGCGACGGCGAGCACCTGGTGCGGACCGGGCCGCTGCTGCGCATCCCGCAGCTCGCGATCCACCTCGACCGGCAGGTCAACGACGGGCTGACGCTCGACAAGCAGCGCCACGTGCAGCCCGTCTGGGGGCTCGGCGACGCGCCCGGGCTGCTCGCGGCCGTCGTCGGCGACGTGTGCGACCCGGCCGACGTGCTCGCGTGGGACCTCACGCTCGTCGACACCGCCGAGCCCCGCACGTTCGGCGCCGACGACGAGCTGTTCGCCTCGGCCCGTCTCGACAACCTGCTCTCCACCCACGCGGCCCTCACGGCGCTGCTCGCCGCGGACTCGGAGTCGATCACCGTGCTCGCGGCGTTCGACCACGAGGAGGTCGGCTCCGAGACCCGCTCGGGCGCCGCCGGACCGTTCCTGTCCGACGTCCTGGCGCGCGTGCGCGCTGGCCTGGGCGCGGATGCCGAGCAGTCGCACCGGGCGCTCGCCGCGTCCGTGTGCGTCTCGAGCGACGTCGGCCACTCGGTGCACCCCAACTACCCCGAGCGCCACGACCCCGGCACGGTCCCGGTCGCGGGCGGCGGCCCGATCCTCAAGATCAACGCGAACCAGCGCTACGCGAGCGACGCCCCGGGCTCCGCGCTGTGGATCGCGGCGTGCGAGCGCGCGGGGGTGCCGAGCCAGGCGTTCGTCTCGAACAACGCGGTGCCGTGCGGCTCCACCATCGGGCCGATCACCGCGACCCGGCTCGGGCTGCGGACGGTCGACGTGGGCGCGCCGATCCTGTCGATGCACTCCGCGCGAGAGCTGACGGCCGTCGTCGACCCCTGGTACCTGGCGCGGGCGATGACGGCACTGGTGCGCTGACCGCTGGTCAGTTCCGGCTGCTGGTCAGTCCCGGGCCGTGAGAACGACCGGCCCCTCGCGCGTGATCGCGATCGTGTGCTCGGCGTGCGCGGCGATCGAGCCGTCGGCGCTGCGGATGGTCCAGCCGTCGGGGTCGATGACGTAGCCGTCGCCGCCGGCCATGAACCACGGCTCGATGGCGATCACGAGGCCGGCGTTGAGCTTGAGCCCGGTGCGGGCGCGGCCCAGGTTCGCGACGTGCGGGTCCTCGTGCATCGTGCGCCCGACGCCGTGCCCGCCGAAGTCGGCGTTGATGCCGTAGCCGCCGCGCCGGCCGATCGTGCCGATGGCCTCGGAGATGTCGCCCATCCGCCCGCCGGGCTTGGCCGCGGCGATCCCGGCCGCGAGCGCTGCCTCGGTCGCCTCGATCAGGCGGGTGGCCTCGGGGGTCTGCGTGCCGATCTGGATGGTCAGCGCCGAGTCGGCGACCCAGCCCTGCACCTGCGCGGCGATGTCGAGGCTCAGCACGTCGCCGTCCTGCAGCACGTAGTCCGACGGCAGCCCGTGCAGCGCCGCGTCGTTCACCGACGTGCACAGGACCCCGGGGTACGGCATCGCGCCGAACGACGGGTGGTAGCCCAGGTAGACCGACTTCGCACCGGCCTCGTCGATCATCCGGTGCGCGTGGTCGTTCAGGTCGTTGAGGGTCATGCCCTCGCGTGCCACGTCGCGCAGGGACGAGAGCACTCCGGCGATGAACTTCCCGGCGGGGCGCATCGCGTTGACTTCGGCAGGTGTCTTCAGAGCCACACCCCCACCCTGCCATGCCGAGTTCGCAATGGTTCCGCGCTTCGGGTGCGCCGACCGCCGGGAGCGGGCAGAGAACAGCCCGTGGGCTGGATCCCCTTGACGGGGTCCTGCCGCGAAGGACGAGGTCGCGGCTCCCACGGGCTGCGGTGACTGCCGGGTATTCGCTCGCCGCCGTGCCGGATGGCTTGGCCTGCGGGCGGACCAGGTAGTCCGTCCGAAGTACTCGGGCGACTAGCGGGCAGTCACCTCACGCGTCCAAGAAGACTTCATGTCTCAGACCACCTCCTTCCAGTGTGCTTCGACGGTACGTCCGCCTCCCGAGACCTGCCAAGCGATTTCGCGCGGAGGGGAACACGACCGGTTTGGTGCGGGTTGAGCAGGCCATGACCACGATCGGATTCATCGGCAGCGGCAACATCGGCGGAACGCTCGCGCGTCTCGCTGTCCAGCACGGCTACGACGTCGTCGTGTCCAACTCCCGGGGGCCGCACACCCTCGTCGACCTGGTGGACGAGCTCGGCGACCGCGCCCGGGCGGCGACCGCCGACGAGGCGGCCGAGGCGGGCGACTTCGTCGTCGTCAGCGTCCCGTTCCACGCCGTCGACCAGGTGCCCGTCGAGCCGCTCGAGGGCAAGGTCGTCGTCGACACCAACAACTACTACTGGGAGCGCGACGGCCACGTCGCGGCCATCGACGACGAGGGGCTCACGTCCGCCGAGATCCTCGCCGCGCACCTCGGCAGCGACCGGGTGGTCAAGGCCTTCAACCACATCGGCTCCGACGACCTCGGCTCGCAGGGTGTCCCCACCGGGACCCCGGGCCGCCGGGCGCTGGCGGTCGCGGGCTCGGACGACGCGAAGGCCGTGGTCAGCGCGTTCATCGACCGGATCGGGTACGACGTCGTGGACGCCGGACCGCTCTCCGAGGGCTGGCGCTACCAGCGCGACCTGCCCGCGTACGGCCCGCGGTTCGACGCGGCGGGCCTGACCGAGGCGCTCGCGGCCGCCACCCGCTGAGCCGGGCCGACCCATCCAGCCCCGTCACGAGTGCGGCTGGATGGGTCGCGGTTCGCCGCGAACAGGACCAGCCTGGGACGCATGATCAACGCGTTCCACGTGCTGCTGTCGAGCGCGGACGCCGACGCCGATCGCGCGTTCCTGCGCGACGTGCTCGGTTGGCCGTCCGTCGAGAACCCCGACTCGGGACCGGGCTGGCTGATCTTCGGCCTCCCGCCGGCCGAGCTCGGCGTGCACCCCGGGACGAGCGGCGTCGACGGGCTCGGCACCACGCTGTTCCTGATCTGCGACGACCTCGCGTCCACGGTCGCGACGCTCGCGGAGCACGGCGTGACCGTCCCCGAGCCCAAGCAGCAGCCGTACGGCCTGGTCACGCGCATCCCGCTGCCGAGCGGAGGATCGCTCGGGCTCTACGAGGCCGACCACCCCTCACCCCTGGCCGTGGTCAGGGACGCGATCGCGGACCGCGCCGACGAGCGACGCCCAGCCCCTCCGCGCACGGTGCCGAACGTCCACGAGGGCATCGAGTTCTCGATCTCGGCGACCGTCCTCGAGTCCCGCGACGCCAACGCGCTCGCCGACTTCTACGAGGCGCTGCTCGGCTGGCGGCGCATCTACGACGAGCCCGGCTGGGCGATGCTCCGCCCCCCGCAGGGCGGGCCAGGCCTCTCGTTCAACACCGACCCGCTCTACGAGCCCCCGATCTGGCCGGCCACCGGGGGGCACCAGCAGATGCAGTCGCACCTGGACGTGCTGGTCAGCGACCTGCCGCGCGGCGTCGAGCACGCGCTGGCCCGTGGCGCCCGACTCGCCGACTTCCAGCCCCAGGAGCACGTGCGCGTCCTGATCGACCCGGCCGGCCACCCGTTCTGCTTCTTCGACGAGAACGGCTAGCCCGCCAGCCACGGCACGCGTGCGCATGGGTGCGCGCACGGGTGAACGACACGCCGCGCCCGATGCGGCGTGTCGCTCACCCATCCGTTCACCGACTCGTCGGACTCAGCGCGCCACGAGGAACTGCGTGTAGGCGGGGACCGTGAGGAACGTCGGGAAGTCGTCCGCGAGCGCGACCTGCTCGAACAGGTCGGCAGCGTCGTCGAACCGGTCGCCGTCGAACCGGTGCACCGTGGCGAGGACGGAGGCGAGCTCGGCGCGCACGTGCTCCGCGGTGATCGCCGTGCCGGACGTCGTGACGACCTCCTGGTGCACCCACTGCCACACCTGCGAGCGGGAGATCTCGGCGGTCGCGGCATCCTCCATGAGGTTGTCGATGGCCGCCGCCCCCACCCCGCGCAGCCACGACTCGAGGTACCGGACTGCCACCGAGACGTTGGCCCGCAGCCCTTCGTCGGTCACGGCGCCGCCCGCCGACGGGATGTCGAGCAGCTCGGCGGCCGTGACCGCGACGTCCGCTCGCAGCACGTCGCGCTGGTCGGCGCGCGCGCCGAGGACCGCGTCGAACACCTCGCGCGCCACGGGAACGAGGTCCGGGTGTGCGACCCAGGTGCCGTCGAACCCCTGACCGGCCTCGCGTCGCTTGTCGGCACGGACGGCGTCCAGCGCGGCCGCGGTGACCTCGGGCGAGCGCCGGTTGGGGATGAACGCGCTCATCCCGCCGATCGCCTGCGCTCCGCGGCGGTGGCACGTCGCGACGAGCAGGTCCGTGTACGCGCGCATGAACGGGACCGTCATCGTGACCGCCGCCCGGTCCGGCAGGACGAAGCGCGGCCCGCGGTTCCGGAAGTTCTTGATGACGCTGAAGATGTAGTCCCACCGGCCGGCGTTGAGGCCCGCGCAGTGGTCGCGCAGCTCGTAGAGGATCTCCTCCATCTCGAACGCGGCGGTGATCGTCTCGATGAGGACCGTCGCGCGGATCGTGCCGTACCGCAGGCCGAGGTACGCCTCGGTGAAGCGGAAGACCTCGTCCCACAGCCGCGCCTCGAGGTAGCCCTCGAGCTTGGGCAGGTAGAGGTACGGCCCGCGGCCCGAGTCGACGAGCGCCTGGGCGTTGTGAAAGAGGTAGAGGCCCGCGTCGACGAGGCTCGCGGAGGTCGCGCCGTGCTGACCGGCCCGGTCGACGAAGTCGAGGTGCTTCTCGGTCAGGTGCCACCCACGCGGCCGGAAGACGATCGTCGGCGTCGTCTCGCCGACCGCGTAGGTGCGGCCCTCGGTCGTCGTGAAGTCGACCTGCCCGCGGATCGCGTCGAACAGGTTGAGCTGCCCGCCGACGACGTTCTCCCACGTGGGGCTCATCGCGTCCTCGTGGTCGGCGAGCCAGACCTTCGCGCCCGAGTTGAGCGCGTTGACCGTCATCTTGCGGTCGGTGGGCCCGGTGATCTCGACCCGACGGTCCTCGAGGCCCGGACCCGGGCCGGCGACGCGCCACGTCGGGTCGGCCCGGATGCCCGCGGTCAGCGGCTGGAACTGCGGGTCGGCACCGTTGGAGAAGCGGTCGCGGCGGTGCTGGCGTCCGAGCAGCAGGTCGTGGCGCCGGCCGGCGAACCGCGCGTGCAGGTCGGTGAGGAAGTCGAGCGCCTCGGGCGTGAGGATCTCGTCGGTGCCAGCCACCGCCGGGCCGGTGACGTCGAGGCGCGGGCGGGCGAACGGGTCGGTGAGCCTGTTCTGGCTGGGCGAGGGCGTGATGACGGTCATGGCTGGTGCTCCTGTCTGGTGCGGGCGTGGGTCGCGCTGCGCCGAGCGGCGGGGCGGGGGGCGGGGCGGCGGGGGCGCGAGCGGGTCAGTGGCGGAACTGGGAGGTCTCCGTCGAGCCCGCGAGCGCGAGGGTGGCGCTGTCCGGGCTGATGGCGGTGGCGACGCGGTCGAAGTAGCCGGTCCCGACCTCGCGCTGGTGGCGCGTGGCCGTGTAGCCGACGGCCTCGGAGGCGATCTCGGCCTCCTGCAGCGCGACGTAGGCGGTCATGCCCGACGACGCGTAGCCGCTGGCCAGCGAGAACATCGAGTGGTTGAGCGCGTGGAAGCCCGCGAGGGTGATGAACTGGAACGCGTACCCGTGCCCGGCGAGCTCGCGCTGGAACCGCGCGATCTGCTCGTCGGACAGGTGCTGGCGCCAGTTGAACGACGGCGAGCAGTTGTACGCGAGCAGCTTGCCGGGGAACTCGTCGTGGATCCGCTCGGCGAACTCGATCGCCAGGGCGATGTCCGGGGTCGAGGTCTCGACCCAGATGAGGTCGGAGAACGGCGCGTAGGCGGACGCGCGCGCGACGACGGCATCGAGACCGGGCTGCACCCGGAAGTACCCCTCGGCCGTGCGCTCACCGGTCAGGAAGGCGGCGTCGCGCGGGTCCACGTCGGACGTCAGCAGGTCCGCGCCCAGCGCGTCGGTCCGGGCGACGACGACGGTCGGCACGCCGGCCACGTCGGCGGCCAACCGCGCCGCCGAGAGCGTGCGCACGTGCTGCGACGTCGGGACCAGCACCTTGCCGCCCAGGTGACCGCACTTCTTCTCGGCCGCGAGCTGGTCCTCCCAGTGCACGCCCGCGGCGCCCGCCGCGATCATCGCGTGCATGAGCTCGTAGGCGTTGAGCGGGCCGCCGAACCCGGCCTCGGCGTCGGCGACGATCGGTGCGAGCCACTCCCGCGTGCGGCGCCCGTTCTCGGCGACGTCGATCTGGTCGGCGCGCAGCAGCGCGTTGTTGATGCGGCGGACGACGGCGGGCACCGAGTTGGCCGGGTAGAGCGACTGGTCGGGGTACGTCTGGCCGGACAGGTTCGCGTCGGCGGCCACCTGCCAGCCGGACAGGTAGATCGCCTCGAGCCCTGCGCGGACCTGCTGGACCGCCTGGTTGCCGGTCAGCGCGCCCAGCGCGGGGACGTGCGTGCGGGTGTGCAGCAGCTCCCACAGCCGCTCGGCTCCTCGGCGCGCGAGCGTCGGCTCCTCGCGCACCGAACCACGCAGCGCGACGACGTCCTGCGCGGTGTGCGTCCGCCGGATGCCGGCCCAGCGAGGGTCGAGCTCCCAGCTCGCGGCGAGCTCGTCGGCGGACTGCGTCTGGTCACCGGGGCGGGACGTCGTGCCACCCGGCGGCGGCGCCGGGTGCGTCTGCGTGGTCATGGCTGGCTCCTTCGATCGGTGCGTTCTTCTCGGCCCTCCGGCCTGACCTCTACGTTCGTGCACCGATCGGCGTTCTTCCCCGGCCGGAACGGCAGAAGATCGGCGATCCTTCTCCTGGACGGAAGCCGGGGCCGGGTGCGACGGTGGAGGGCATGACGACGACGTCGAACACGGACCTTCGTCGCCCGGGCACGACCGCGGGCGACCAGCAGCCTGCGCGCACCGGGGGCGGCATCGACACGCTCGTCCTGGGCCGGCGCATCCGGCACCTGCGCACCGCGCGCAACATGACCCTCGACGACCTCGGTGCCGCGATCGGGCGGGCCGCGTCGCAGGTGTCGATGCTGGAGAACGGCCACCGCGAGCCCAAGCTGTCGCTCCTCGGGCTCGTCGCCGACGCGCTCGACGTCCCCCTCGCCGAGCTGCTTCGCACGGACCCGCCGAGCCGGCGTGCGGCGCTGGAGATCGAGCTCGAGCGGGCGCAGCGCGGGCCGCTGTTCGCCAACCTCAACGTGCCCCCGGTCAAGGTCGGCCGGTCGCTGCCCGCCGACGCGCTCGAGGCGCTCGTCCGGCTGCAGAACGAGGTGCAGCGGCTGCTCACCGAGAACGCGGCGACCCCCGAGGAGGCGAGGCGGGCCAACGCGGAGCTGCGCGCGAGGATGCGCGCGCAGGACAACTACTTCCCCGAGCTCGAGGCCCAGGCGCGCCTGCTCCTCGACGCCATCGGGCACCCGGGCGGTCCGCTCTCGCAGCGCTCGACCGCGGACATCGCCGCGCACCTCGGCTTCACGCTGCACTACGTCCAGGACCTGCCGCACTCGACCCGCACGGTGACGGACCTGGCCAACGGGCGCTTCTACCTCCCGCAGGGCAACCCCGGCTTCAGCGACGGTCGCTCACCGCTGCTCCAGGCGATCGCGAGCCACGTGCTCGGCCACGCCGAGCCCAAGGACTACGGCGACTTCTTGCGCCAACGCGTCGAGGCGAACTACCTGGCCGCGGCGCTGATGATCCCCGAGGACGGTGCGGCATCGTTCCTCCAGGCGGCGAAGAACGAGCGCCGGCTGTCGGTCGAGGACCTGCGCGACGCGTTCGCGGTGCCCTACGAGACGGCCGCTCACCGGTTCACCAACCTCGCGACCAAGCACCTCGGCATCCCCGTGCACTTCATGAAGGTCCACGAGGGCGGAACCCTGCACAAGGCGTACGAGAACGACGGCGTCGTGTTCCCGTCCGACCCGCTCGGCGCGATCGAGGGCCAACCCGTGTGCCGGCAGTGGACCGCGCGCGTCGTGTTCACGCTCGCCGACCGCTTCACGCCGTACTACCAGTACACCGACACCACGTCGGGCACGTACTGGTGCACGTCGCGCGTCCAGACGTCGTCGCAGGGCGCGTTCTCGGTGTCGGTGGGCGTGCCGTTCGCGCACGTGCGCTGGTTCCGCGGCCGCGAGACGACGGAGCGGTCCGCCTCCCGGTGCCCCGACCCGACCTGCTGCCGCGAGGCGCCGCCGGCGCTCGCCGCCCGTTGGGCGTCGCAGTCGTGGCCGTCGGCCCGGCCGCACGCGTCGTTGCTCGCCGCGCTGCCCGTCGGGGTGTTCCCCGGGGTCGACACGACCGAGGTGTACCAGTTCCTCGACCGGCACGCGCCGGAGGCCTAGGCGCGCACGGGACGGTCAGGGTCCGGCCGGTGGCCGGAGCCCGGCCGATGGCGTCGTGTCAGTGGTCGGCGGGACGATAGCGGGACGAATCCGACTCGACGAAAGGTCCGCGTCATGGACATCCGCATCGAGCTGCTCATCCTCCCCGTCACGGACGTCGACCGGGCCAAGGCGTTCTACGCCGACCAGGTCGGCTTCGTCGTGGACCATGACGTCCGCGTGAAGGAGTCGCTGCGCTTCGTGCAGCTCACGCCCCCCGGCTCAGCGTGCTCGATCGCGATCGGGGAGGGTCTCGTCGACTCGGCGCCCGGCTCGGTCAAAGGCATCCAGGTGGTGGTCGACGACGCCGACGCGACGCGCGCCATGCTCGTCGCCAACGGCGTGGACGCGCCGGAGGTCGTGGACCTCGAGTGGGGCCGGTTCACCTACTTCGCGGACCCCGACGGCAACCAGTGGTCGGTGCAGCAGCTGCCCCAGCGACCCTGACGACGTCAGCCGTGCTCGCGCTGCGTCGGGACGGCGTTCAGCGTGCGCTGGTCGGTCGCGATGCGCCCGTCGACGACCAGGTGGCCCGTCTCGGACAGGAACGCGTTCGGCTCGGTGAAGGTGTCGATCGTGGTGGTGACGTCGCTGAGCTGCTCGCTCATCGTCGTCCTCCTCTCGTGCGTCTGCATCAGGCGGGCCCCGCTCGACTGCTGCCGCGCAAGGCCCGACCTACGAATGTAGCCAGCCGCTCTGTGACTCAGGGGATGCCAATCGGGACACGGATACACATTCCGCCCCGCACGTGTCCGACGTCACCCGACCATGAGCGCCAGACGACGGGCGCGAGCACGCCCGTTCCCGGCGCGCCGCACCGGTTCGTGTCAGTGGTCGGGCGCACCCTGGAGCCATGGTGACGATCTCCTGCTCGTGCGGCTCCGCCTCGACCACGCGCGCCAACCCGCTGCGCGGGCTGCCGTTGGCCGACCGCGTCGACCTGGTGCGGGCGGCGTACTCGGTGCACGCGGGCTTCCTGACCCTCGACGTCGACGCCTCGTGGCACCCGTCCGCCGACGAGCCGCGTGAGGACTGCGTCGTCCTGCTGGACATGGACGCGCTGGACGCGACGGAGGGTCTCGACGAGCCCGACGCGCGTTCGCTGCGCAACCTGCTGGAGATCGCCCACGTGCGGGGGCGCCTGCTGCCCCAGCCGGTCGAGGTCGGCACCGCCCGGTTCCGCGTCGCACCCGCCGACGAGTTCGACGGGACGGTCACGTACCTCGTGCTCGACGGCGCGACCACGCTGCTCGAGCAGACCGGCCCGCTCGACCGCGGTGTGCTCGACGAGCTCGTCGGGCTGTACCGCGCGTTCGGCACCGCGGCGCTCGTGCAGGTCGACGGGCTGGCGCCGCGCCTCGGGCTGCGGACCGCGATGGACGGAGTGCTGCGCGCACGGACGCCCTCGGTCGCCTGACGGGAACCAGCCCTCAGGTCGTCAGCGCCAGGTACTGGTGCACGAACGCGATCGCCATGCCGCCCTCGCCGACGCCGGCCGCGACCCGCTTCACCGATCCGGAGCGCACGTCGCCCGCGGCGAAGATCCCCGGCGCTGACGTCTCGAGCGCGAACGGGTCCCGCGGTCCGGCCCACGCACCCGAGTCGCGAGCATCCGGCCCGGTCAGCACGAACCCGTGCGAGTCGAGGGCCACCTCGGGCGGCAGCCACCCGGTGACCGCGTCGGCGCCGATCATCACGAACAGCACCTCCGCAGCCCGACGAGCGACCGCGCCGGTGCGACGGTCGACCACGTCGATCTCTTCGAGGTAGTCCTGACCGTGCAGCGCGAGCACCTCGGAGCGCGTCTCGACGGTGATGTGCCGGTTCAGGCCGATCTGGTCGATGAGGTACTGCGACATCGACGCGGCCAGTGACTCCCCGCGCACGAGCAGCGTGACCGACCGGGCGTGCCTGGAGAAGAACAGGGCGGCCTGACCCGCGGAGTTGCCGGCGCCGATGATGAACACGTCCTGACCGTGCGCGGTGCCCGCGTCGCTGCGCGCGGCGCCGTAGTAGAGGCCGTTGCCGACGAAGCGGTCGATCTCGTCGAGCGCGACGTGGCGCCACTCGACCCCGGAGGTCACGAGGATCACCTGCGCGCGGATCTGCGCGCCGCCGTCGAGCGTGAGGGTGCGCGACGGCGCGTCGATCGCGTCGATGCTCCGCGTCACGACGAGCTCGGCGCCGAGCCGCTTGGCCTGCCGCATCGCCTTGCTCGCGAGCTCGTCGCCGGAGACGCCGAACGGGAAGCCCGTGTAGTTCTCGATCCGGGTCGAGGTCCCCGCCTGGCCGCCGGGCGCGAACTTCTCGACGACGAGCGTCCGCAGCCCCTCGGCCGCCCCGTTGACCGCGGCGGTGAGGCCGGCGGGGCCGCCGCCGATGATCACCACGTCGTACTCGTCGTGCTCCGGGTCCACCTGCAAGCCGCACGCGAGCGCGATCTCACGCATCGTCGGGTCGACGAGCCGCGCGCCGCCGACGTGCTCGACGACGGGGAACGGCCCGGGGCGTCCGTCGGGAGCGATCGCCTCGAACGAGATGCGGTTCCGGTTGAGGAACGTCCGGATCTCGTGGACCCGCGGGTCGACGAGCGGCCCGATGACCACGACGTCGGGCGTCGGCTTCTCGGCAGCGATCTCCTTGAGGCCCTCCATGCGGCCCTTCGCGAGCGCACCTACCCGGGCGACCACCTGCGGGGCCGTCGCCGCGAGCGTGAAGAACGCGCCGACGTCGACCTTCAGGACGCGCGACGGCTCGACCGCGACGCAGGCCGCAGGCATGTTCATGCTGAGCATGACGGGCACCTCGCCGTAGAGCTCGCCGGGGCCGCGCGGCCCGATGACACGCTCGACGCCGTTGACCTCCTTGGTGAGGTGCACAAGGCCTTCGACGACGACGAAGAGCGCACGCTCGTCGCCCTCGTGCACCGCGTACTCGCCGGGAGTGAGCGAGATGTCCTCGACGGCCCGGGAGAGGAAGGCGAGCTGCTCCGGCGTCAGGTCGGCGAACAGCGGGATGGCGGTCAACTCGTCGGCACTGATCACGTGGGCCTCGTCATCGCGGGGTGGAGCCTGTGCCCTCGCATCGTCGCAGATCCGGGGCTCGTCGCCTGTGGACGACGCCCTCGCGGAGCAGGGGGCCGCCCGCGCTCGCGTCATCCCGAACGGGGCCGCACACCCTCCCGTCGCCCGATTTCACCCGGTACGGTCGCGGGGTGCCGTCGACACCGCCCACTCCAGCGCCCGGGCCTCAACACGGCCGGGGCGGGATCAGCCGCTCGACCGTCGTGCTGCGCTCCTTGGCGGGCGTCGTCATCGCGGTGGCGGTCGCTGCTGCTGCGTCCGCCGCGATGGGCGGAGGCGACGACCGGGCGGCGACGATCGAGCCGACCGCGCCGCCGGTGAGCGCGACCACGGCGACCACGTCGGCGCCCGCGTCCACGCCCGTGCCGAGCGCGACGGTCACCCCCAGCGTCTCGCCGAGCGCGACGGTCAC
>JBCECL010000065.1:15160-19596 GCA_039207135.1 Brevundimonas sp.
CCGAGCGCGACGGTCACGCCGAGCGCGTCACCAACGCCGACCGCCACCCCGAAGCAGAGCGCGAAGCCCAAGCGCACGCCAGCGCCGTCCCCGACGAAGCAGTCGCATCCGGACCCGGTCCCGAGCCCGAAGACCACGCACACCGCGCCCAAGCCGAGCCCCACGCCCGCGCAGCACGCAGAGCCAGCTCCGCAGTCGCTCGTCGACGCGATCGTGACCCGGACCAACGCCGAACGCACGAAGGCCGGGCTGCCCGCGCTCAAGGTCTCGTCCTGCGCCACCAAGCAGGCGGCCGCGCGCACCAAGGTGCTCGTCGAGGAGGACCGGTTCGAGCACGACCCCCTCGGCCCGATCGTCGAGGCGTGCGGCTCGGGCACGGTCGGCGAGAACCTCGCCCTCGGCTACCCCAGCGCGAAGGCGGTCGTCGCCGGTTGGATGGCCTCCGAGGGGCACCGCGCGAACATCCTCGGCAAGCAGTACAAGAAGATCGGGGTCGGCTGCACCAAGGGGCCGCACGGCCAGCTGTGCGCGCAGGTCTTCCTCGGCTGAACCGGCAACGAGGCCCGCTGCCCCCACAGATGGCCTTATTCTCGGGCGGGTGACGAGCCCTCCTGTTGCCGACGACGACGCGCCTGCGCCTGCCCGCGAGCTGGACGACGCTGACGCAGCGACCGACGAGGCCACCGAGGAAGCGACCGACGCAGCGACCGACGAGGCGCCCGACGAAGCAGAGGTCGACCCGAGCGACGCGGCCTCCGCGCGCAGCGACGCGCGCACGCGGGTGTGGTCCTCGGTGGCCCTCGCGACGTTTGCCGGCATCGTCTACACGACGTTCTCGTGGTCGCAGTGGCGGCGGTGGCAGTCGCCGTCGTGGGACCTGTCGATCTTCACGCAGCTCGCCAAGCAGTACGCCCACCTCGAGGCCCCGATCGTCACGGTGAAGGGCGAGGGCTTCAACCTCCTGGGCGACCACTTCCACCCGCTGCTGGTCACCCTGGGCGTGCCGTACGCGATCTTCCCGAGCGCGTTCACGCTGCTCGTCGTGCAGGCCGTGCTGTTCGCGCTGTCGGTGTACGTCATCGCGAACCACGCCGTCCGGGTCACGGGACTCGGCATCGGGCTCGCGCTTGGCGCTTCGTACGCCGTGAGCTTCGGCATCGTCGGTGCGGTCGCGGTCCAGTTCCACGAGATCGCCTACGCCGTGCCGCTGCTCGCCCTCTCGCTCGTCGCGCTGAGCCGCGAACGGTGGCTCGCGGCCGCGTGCTGGGCGGCGCCGCTCGTGTTCGTCAAGGAGGACCTCGGCCTGACGGTCGTCGCGATCGGCCTCGTGCTCGCCTGGCGCAGCCGTGACCGCATCGGCCTGTGGCTCGCGGCGTGGGGCGCCGGGTGGTTCGTGCTGACCACCAAGGTGCTGATCCCGGCGATGAGCAAGGACAGCCAGTGGGACTACGCCGAGAAGCTCGACGTCGGGCACCTGCTCACGCACCCGTGGGACGCCGCGATCTGGCTGGTCGACGACGGCCGCAAGATCAGCACGCTGCTCCTGCTCGTCGCGATCACCGGCGTCATCGGCCTGCGCTCGCCCATCATGCTCGTCGCGGTGCCGACGATCCTGTGGCGCTTCTGGTCCAGCAACGACGGCTACTGGGGGCACACCTGGCACTACAGCGCGGTCCTCATGCCGATCGCGTTCGTCGCGATGCTCGACGGGATCACCCTGGCGGGTGACTCGGCCCGGTCGTGGGTGCGGCGCCTTGGCGTGATGGCTCCGGCGATCGCCGTGACGGTCGCCGTGATGCTCGTCGGGCAGGGGGACTTCAAGCAGTTCGGCGAGCCCGCGTTCTGGAAGAAGTCCGACCGCGACCAGCAGGCCCGCGAGGTGCTCGCGCTGATCCCGCCCGGCTCGGTGATCGACTCGGACATCAGCCTGATGGGACGCGTCGTCGACGACAACCAGGTCTACTGGATGGGCAACGACGGCAACCCCGCCCCCAAGTACGTCCTGCTCGACACGGTCGCTGGCGGGTCCGGCACGGGCCCCGGCGAGGCGGCGAGCTGGGCCGAGTCGCGGTTCCCCGGCACGCACTACGAGCTGGTCTACGACCAGGCGGGATACGAGCTAGCGGTCCGCTCCGACGGCTAACCGCACACAACGTTCGGCGCGCTATCCGCGCGCTTCGTAGAGCCCTGCCCCGACGCTCAGAGCGGGTCGAGGCGCGGGCGCAGGAGGCAGAACTCGTTGCCCTCCGGGTCGGCGAGCACGTGCCAGCTCTCGTCGCCGCTCTGGCCGATGTCCACCGGCCGCGCGCCGAGCGCGAGCAGACGCTCGAGCTCCGCGTCCTGGTCGCGGTCGACGGCGTTGACGTCGATGTGCAGCCGCAGCTTGCCGTTGCGCGGGTCGGTGCTGGGGCTGAAGAAGAGCGTCGGCTGCGCGCCGCCGAAGCCCGAGGCCGGCCCGATCTCGACGCAGCCGTCCTCGCGGCCCAGCTCGACGAAGCCGAGCACGTCCGCCCAGAAGGCGGCCAGCGCGTCAGGGTCGACGCAGTCGATGACCAGCTCGCTGATGCGCGACGCCATGCTCACTCACTCCTCAGGATCGACGTCATCTTCTTGCCGCGTGCCACCTCGTCGACCAGCTTGTCCATGTACCTGATCTGCTGCATGAGCGGGTCCTCGATCTGCTCGACGCGGATCCCGCAGATCACACCGGTGATGAGCGAGGCGTTCGGGTTCATCGCGGGCGCCTTGGCGAAGAACGTCTCGAGGTCGCGCTCGTCGGCGATCGCCGCGCTCAGGCCCGCCTCGTCGTAGCCGGTGAGCCAGGTGATGACGCGGTCCACGTCGCCCTTGTCTCGTTCCTTGCGCTCGACCTTGTTCACGTACAGCGGGTAGATGCTCGCGAAGCTCATCGCGAAGATCCGGTTCCCAGCCACGATCACCCCTCCGTCCGGCACGTCACCAGCACCAAACTATGCCCCGTGCCGACGCAGGCAGCCCGGGGCGTGCCACGGTGAGCACATGACACGCACGCTCGACGTCGACTACCTGGTCGTCGGGGCCGGTGCCACGGGCATGGCCTTCACCGACTCGCTCGTCGACCACGGCCGTGCGCGGGTCGCGGTCGTCGACAGCCGGCACGCGGTCGGCGGGCACTGGCTCGAGGCGTACCCGTTCGTCCGGCTGCACCAGGCCTCGCCGTTCTACGGCGTCGCGTCGGAGGTGCTCGGCGGCGAGCTCCAGTCGGCCGGCCCTGAGGCCGGTCTGCAGGCGCGCGCGGCGCAGCCGCAGATCGTCGACTACTACCAACGCGTGCAGGACCGGCTCGTCGAACGGGCCGACGTCGAGATCCTCACGAGCACCCGGTACCTGGGCGATCGGACCCTGGTCTCGCTCGTCTCGGGCGAGACGTTCGAGGTGCCGTCGCGCTGCCGCATCGTCGACGCGCACTACCTCGCGCCCCGCATCCCCGCGGAGGTCCCCCCGCCGTTCGAGGTCGCGGCGGACGCGGCCGTCGTGCCCGTCAACGCGCTCGCGCGGCTCGACCGTGCGCCACGGCGGTTCGTCGTCGTCGGCTCGGGCAAGACCGCGACCGACGCCTGCATCTGGCTGCTGGCGCGGGGCGTGGACCCGGACGCGATCTGCTGGGTGCGCCCGCGCGACCCGTGGATGCTCGACCGCGCGGTGATGCAGCCCGACCCGGCCGTCTTCACCGGCATGGCGGCCGACGTCATGCAGGCCGCGAGCGCGGCCGACTCGCTCGACGACCTGTTCCTACGGCTCGAGGCCGCCGGGGTCATGCTCCGCATCGACGAGGGCGTCGCGCCGACGATGGCGAAGAGCCCGACACTCGCGAGGTGGGAGCTCGACGAGCTGCGCAGCATCCAGGACGTCGTCCGCCGCGGGCACCTGCGGCGCGTCGAGCAGGGTCGGCTGATGTTCGACGACGGGATCGTCGAGGTCGGGGACGACGCACTCGTCGTGCACTGCGCCGGCGACGGCCTGCCGAACCTCCCGCGCGTCCCGATCTGGCGGCCGGACGTGCTCACGCTCCAGCCCGTGCGTGCCGGGTTCCCCTGCTTCGGCGCTGCGCTCGTCGGGTACGTCGAGGCGACGCGGCACGACGACGACGAGAAGAACCGCCTCTGCCCGCCGAACTCCTACGGCAACACCCTGGCCGACTGGGCCCGCATGAACCTCGTCGGCACCCGAGCCACGCAGACGTTCTCCGCCCAGGCCGACATCCGCGAGTGGGCGAACGGCGTCGCGCTCAACCCCGCGCGCAGCGGACCGCCGCGCGAGTCCCCGGCGGTCGACGAGGCCCGCGCACGACTCGTCGAGCACACCTCCGCCGCCCTCGCTCGGCTCGCCGAGCTCGTCGGGGCAGCCTGACCGCGGTTCGTGCGCGCGGGCGGACCGCGCGCGGCGCGGCCTCGTTC
>JBCECL010000065.1:19696-22553 GCA_039207135.1 Brevundimonas sp.
CAGCCTGACCGCGGTTCGTGCGCGCGGGCGGACCGCGCGCGGCGCGGCCTCGTTCCCGCTCGCGCGCGACCGCACTGCCTACGCTGGCCGCATGCCCGCTCCCCGCAGCCGACAGGCGCGCTACGCCCAGCGTCGCAAGCGCCGGATGGCGGCGGTCGAGCACGACCTGAGCCCCGAGCAGTGGGCGGCCCTCTCCGACGCGTGGGGCGGCTGCGCCTACTGCGGTGCCGTCGGCGTGCCGCTCCAGCGCGACTGCGTGCAGCCGATCTCCCGCGGCGGGAGGTACACGCTCGCCAACATCGCGCCGGCGTGCGGCTCGTGCAACGCGAGCAAGTGCAACGACGAGGTGACCGGCTGGCTGCGACGCAAGCGGCTCGACGAGCGCGCCTTCCTCGAGCGGCACGTCCGGATCCAGGCGCTCCTGGCCGCGCAGTTCGCGGCGAGCGAGTCCGCGCCCGACGAGACGCCGACGGCCGACCTGCCGGGCTGATCTGGCGCCGCCTGTCGATCTGGGCGCAGCACGTCCGTCAGTAGAGCGACGGCGGACGACAGACCCGGAGGCGGACGACATGCGGACACTGAAGCTCATCGAGTTCCTCACCCTCGACGGGGTCATGCAGGGCCTGGGATCGCCCGACGAGGACCGTGACGGCGGCTTCCGGCACGGCGGCTGGGCCGGTCCGTACGGCGACGAGGTCCAGATGAGTGCGGCGGTCGACGGCCTGGCCTCGACGACCGCCTACCTGTTCGGGCGCCGCACCTACGAGAAGATGGCGGCGTTCTGGCCCTTCCAGCCCGACGAGAACCCGATGGCCGCGCACCTCAACGCGACGCCGAAGTTCGTCGCGAGCCGCACGCTGACCGACCTGAGCTGGCCCGGCGCGCACGTCCTGGACGGGGACCTCGAGGCCGCGGTCCGTGAGCTCAAGGAGCAGGGCGAGGGCACGATCGCCGTGCTCGGCAGCGGCGTCCTCGCCCAGGACCTGCTGGCGCTCGACCTCGTCGACGGGTTCGGCATCTTCCTGCACCCGCTCCTGCTGGGGACGGGCAAGCGCCTGTTCCGCGAGCTCGCCGAGCCCCGCCCGCTCCGCCTCGTCGGGTGCACCCCGACGACGACGGGCGTGCTGCTGCTGGACTACGAGCTCGCCTGACGGCTGCGGGTGGCCGCCGGCGCGGGACGGCCGGCAGGGTCGTGGGACACCGCGAGCGTCCGGCCGACGAAGGCGTCCTGCTCGACCGCGTCCGCGAGCACGCGACCGACCTGCGAGCGCGCGACGGCCATGGACCTCGTCTCGCCGGTGGGCGAGACGAAGGCCGGCAGCGGCTGGTCGTCGTCCCGCAGGTTGACGGGCTGCACCTCGACCCAGTCGAGCCCGCTCGCGGCGACCACGTCGTGCTGCCGTTGCGTGTCGGCGATCTGCGGCTTGAGCAGCACGGCGAAGACGATGCGCGTCGCGAGCGGCAGCCCGTCGCGCGTGGGTCCGACGCCGTACGACGTCTGCACCACCAGCCGCCGAGCGCCGTGCGCGCGCATCGCGTCGACGACCGTCCGCGTCCCCCGCGAGCGCACGTCGGCCCGCGTCCCGGCGGGGCCGCGCAGGCGGACGCGCACGGGGTTCTCGCTGATGCCGAGCGTGACGACGACGGCATCCTGACCCGCGACCAGCGGCTCGACCACGCCGGGGTCGGTCGCGTCACCGTCCACCCCTTCGATGCCGGGACCCGCCAGTGCCGACGCGTGCCGGGACAGAGCGGTCACCTCGTGACCGCGGCGTGCGAGCTCGGCGACGGCGGCCCGACCCGACCCGCCCGTCGCTCCGACGACGAGAACCTTCATGGTTGTCTCCTCAGCTCCGGGACCGGCCTCCTGCCGATCACCCGAGCCCCAGCCCATCGCGCGTCGGGCTGGACGGTCTATGCTCGATTGTCGTCGATATATGGCAGATCGTCCGGAGGTTCCGATGACTCTCGCCGTCCCTGAAGCACCGTGGACGCCCGTCGACCCGGTCGGCGAGGCGCTGCACCGCCTGCGCGTCACGGGTGTCTTCTACTGCCGCACCGAGGCGCGCGGTCCCTGGGCCGTCGACATGCCGGCGTTCGGCGACTGCGTGAGCTTCCACGTCGTGACGGCCGGCGAGTGCTGGGTCGAGGTCGAGGGCGCGCCGCCCGTCCGGCTGGTCGCGGGCGACCTCGCGCTCGTGCCGCACGGCCGCGGCCACGTGCTGCGCAGCGCCCCCGGCGTCCCCTCGCTGGGACCGGTCGACCAGCTGCCCCAGGAGTTCGTGTCCGAGCACTACTCGGTGCTCCGGCAGGGCGAGCACGGCGAGCGCACCGACCTGATCTGCGGCGTGCTGTCGATCGACGGCCCGGCCGCGCGCATGCTGCTCGAGCTGCTCCCACCTGTCGTGCTCGTCCCCGGGGGTGCCGCGCAGCCGTGGGTCGCAAGCACCGTCGGGCTCATGGCCGCCGAGCTCGCGGCGACCCGTCCGGGCGGGGAGGCGGTGACCACGCGGCTCGCGGACATCCTGGTCATCCAGGCCATCAGGGAGTGGGTCGAGGGCCAGTCGTCGACGACTGGTTGGCTGGGCGCGCTCCGCGACCCGCAGCTCGGCGCGGCGGTCGCGGCCATCCACCGCGCACCCGCCCTGCCGTGGACGGTCGCGTCCCTCGCGCGCGAGGCGGCGATGTCGCGGTCGGCGTTCGCCGCGCGGTTCACCGAGATCGTCGGCGTCCCGGCCATGCAGTACGTCACCGCGTGGCGCATGCACGTCGCGACCGATCTGCTCGCCGCCGGCGAGCCCGTCGCGCGCGTCGCGGGTGCGACCGGCTACGACTCGGAGGCGTCGTTCGGCCGCGC
>JBCECL010000066.1:0-15862 GCA_039207135.1 Brevundimonas sp.
GCGCCGCACCGTCGCCCGCCGCACGGGCCTGGCCGGCCTGCGACGAGCCGCCGGGGGCCGTGCCGACGGGCGGCTGGCCGGTCGTCGTCGTGTAGGTCGTCGTGCCGGATCGGCGCGGGGCCGACTGGCCGGCGCCCTGGGACCGACCGCGACCCGGCCGCTGACCGGTCGAGGACGACGCCTTGGGGCGAGTCGCCGCCGGTGCCTGGACCGGTGCGGGGCGCACGTGCGGGGCCACCTCGCCGACGAGCTTGGTGAGCAGCGCGTCGCCCGGCGTGACCTGCTGCGGCTGCGCGGTGATCTTCGCGGCCCGCGTCAGCGCACGGACGTCGCCGCGCTGCTCCGGGAGCACGAGCGTGACGACGTCGCCGCCCGAGCCGGCGCGCGCGGTACGGCCCGAGCGGTGCAGGTAGGCCTTGTGCTCGGCGGGCGGGTCCACGTGGATGACGAGCTCGACGTCGTCGATGTGGATGCCGCGCGCCGCGATGTCGGTCGCGACGAGCACCTTGACGGCGCCCGTCGAGAACGCCTCGAGGTTGCGCTCGCGCGCGCCCTGGCCGAGGTTGCCGTGCAGGTCGACCGCGGGGATGCCGTCGGCCGTCAGCTGCTTGGCGAGCTTCTTGGCGTGGTGCTTGGTCCGCATGAACAGCACGCGGCGACCGGTCCCGGCGGCGAGCTGGGCGACGACCGCCTTCTTGGTCTCGGCGTCGCGGACCTCGAGCACGTGGTGCGTCATGGTCGACACGGGGGAGGCCGCGCTGTCCACGGAGTGCTCGACGGGCGAGGTGAGGTACCGCTTGACGAGCACGTCGACGCCGTTGTCCAGCGTCGCGGAGAACAGCAGGCGCTGACCCTTGGGCGGCGTGCGGTCCAGGATGCGCTTGACCACGGGCAGGAAGCCCAGGTCGGCCATGTGGTCGGCCTCGTCGAGCACCGTGATCTGGACGTCGTCGAGCGAGACGAGGCGCTGCTTCATCAGGTCCTCGAGGCGGCCCGGGCACGCGATGACGATGTCGACGCCCGCGTCGAGCGCCGTGACCTGGCGCGACTGGGCGACGCCGCCGAAGATCGTCGTCGTGCGCAGGCCGAGCTCGCGCGCCAGCGGGGCGACCGTGGCGTCGATCTGGGTCGCCAGCTCGCGCGTCGGGGCGAGCACGAGGGCCCGGGGGCGGCGCGCCACGGTCCGGGTGCGGGCCGCGGCGGTGCGCACGACGAGCGGCAGGGCGAAGGCGAGCGTCTTGCCGGAGCCGGTCCGCCCGCGGCCGAGCACGTCGGTGCCGGCGAGCGAGTCGGGGAGGGTCGCGGTCTGGATGGGGAAGGCGGTGGTGATGCCCTGCTCCGCCAACGAACGAACGAGGGCAGCGGGCACACCGAGGTCGGTGAAAGTGGTCAAGAGAAAGGGCCTCTCAGGGCTGGGTCGGGATCGCCGCGCTAGCAACCGAGTCGAACTGCGGGCTCGGGCGATCTCCACGACGCGGGGCGCACGCTCATGTGCGGCGCTCCCGGAAGGACCACCATCTCATACCTACCTGCACGAACGTGAACGACGTGAGCAACGACACCCGGGGTGCGCACCCGCCCATGGGCGGGTGCGGGCCCCTAGTCTGGCGGGGTGAGCGACACCGGTAACGGCGACTTCGAGTTCGAGCGGCGCTTCTGGGTGCGCGACCTCCCGCTGGACGTCCTCGACGGCGCGCCGACCCTGATCGTGCAGAGCTACTACCTGGCCGACGAGGGCTTCGCGATGCGGCTGCGGGCGCAGACCTCGGGCGGCACGGCGGTCCTCGACCCTTCGCTCGACGCGCTGACCGTGCTGGACGCCAACGCCGAGCTGTTCGACTTCTGCGCGGTCACGCTCAAGGGCCCGATGAACGAGGGCACGCGGTACGAGGTCGAGCGCGAGGTCGACGTGGCCGTCGGGCTCGAGATGATCCGGCGCGGCGGAGCCCGCATCGTCAAGACCCGGCACTCGTCGTGGCTCGGTTCCGACGGCTGGGTCATCGACACGTTCGGCGGGGACAACGCGCCTCTCGTCGTCGCGGAGGTCGAACGCGGCGGGCCCGTGACGAACCTGCAGATCCCGGCCTTCTGCGTGACGGAGGTGACCGACGACCCCCGCTTCTCCAACGACGCGCTCTCGCGGGTCCCGTACGGCCCGTGGGCGGCGCAGTTCGAGGCGGAGCTGGCCGAGCGTGGGCCGCGCTTCCTGCGCGGGCTCGGCACCAACGAGCTCGAGCAGCCGCGCTCGATCTAGACGAAGTTCGCGAAACCGTCCGCCGAGTCCCGCGTGTCGGATCGCTGAGCCGCTTACAGTGACGGGCGGACCCAGGAGGTAAGTGCCCGTGACTCGCTCGTACCGTCGACTGCCCGTCGTCCTGACAGCCGGACTCGTCTCGGTCGCACTGCTCGCGGCCTGCTCGTCGGGGTCGTCCCCGGTCGCGGTCGACGTCGCCGCCTCGGGTGTCGATGCGCTCGCGCCCGAGGTGGTCGAGGCTCCCGCCGTCGCGCCCGCGCCGGTCCACCCACCGGTGCTGGATCCTCCGGCGACCGCTGCGAGACACGCCGCAGGCGTGAGCGTCACCGCCGTGCGCGGCGTCGGCGCCCCGGCGGCGCTGGCCGCCTCGCGCGCGCTCTTCACGTCGGCGTCGACCGTGGTCGTCGCCCCGTCGGGTGACCGAGAGGCTCGTGAGTCGGCGGCGGCCGCCTCCGCGCGCCTGGGCGTCCCCGTGCTGCTGTCCGGTCCCGGCGTGGCTGCTGCGCAGCTCGAGGCCGAGGCCCGCCGGCTCGGTGCCGTCCGCGTCGTCACCATCGGGAAGGCGCCGCGGCTGGCTGGGCTCACGACGGTGGCGCTCGCGTCGGGTGGCGATCTGCAGCAGCTCGGGGCGATCGCCGGCGCCCGCCCAGCCGCGCCCGCCGACGTCGTCGCGCTCGTCGGCGACGGACCCCTTCCCGCGACCGCGCTCGCGAGCGTCCGCGCCGCCGGCGTCCCGATCGTGCACGTCGCGAACGGTGATCCTCGTGCGACGGCGGAGTCCGTGAAGGCGATCGCCGCGGCCGACCCGAGCCACGTGATCACGTTCGGGGTCGGCTTCGGCTCGGCCAAGACGGTCGCGTCGCGCGTCGCGAGCGCGAGCACCGGGGTGCAGCTCCCCGGCGGAGGCCAGCTGATCTTCCCCACGGGCAAGGGCGTGCGCGGCAAGCGGTACGTCGCGCTCTACGGCACGCCGGGCAGCAAGGCGCTGGGCGTGCTGGGCGAGCAGTCCGTGCCCAAGACGATCACGCGCGCGACCAAGACCGCGGCCAAGTACAAGTCCCTGACCAAGGCCAAGGTCGTCCCGATGGTCGAGATCATCGCGACGATCGCGTCCGCGGACGCCGGCAAGGACGGGAACTACTCGCGTGAGCGTTCCGTGGACGAGCTCAAGCCGCTCGTCGAGGCGGCCCGCAAGAAGGGTCTGGCCGTCGTGCTCGACCTGCAGCCGGGTCGCACCGACTTCCTGACGCAGGCCAAGCGCTACTCGTCGCTGCTCGCGCTGCCGAACGTCGGGCTCGCGCTGGACCCCGAGTGGCGGCTCAAGAAGGACCAGGTGCACCTCAAGCAGATCGGCTCGGTGAAGATCGCCGAGGTCAACAAGACCGCCGACTGGCTCGCCGCGTTCACGCGGCAGCACAAGCTGCCGCAGAAGCTGCTCGTGCTGCACCAGTTCTCGCTCAAGATGATCGTGGGGCGCAGCAAGCTCAAGACGTCGCACGACGAGCTCGCGCTGCTGATCCACGTGGACGGGCAGGGCACCCAGCCCGCCAAGCTCGCCACGTGGAAGGCGCTGCGCGCCAACGCGCCCAAGGTGCACTGGGGCTGGAAGAACTTCATCGACGAGGACAAGCCCATGCTCTCGGCGACCAAGACCTACAAGATCAAGCCGAAGCCGGATCTCGTCACCTACCAGTGAGACGAACGGAATCCGGCGTGCGTCTGCGGGAGCGGGCAGCCTAGGCTCGACGCGTGACCTTCCCCGTGCGCATCGGTGTCCAGCTCCAGCCCCAGCACGCCGACTACGGCCAGATTCGCGACGCGGTCCGCCGCGCCGAGGACGCCGGCGTCGACATCATCTTCAACTGGGACCACTTCTTCCCGCTCAGCGGCGACCCGGACGGCAAGCACTTCGAGTGCTGGACGATGCTCGGCGCGTGGGCGGAGCAGACCGAGCGCGTCCAGATCGGCGCCCTGGTCACGTGCAACTCGTACCGCAACCCCGAGCTGCTCGCGGACATGGCACGGACGGTCGACCACATCAGCGGCGGTCGGCTCATCCTCGGGATCGGCGCAGGCTGGTTCGAGAAGGACTACGACCAGTTCGGGTACGAGTTCGGCACCGCCGGGTCGCGCATCGCCGACCTGGCGCAGGCGCTCCCGCGCATCAAGGCTCGTCTCGCGGCGGCCAACCCTGCGCCGACGCGCGACATCCCGGTGCTCATCGGCGGCGGCGGCGAGCGCAAGACCCTGCGGGTCGTCGCTGAGCACGCGGACGCGTGGCACTCGTTCGGCGACGTGGAGACGCTCGCGCGCAAGAGCGCGATCCTCGACGAGCACGGTGAGGCGGTCGGTCGCGACACCGCGGCGCTCGTCGAGCGCTCCGTCGGCGTGTCGCGCCCGCCGCAGGACGTCGCCGGCCCGCTGCTCGACGCCGGTGCGACGCTGTTCACGATCGGCACGTCCGGCCCGGACTACGACCTCTCGCTCGTCAAGCAGTGGGTGGCCTGGCGCGACGCGCGCGCCTGAGGCAAGCGGGCCGGCACCCTCAGGAGTCGGCCAGCAGCTGCCGCAGCCCCTGCTCGCCCGCGCGCATGACGGCGGCGTGCGACGCGGCGAACGGTCGGGCGAGCACGGGGCCGAGCACGTTCATCCACGCCAGGGTGGTCTGCACGTCCCAGTCGACGGTGATCCGCGTCGAATCGGGTGACGACGCGCGCGCGAGCTCCACGAACGCCGAACCCTCGAGGTCGCCGGTCGTTCGCAGCGTCACGCGTCGCGGCGGCTCCGCCCCCGCGACGGCGAGGTCGAGGCGCAGAGTGTACGCACCCGGGACGTGGGGGATCCGGGCGCGGAACTCGACGTGCGCGGTGCTGCCGACGAGCTCCGCGTGCGGTCGGACGTCGCGTGCCCGGACGCCGGGCCACCAGCGCGGCCAGCTCATGGTCGGGTCGGCCAGGACCGCCCAGCACCGCTCGACGGGCGCCTCGACCAGCCACGTCGAGGCGAGGCGGTATCGGCGCGGGTGCGGCACCGCACGAGCATAGGCAGCCTGGACCCGCACGTAGGCTTGGACCGCATGAGCAGCCCGACGACCCCCGACGAGGCGCCGAGGCGTCGACGTTGGTGGCCGCGGCTGCTCGCGAGCCTGCTCATCGTGCTGGCCTGTGTCGCGGTCGGTGTCTCGACGGCCTCGGTCGACGGCAGCCTCGGTCCCCACGAGGCGCGGTACGACGTCACGACGGACGCCACCGTCACGGTCGATCTCGGCCCGCTCGGGACCCTGCAGATCGACTCGCCGCTGCCGCTCGACCTCGGCGTGCTCATCACCGTCAAGGAGATCCCCGAGTCGTTCGTCGGGCTCGACCAGGCCACGACCCTGCGTGCGCTGGCCGGTGACGTCCAGGGGTACGTGCAGTTCTTCGCCGCGCCGCAGGCCGTGATCCACGACGTCGCGCGCGGCCTGGTGTTCAACGCGATCCTGCGCACCCTGGGGTGCCTCCTCGTCGCCGTGCTCACGTGGGGCGGGATCGGTGCGCTCCTCGGCGCGGCACGGCGACGCGAGCTGGCCGACCGTGTGCGGCCCCACGAGCGCCACCTGCTCGTGGGCACCGCGCTCGCACTCGTCGTCGTGGTCGTCGCGTCGGGCGTCGCGAACGCGCGACGTGACGAGGCGCGCGCGCCCACCGAGTCCGTCTTCGACGGCACGGCGCTCGAGGGTGCGCGCGTGACGGGCCGGCTCGGCGGCGTGATCGACACGTACGGACGCAGCGCGCTCGACGCGTACCGCAACACGAACAAGTTCTACGCGCGTGCCAACCGCTCGCTCGCGGTCCACTGGGACGCGACGCAGAACGCGGTGCAGGCTCAGCAGGAGCTGCTCGGCGGGACGGCTGCCGCGGGCGTCAGCCGACCGCCGGACCTCCTGACCGTGCTCGTGGTCTCCGACCTGCACTGCAACGTCGGCATGGCGCCGCTGATCACCACGCTCGCGAAGCGCTCGGGCGCGTCGCTCGTGCTGGACGCGGGCGACACGACGATCAACGGCACGCAGGTCGAGCAGTTCTGCGTCTCGACGTTCGCGCACGCGGTGCCCGACGGTGTCGAGCTCGTGACGTCGCCGGGCAACCACGACTCGGCGCAGACGTCGGCCATGTACGCACGCGCGGGCGCCAAGGTGCTGAGCGGCGAGGTGGTCGAGGTCGACGGCATGCGCATCCTCGGCGACCGCGACCCCAACCAGACCCGGCTCGGGCAGGGCACGTCCGGCGGGCTCCGCTCGACGCCTCAGGAGGCCGCCGACCTCGCCGACACCGCGTGCGGCGACGACGACGGCGTCGACCTGCTGCTGATCCACACGCCGTGGGTCGGGGACCCGACGCTCGACCGGGGGTGCGCGCCGGCGCAGATCTCCGGCCACCTGCACCGGCGGACGAACCCGGTGCAGGTCGGCGACGGCATCCGGTACATCAGCTCGAGCTCGGCGGGAGCGAGCCTCAACCAGCCGACGATCGGCGAGCTGCACGGGACGGCCGAGATGACGGTCCTGCACTGGGACCGCCGCGCCAGGACGTTCGTCGACTACCAGGTGGTGCAGGTGACGCCGGACGGCACGGCGCACGTGCTGTGGCCGAGCCCGTGGCCGAAGGCGATCGTCGCGCCGGTCGTCCCCGCAGGGGGGATCGCGCCTGTTCCACCGGGGGTCAACTGACGTTCGCCTCTGAGGGCGACGATGGTGCCTGATCGGGCGGTGCTCAGCCTTCACCCGTGTGATCCGCGCGGGATGGGTTTACCGTGGCCGGAGCGCACAGACCCGACAATTCCGACGCTGGAGCTCTCGGGCGGTGCGCTCGATGCGTGGGCAGCGCAGCGTGTAGCGGGAAGGGAAGGCAGCCGTGCAGGTGCTCGGGCGGGTCGTCCGTGGCTCGCGTGCGGCCCGGATCGTCTCCATCCCGATCGCCCTCGGCCTCGTGTGGACGCTGTCGGCGACGTCCCCGGCCTTCGCCGCGCCGGACGACCCGAGCCCGTCACCCAGCAGCACCGCACCGGCCGACCGTGAGGACACGCTCGACGTGGGCGAGACGCTGACGGCGACCCAGTCGCTCGTCTCCGCAGATGGCGGGCGTGTGGTCGTCGTCGAGCGGTCGGGCGTGCTGTCGATGTACGACGGGCAGGGCGAGCTGCGCTGGACGAGTGGCCCCGGCGTGCCGGGCTCTCGTCTCGTCGTGCGGCACAACGGCGACGTGGCGCTCATGACCGCGGACGGGAAGGTCCGCTGGCACACCAAGACCGCGGGCACCAAGGGTGCGCACCTCGTCGTGCAGGACGACGGGGACATCGTCGTGCGCGACGCCAAGGACCACGTCGTCTGGTCGGCGGGCACGCAGACGCCCGCGTCGCTGCTCAACTCGGGTGGCGCCCTCGCGCCGGGTGAAGTTCTCGCATCGCAGGACGGGCGGCACACGCTCGTGATGAGCGAGGACGGCGACCTGCAGCTGCTCGGGCCGGACGCGCGCGTGCGGTGGTCCTCGGAGACGTCCGTCGCGGGTTCGTCGCTCGCGCTCCGGGACGACGGCGACCTCGCCATCCGCACCCCCGCGGGGTACGCGGCCTGGCGCACCGGGACCTACGGGCACAAGGACGCGACGCTCACGCTGCAGGACGACGGCAACCTCGTGCTGGTCGACCGCGAGGGCAACGAGCTCTGGAGCACGGGCACGGCGCTCGGGCCGGAGTCGCTGGCGGCCGGCAAGTCGCTGAAGGTCGGCGAGCGGCTCGACTCGCCCGACGGGCGCCTGACGCTGCGGGTCGACCAGGACGGTCTGCGGCTCGAGGTGGACGGGCACGCGGTCTGGGCCGTGCTGACCGCCGCACCCGACGAGAAGCTGCGCCTGACGCTGCGCAAGAACGGCGACCTGGTCCTGAAGGGCACGGACGACGCCGTGTACTGGACGAGCGAGTCGGCCGGGACGACGCACGCGACGCTCACGCTCGACGTCGGGGGAGTCGTGCTGCGCGCCCCGACCGGGCAGGAGCTGTGGCGTGCCGACGTCCCGGCGGCGACGTTCACGTCCGACGCCCTCGCGACCGACTGCAAGGACGTCGACGGACCGGTGCCGTTCGCCGCGACCGTGCTGACCTCGACCGGCATCCGCGTGCACCCGTGCATGCTCGCCGCGGTCGAGGCGCTCATCGCCGCGGCTCGGGCCGACGGGATCGACCTCGGCGGCTGGGGATGGCGCAGCAACGCCGAGCAGAGGGCGCTGCGGGCCCAGAACTGCAACGCCGCGGGCCGCTGCCACCCCGCGACGGCCCCGCCCGGGAAGTCGTTGCACGAGCGGGGGACCGCGATCGACTTCACGGTCGACGGGCGCACGATCCACGGCGGACCGGCGTACGCGTGGATGGTCGAGCACGCGGGCGACTACGGGCTCCACAACCTCCGCGGCGAGCCGTGGCACTGGGACGTCGGCCACTGAGCGCACCAGCAGGCGAGGACGCTGAGCACCCGGGACGTCGTCCCGGCCGACGGCCTACCCTGGGGCGCGTGAGCACACCCGAGCCCGCGCAGCTGTCGTCCGTGAGCCAGGACTACCTCAAGGTGATCTGGTCGGCGACCGAGTGGGAGGACCGCCCGGTCACCACGAAGATGCTCGCCGCGCGGCTGGGCGTGGGTGCGTCCACCGTCTCCGAGACGGTCCGGCGGCTCGCCGACTCGGGCCTCGTCACGCACGAGCCGTACGGGGCGGTCGGGCTGACCGACGACGGTCGCTCGCTGGCGCTCGCGATGGTGCGGCGGCACCGGCTGGTCGAGACGTTCCTCGTGGAGGTCCTCGGCTACGGCTGGGACGAGGTGCACGACGAGGCCGAGGTCCTCGAGCACGCCGTCTCCGACGTGTTCGTCGAGCGGCTCGCGGCGCACCTGGGCCACCCGACCAGGGATCCGCACGGCGACCCGATCCCGGGACCGGACGGGGCGTTCGACCCGCCGCCCGCAACCGTGCTCTGGGACGCGTCGCCCGGCCAGTGGCACGTCGCGCGGATCTCGGACGCCGATCCCGAGCTGCTGCGCTACGTCGAGTCGGTCGGGCTCGCGCTCGATGCCGTCGTGGTGGTCGCCGAGCGCCGTGACGCGGTGGGCATCGCCTCGTTGCAGCTGGGCGAGCGGACCGTGGAGCTGGGTGAGGTCGCCGCTCGCGCGATCTGGCTGGTCCAGTAGTCCAGGCTCGCCGTGGCGGCGCGACGGTCGACCGCGCGTCGCGTAGGCTGACTGCCATCCACCGGAGCTGACGACGGCGTACTCCGCGGCCGAATCGAATCGATACGACTCTGGAGGACCATGCTCCCGCTGCCCACCGGCAAGGCTCGCGCCGCGCTCTTCGCCCTCGCGCTCGGCGGCTTCGGCATCGGAACCACCGAGTTCGCCTCGATGGGGCTGCTGCCGGAGATCGCCTCCGACCTCGACGTCTCGATCCCCGCAGCAGGCTGGGCCATCACCGCCTACGCGCTCGGCGTCGTCGTCGGCGCTCCCACGCTCGCCGCGCTCGGGGCCCGCATGGACCGGCGCCGCCTGCTGCTGTGGCTGATGGTCGCGTTCACGGTCGCGAACGTGTTGTCAGCCTTCGCGCCCACGGCCGAGTCGCTCGTCGCAGCCCGGTTCCTCGCGGGTCTGCCGCACGGCGCGTTCTTCGGCGTCGGCGCGGTCATGGGCACGGCGGTCGTCGGCCAGGCCCGGCGCGGTCGGGCGGTCTCGTCGATGATGGCCGGACTCACGATCGCGTGCGCGGTCGGCGTGCCGCTCACGGCGATCGTCGGCCACGCGGTCGGTTGGAGGTGGGCCTTCGTCGGGGTCGGCTTCATCGGGCTCGCGACGCTCCTCGCCCTGCGGGCCTGGACGCCGTCCCTCGCGCCGCTCGAGGGCGCGACGGTGCGCACCGAGCTCGCAGCGCTCAAGAACCGGCGGCTGTGGATCGCGTTCGGCGCGGGCGCCATCGGCTTCGGCGGCATGTTCGCCGTCTACTCCTACGTCAAGCCGCTGCTCACCGACGTGACGGGCCTGTCGGTCGGCGTCGTGCCCGTCGTGCTCTCGGTCTACGGCCTGGGCATGACGGCCGGCACGATCATCGGCGGCCGGCTCGCGGACCGCTCGGTCATGCGCACGGTCGTCATCGGGATGGTCACGACGATCCTCGTGCTCGTCTCGATCGCCCTCGTCGGCCCGTACCCCGTCCCGGCCGTGCTCGCGCTCGTGCTGCTCGGCGTGAGCTCGCAGATCCTGGGCCTGTCCCTGCAGACGCGCCTCATGGACGTCTCGCCGGCGGCGCCCTCACTGGGTGCCGCGCTGTGCCACTCGGCGCTGAACCTCGGCAACGCGACCGGCGCCTTCCTCGGCGGGGTCGTCATCGAGGCCGGGTACGGCTACCTCGCCCCCGCCTGGGTCGGCGCCGGACTGACGACGCTCGGCCTCGTGGTGTTCCTGACGGTGGGACGCGGCGCCCCGCCGCGCACGCCCGCCACCAC
This sequence comes from Brevundimonas sp., assembly GCA_039207135.1. GTDB lineage: Bacteria > Actinomycetota > Actinomycetes > Actinomycetales > Cellulomonadaceae > Cellulomonas. The sequence continues at coordinate 10,772 of JBCECL010000066.1, forward strand.
GTCGGAGCGCGAGCCGGTGGGCGTCGCGGCCTGACCGTCCGGCGCGTCTATACGTGCCGGTAAACTCGCGGGGTGACTTCGCAGGACACCTCGACCACCGCCCCCGTGACGCCGAACGACGACGTCCCCTTTCGCTACACCGCGGCGCTCGCGCAGGACATCGAGCTCCGGTGGCAGGACGAGTGGGAGCGGCGCGGGACGTACTTCGCGGCGAACCCGGTCGGTGACCTGACGGACGGAGACGGGAAGCACGCCGAGCCCGGCGCCTCCCCGTACTTCGTGATGGACATGTTCCCGTACCCCTCGGGTGCGGGCCTGCACATCGGCCACCCCCTCGGCTACATCGCGACCGACGTGGTCGCGCGCTTCCGCCGCATGCAGGGCGACAACGTGCTGCATGCGCTCGGCTTCGACGCGTTCGGGCTCCCGGCCGAGCAGTTCGCCGTGGCCACGGGCCAGCACCCGCGCACGACCACCGAGGCGAACATGGCGATCATGAAGCGCCAGCTGCGCCGACTGGGCCTGGGCCACGACTCGCGCCGCTCGTTCGCCACGATCGACCCCGCGTACGTGCGCTGGACGCAGTGGATCTTCCTGCAGATCTTCGGGTCCTGGTACGACGAGGACGCCCTGCGCGCCGACGGCGGCCGTGGTGCCGCTCGCCCGATCGAGACGCTCGAGGCGGCGTACGCGGCCGGTCGCGCGCTGCCCGAGGTCGCCGGCGTCCCGGTGGACACCGCGTGGGCCGACCTGAGCGCGGTCGAGCGCCGGCGGGTCGTCGACTCGCAGCGCCTCGCGTACGTGTCGGAGACGCCGGTCAACTGGTGCCCCGGTCTGGGTACCGTGCTGGCGAACGAGGAGGTCACCTCCGAGGGGCGCTCCGAGCGCGGCAACTTCCCGGTGTTCCAGCGCAGCCTGCGGCAGTGGAACATGCGCATCACGGCCTACGCCGACCGCCTGACGGACGACCTGGAGCACATCGACTGGCCCGAGAAGGTCAAGTCGATGCAGCGGCACTGGATCGGGCGCTCCTCGGGCGCGCGTGTGCGCTTCTCCGTCATCGGGGGCGACACGGTCGAGGTGTTCACGACCCGCCCCGACACGCTGTTCGGCGCGACGTTCATGGTCGTGGCCCCCGAGCACCCGCTGCTGGACGAGGTGCCGGCGCAGTGGCCCGACGGGACGCACCACGCCTGGACCGGCGGCCACGCGAGCCCGGCCGAGGCAGTCGCGGCCTACCGCGCGGAGTCCGCCGCCAAGACCGCCGTGGAGCGGCAGGCCGACGCGGGCCGCAAGACCGGCGTCTTCACCGGCCACCTGGCGGCCAACCCCGTCAACGGCGAGCTGCTGCCGATCTTCACGGCCGACTACGTGCTCATGGGCTACGGCACCGGCGCGATCATGGCCGTGCCGGGCGGCGACGAGCGCGACTTCGCGTTCGCGCAGGCCTACGAGCTGCCCGTCGTCTACACGGTGGACGCGCCCGACGGCACGCCCGACGGCGCGCGCACCGGGGCCGGTGCGGTCATCAACTCGTCGAACGAGTCGATCAGCCTCGACGGCCTCTCGGTCGCCGACGCCAAGGCCGCGATCATCGCCTGGCTCGGCGAGCGGGGCGTGGGCGAGGAGACCATCACCTACCGCCTGCGCGACTGGCTGTTCAGCCGCCAGCGCTACTGGGGCGAGCCGTTCCCGATCGTCTACGACGAGCACGACCAGCCGGTCGCGCTGCCGACCGACTCGCTGCCGGTGAACCTCCCCGAGGTGCCCGACTACTCGCCGCGCACGTTCGACCCGCAGGACGCCGCGTCCTCGCCCGAGCCGCCGCTCGGCCGCAACGAGGACTGGGTCACCGTCACCCTCGACCTCGGCGACGGCCCGAAGCAGTACCGCCGCGACACGAACACCATGCCCAACTGGGCCGGCTCGTGCTGGTACTACCTGCGCTACCTCGACCCGACCAGCGACGTCACGCTCGTCGAGCCGGAGCTCGAGCGGTACTGGATGGGCCCGGGGCACGGCGCCCAGGACGCCGGCTCGATCGGCGGCGTCGACCTGTACGTCGGCGGCGTCGAGCACGCGGTGCTGCACCTGCTGTACGCGCGGTTCTGGCACAAGGTGCTGTTCGACCTGGGGCACGTCAGCTCGGGCGAGCCGTTCCAGAAGCTGTTCAACCAGGGCTACATCCAGGCGTACGCGTACACCGACTCGCGAGGCGTGCACGTCCCGGCGGCCGAGGTCGTCGAGGACGCGTCGTCGCCGACCGGGTTCACCTGGAACGGCGAGGCCGTCAACCGTGAGTACGGGAAGATGGGCAAGTCGCTGAAGAACATGGTGACGCCCGACGACATGTACGCCGAGTACGGCGCCGACACCCTGCGCGTCTACGAGATGTCGATGGGCCCCCTGGACCTGTCGCGCCCGTGGGAGACGCGGGCCGTGGTCGGTTCGCAGCGGTTCCTGCAGCGCATGTGGCGCAACGTCGTCTCGGAGAGCGACGGCTCGATCGTCGTGACGGACGACGCGCCCGACGAGGCCACGCTGCGCGTCCTGCACCACACGATCGACGGCGTGCGAACCGACATGGAGCACATGCGGGTCAACACCGCGATCGCGAAGCTCATCGTGCTGAACAACCACCTGACCACGCTCCCGGCGACGCCCCGCGTCGCGGCCGAGGCGCTCGTGCTGATGGCTGCGCCCGTCGCGCCGCACGTCGCCGAGGAGCTGTGGTCGCGGCTCGGCCACGAGTCGTCGCTCGTGCACGCGCCCTTCCCGGTCGCCGACCCGGCGTACCTGGTCGAGGACACGGTCACGTGCATCCTGCAGGTGCAGGGCAAGGTGCGTGGCCGTGCGGAGGTCCCCGCCGGGATCGGCGAGGCTGAGCTGCGTGAGCTCGCGCTGGCCGACGCGGGCGTCCAGCGTGCGCTGGACGGGCGGGGGATCCGCACGGTGATCGTGCGCGCGCCCAAGCTCGTCAACGTGGTGCCGGCCTGAGCCGCGACCGCGACGCACGGGCCGACGGGCCCGCGCTCGCGATCGTCACCGACTCGACCGCCTCGCTGCCCGAGGGGGTGGCCGAGCGCTGGGGGATCGGCGTCGTGCCGCTCGACGTGGTCGTCGACGGCGAGCGGTTCGTCGAGGGCGTCGACCTGTCGTCGAGCGACCTGCTGGCGGCGCTCGGCCGGGGCGCACGCGTGAGCACGTCCCAGCCGCCTCCCGCGGCGTTCGCCGCCGCGTACGAGCGCGCGGCTGCCGCCGGCGCGAGTGCCGTCGTGTCGGTGCACCTGTCCGGCGAGCTGTCCGGGACCGTGCAGGCGGCCAGGCTCGCCGCCGAGCAGGCGCCGCTCCCGGTGCACGTGGTCGACTCGCGTGCCGTGGGCATGGCTCTCGGGTTCGGGGTCCTGGAGGCGGCGCGGCTCGCGTCCGCGGGGTCGATCACGCCCGAGACGTTGATGGCCCCGGCCCCTCCCGTCGCGCAGCCGACGCGCCCCTGGTTCCGCCGCCGGGCGGTGCCCCAGCCGTTGCCCGACGCCGCGGCGGTCTCGGCGCACGCGGAGGCGGTCGCCGCGCATGCTGGCGTCTGGTTCCTCGTCGACTCGCTCGAGCACCTGCGCCGCGGCGGACGACTGAGTGCTCCGGCAGCGGCCCTCGGAACGGTCCTCGGGCTGCGTCCGCTGCTCACGCTGAGCGACGGCCACGTGGTCGTCGCCGAGAAGGTCCGCACGCGCCGAGCGGCGCGCGACCGGCTGCAGGCCGTCGTGCTCGAGGACGTGGCCCGTCGCGGTCGCGCGCGGGTCGCCGTGCACCACCTCGGTCAGCCCGACGTCGCGGAGGCCATCGCCGACCAGCTCACGGCCTGGGCGGGGGATCGCATCGTCGAGGTCGTCGTGTGCGAGTCGAGCGCGGTGCTCGCGGCGCACGCCGGCCCGGGCCTGCTCGCGGCTGTCGTCGTCGACGCCTGACGGCTGGACGGCGCTCGACGCGACCACAGCCCGGCGCGCAGGCACGCTCGTCCACAGGGACCGAGCCTGGCTCGCGGCGTCGCTAGGGCGCGAACCTAGCGTCGGCCTGTGTCCCGCCGCCCACCCGAACCGAGCCGAGTCGCACGCAGGCTCGACGAGCTGGTGGCGGCGCAGCACGACGCGGTCTCGTCGGCCGCTTCTTCCGCGGCCCTGGCTCACGGGACCGCGACGGACGCGGCAGCAGCCTTCGCGAACGCGTCGGACACGGTCGCGGACGCGAGCGACGACCCGCCGAGACCCGGGTGGGTGCCGGCGACGACGACCGCGCTGCACGCCGTGCGCGCCGGGTACACGGCCGAGCACGGGCACCCTGTCGGCCCGGCCGGTCGGGCTGAGCCCCGGCGGCGGGTGCGATGGGCGGTGACGTGGCGCGCGGCTGCGGCCGCGGCGATCGCGCTCGCGATCGTGGGCGGGGGAGTCGCGCTGCGGGCCGCATCCGTCGCCGCCGGCCCCGCGGTCGAGCTGCCGGTGCCCCGAGCGCCAGCGGGCGCGTCCGCATGCGGGAGCGGGTGTGGCGCATCAGCGGCGCCCACCGCCGCACCGTCGGCGACCGCCGCTGTCGTCGTGGTGCACGTCGTCGGTGCCGTCCGTCGCCACGGCGTCGTACGCCTTCCCGTCGGCGCTCGGGCGGCCGATGCGATCGACGCGGCGGGCGGACCGACCAAGCACGCCGACCTGGACGCCCTCAACCTCGCGCGCGTGCTGGTCGACGGCGAGCAGCTCGTGGTGCCTCGCGTCGGCCAACCCGCGTCGGCGCCCGTGCCGCCCACTGGTCCGACGACACCCGGACTGCTCGACGTGAACACGGCCACCGCCACCGAGCTCGACGAGCTGCCCGGCATCGGGCCCGTGCTGGCCCAGAACATCGTCGACTACCGTGCCGAGCACCGGTTCGCGGACGTCGACGAGCTCGACGACGTCCCCGGGATCGGGCCGGCGCTGCTCGAGCGGCTCCGCTCCCTGGTGCGCGTGTGAGCCGTGCTCCCGCGCCGCCTGGGCCCACACCCGCCGAGCCCCCACCCGCCGAGCCGCCGCACGACCTGCGGCTCGTCCCGAGCCTGGCTGC
>JBCECL010000066.1:15962-22008 GCA_039207135.1 Brevundimonas sp.
GCTCGACGGCGCCGTGGTGGTCGTGGAAGGGCGCGTGACGGGCGATCCCGTGCTCCTGCCGCCGGCCTGGCCCGGGGCCCCCGCGCGGGCCGCGTGGATGCTGACGACCGAGCGCGTGCAGACGCCGGGCGCCTCGCCGCGTTCGCAGGCGGCTCGTGCGCCGGTTCGCGTCCTCGGTCCCGCGACCGACCTGCCTGACTTCGACGCGCGCGTGCGGGTGCGCGGGCGACTCGTGCGGAGCCCGGTCGGCGAACGAGCGGTGGCCCTCGTGCTGTGCACCGACCCGCCGGTGCTCGTCGGGCCGCCGGGGAGGGCGCACCGGCTCGCGCGCAGCGTCCGCTCGGCCGAGCAGGAGCTCGCGCAGCGTCTGCCCGGCGACGCGGGTGCGCTCCTCCCCGGCGTGACGGTGGGCGACACGACCCGGGTGCCCGACGACCTGCGCGCGGCGATGCGCTCGGCGGGGCTGACGCACCTCACCGCCGTCTCGGGCTCGCACTTCTCCCTGGTGGCGACGCTCACGCTCACGGTGGCGGCCGTGGCGGGGGTGCGTCGTCGATGGCGGCCCGCCGTCGTCGTCGGCGCGATGGCGGCGATGGTCGTGCTCGTGCACCCGTCCGCCAGCGTCGTCCGCGCGGCGGCCATGGGGCTCGTCGGGGTGTGGGGGATGCTGCTCGGCCGTCCGGCGCGGGCCCCCGCGGCTCTCGCGGCCGCGGTGATCGTGCTGCTGGTCGCGGACCCGTGGCTCGCCGGCGAGCTCGGCTTCGTCCTCTCGGTGCTGGCCACGGCCGGGATCGTGCTGCTGGCGGGCCCGTTGGCGCGACGCTGGGAGCCGGCGCTCGGCCGGGCGTTCGCGCCCGCGCTCGCGGTGCCCGTCGCGGCCCAGCTGGCCTGCGGCCCCGCCGTCGTGGCCATTGCCCCGGCGTTCACCACCTGCGCGATCCCGGCGAACCTCGCGGCTGTCCCCGCGGTCGCGCCCGCGACGGTCCTCGGCTTGCTGGCGGGCGCGCTCGAGCCCTGGTGCGCACCGCTCGCGCACGCGCTCGCCTGGGGTGCCGGCGCCGCGTGCTGGTGGATCGGAGCGGTCGCTCGGGTGGCCTCGCGCGCGCCGGGCGCCAGCGTGCCGTGGCTCTCGGGTGCGGCCGGGGTCGGGGTGCTCGCGCTCGCGGGGCTGTGCGTCTCCCGCCTCCTCGTCTCGCGACGTTGAGCGGCGCAGGTCGGCGGTGTCGGATCCGTCTGGCAGGCTGTGCGCGTGCCTCCCGCCACGCGTCGTGCCCCCGCCCGTTCCGGTCGCCCGGCGCCGACCGACGGGGTCTCGTGGGACGAGGCCCCGCTCGCGCCGATCGTGCTGGTGCGTGGCGCCGAGGGTCTGCTCGCCGATCGGGCGATCGACCGGATCGTGTCCTTGGCCAAGGCGGCCGACCCGGCCGTCGAGGTCACCCGCTTCGACGCGGACCAGTACACGCCGGGGGCGCTCGGCGTCCTGACGAGCCCGTCGTTGTTCGCCGAGGACAAGGTGGTGGTCGTCGACGGTCTCGAGCGCGGCACCGAGGAGCTGCTCGCCGAGGCGACGACCTACCTCGCCACGCCGGCCCCCGGCGTCGTGATGGTGCTGCGGTACGGCTCGGGCCAGCGCGGCAAGAAGCTGCTCGACGCGCTCAAGGCGGCGCGAGTCCCCGTCGTCGCGTGCGACCCGATCACGTCCGACTCCGACAAGACGGCCTTCGTCGGCTCCGAGCTGCGACGGGCCGGCCGCCGGGCCGACGGTGAAGCCGTGCGCGCACTGGTGGACGCGGTCGGCTCGGACCTGCGCGAGCTCGCGTCGGCGTGCTCGCAGCTCGTCGCCGACACCACCGGCCTGATCGGCGCCGACGTCGTCGAGCGCTACTACGGCGGCCGCATCGAGGCGACCGGCTTCCGGGTCGCCGACGCAGCGGTCGCGGGGCAGTCCGGCGAGGCGGTCGCCCTGCTGCGCCACGCGCTGGCGACGGGCGTCGACCCCGTGCCGATGGTCGCCGCGCTCGCGATGAAGCTGCGGACGCTGGCCAAGGTCGCCGCGGTGCGCAGCCGTGGCCAGGGAGCCCTGCGAGAGCTCGGGCTCGCCCCGTGGCAGGTCGACAAGGCCACGCGCGAGCTGCGCCGCTGGACCCCGGAGGGCCTCGCGGCAGCGATCAGCGCCGTCGCTCAGGCCGACGCCGAGGTCAAGGGGGAGGGGCGCGACCCGCAGTTCGCGGTGGAGCGCGCCGTGCTTCGGGTCGCGGCGGCCTCGGGCGCCTGAGACCTCGTCAGGGCACGCGGGTCGTCGCCGCGCCGAGCGCGTCGCCCTGCAGGAGCTCGAAGCCGAGCGACAGACATCGCTCGACCAGCGCGTCGTCGCTGACCCGCTCGGCGACGAGCGTGGCGCCGTCGCGCCTGGCCAGCTCCAGCATGGCCGAACCGTGCCGCACGAGCTCGCGGCAGTCGATCTTCACGTAGTCGGCGAACGAGAGCATCGCGACCTGGTTCGCGGTGGCGGCGAAGTCGTCGAGCGCGATCGCGTAGCCGCGGCGGCGCAGGCGATCCAGGCCGGCCATCACGTCGTCGTCGGCGGGTACGGTCTCGACCACCTCGAGCACCAGGTTGGTGTGCGGCTCGGGCAGCGGCAGGTCGTCGACGATGAACGAGCGGGTCACGTTGACGAACGAGCGGCCCTCACGCAGGTAGGGCGCACCCGACCGCAGCGCATCGAGCACGGCCATCGTGGCGCGGTCCTGTGCGCTGACGTGCCACCGGTCGACACCGGCCGGACGGCCGTCGTGCCCTCGGTAGAGCAGCTCGTGCGCGAACAGCGTCCGCTCGCGCGTCCAGATCGGCTGTCGTGCCACACGCGGTGGGGGCGACAGCCGCCACGGCGTGGCGGGGATGCTCACGTTGACTGAGAGACCCGAGGACGCGGATCGTGACGCGACTTCGCGTCAGCCCGTCACGGGTCGAGCGCCGGCGCGGTCGAGGACGCCGGCGCGCTCGAGGAGATTCCCCTGGAACAGCCGGAACCCGAGCTCTTGCGCGTGCTGCTGAAGCTCGGGCGTCTCGACGAACTCGGCGACGAGAGTCGCACCGTAGGAGCGGGCGAGGCTGACGACCGGGTGCCCCTCGACGTCGAGGTCGCGCACGTCGATCTTCACGAAGTCGGCGTGGGGAAGAACCATGCGTTGGTGCGCCGTGCTCACGAAGGACGGCACCGCGATCCGGAAGCCCGCGTCGCGGAGCCGGCGCACCCCGGCGACGACGTCACGGTCGACGTCCACCCAGTGCGGGACCTCGATCACGAGCCGGTCGGGACGGGCGGGGACCGGCAGCGCGCCCACGAGGTAGGGCCGCGTGCACCGGACGAAGAGCAACCGCCCGTGCGCCACGCTCTCCAGGTCGGCACGTCCGAACGTCGCGTCGAGAACGTGCGCCGTCGCGTGGTCGTGCTGGCTCTCGCTCCACGAGGTCGAGGACGACATCTGCTCGATGTGCGAGCGGAACGACAGCTGGTAGGCGACCGGAGAGCCGGCGGCGGAGAAGATTCCCTGGCGGGCGACGAGCACAGGCTCGGCCAATGCGCGCTGCTCCCACTCGCGACGCAGCGTGTCGGGGATCGCGTCCTCGACCGCCGCGGCGAGGCGGGCGTAGCGCCCGTCGGCGTCGTCCGGGGTCATGCCATCCATGACACCACATGTCCAGGGTGGCAAACCATCCGTACGCCGAATTTCCCCTCCTGGCATGTCGCTGGCGTGGGAGAACGCTCTCTCCGCCGCTGAAGTTCACCCGTCGGGAACGACGAAGGCGCCACCCCCGAAGGGATGGCGCCTCGTGGCTGCCCGTGGGCGCCTGCTCAGAGAGCGGCGACCGACTTCGCGAGCGCGGACTTCTTGTTGGCGGCCTGGTTGGCGTGGATCACGCCCTTCGAGGCTGCCTTGTCGAGCTTCTTCGAGGCGACGACGAGCGCGGCCTGCGCGCTGTCCTTGTCGCCACCGGCGACGGCCTCGCGGACGCGACGGACGTGCGTCTTGAGCTCCGACTTGACGGCCTTGTTGCGAAGGCGCGCCTTCTCGTTCGTCGTGATGCGCTTGATCTGGGACTTGATGTTTGCCACGTGTGGACTCTCTTGTGCGTTCGCCGAAGCGATCTGACAGGTCGTAGAGGGCGCGCTCAGCTCCGGGACTGGGGCGTGGGGACACCCTCGGAGAGGAGCTGGGCGAGTGCCCGCCGACCTGGGCGGACACGCGAGGAACAATCTTACCAGGCGAGCCGGGCGCCGGGAATCAGCGTGCGTGCGGGGTGTGCGGGATCACAGCCAGCTCACGCGCCACCGCGTCGAACAGCCTACGGTCCACGACGCACCCCTCCCGGCGGCACGTGTCGGGATCGATGCGCAGGACCCTGTCGAGTCGCACCTCGGAGGGCCTGCGCTGCGCGTCCCACGGACCGGAGCCGATGTCCATCCAGTACCGCCCGCGCCGCCGCTCGCGCTCGATGTCGCGCGTGTGGTCCTTGCTGGTCAGCATGAGCGCGAGCACGGCGTGGCCGTCGCGCCCGACGACGAGCACGGGGCGGTCCTTGCCCTTCGTCGGATCCTCCTCGTAGTGCACCCACGTCCAGACGATCTCGCCGGGATCGGCCCTGCCGTCGGGGTGCGGCCCGTACTCGGTGCGGACCGTGCCGTGGAAGTCGGGCAGGCCGCGGCGTGCAGCCGGGGTGGTGGGCGTGGAGCGTCCCGGGCGGACGAGCGCCACGAGGCGGCGCAGCAGCCCGCGTAGTCCCGTCGTCCTCACAGCGCGACGGTACTGCGCGGATCCGGCCCACGTGCGCGCCGCCGAGCCGTGGGGCCGCGAGCACGCTCATGTGTCGTGCATGTTGAGCACGGGGGCGGCTCGTCACGCGCTCGCAACACGGCGGGAATAGTGTCCGACCATGGCAGACCTGTTCGACGACTACCCGCCGGGGCAGGCATGGGACGAGATGCTCGATCCCGAGCACGGACCTCGCGCCGCGTACCGGAAGGTGCACAAGGCTCTCGCCGAGCTCACGGCCGGTGAGCTGCAGGCGCGAGCCGATGCGCTCGCCCGCACCTACCTCACGCAGGGCGTGACCTTCGACTTCGCGGGCGAGGAGCGACCGTTCCCGCTCGACGTGGTGCCCAGGGTCGTCGGCAGCGACGACTGGGACCACGTGGCGCCCGGCGTCTCGCAGCGCGTCAAGGCCCTCGAGGCGTTCCTCGCGGACATCTACGGCCAGCAGCGTGCCGTCGCCGACGGCGTGATCCCGCGCTCCGTCATCGTCTCCTCGACCCACTTCCACCGAGCCGCTCGCGGCATCCAGCCGCCGAACGGCGTGCGCGTGCACGTCTCGGGCATCGACCTCGTGCGCGACGCGCTGGGCGGCTGGCGCGTGCTCGAGGACAACGTGCGGGTGCCCAGCGGCGTCTCCTACGTGCTGTCCAACCGGCGCGCGATGGCGCAGACGTTCCCGGAGCTGTTCGCGGCGCTGCGCGTGCGGCCCGTCGCCGACTACCCGCGCCGGCTGCTCGCCGCGCTGACGGCTGCCGCTCCGCACGGGGTCGACGACCCGACCGTCGTCGTGCTGACGCCCGGCGTCTTCAACTCCGCCTACTTCGAGCACTCCCTGCTCGCGCGGACGATGGGCGTCGAGCTGGTCGAGGGGCGCGACCTGTTCTGCGCGGGTGGGCGCGTGTGGATGCGCACCACGCAGGGCCGGCGACGGGTGGACGTGATCTACCGACGCGTGGACGACGAGTACCTCGACCCGGTGGCGTTCAAGTCCGACTCGCTGCTCGGCAGCCCGGGTCTGATGACGTGCGCGCGCAACGGGACGGTGACCATCGCGAACGCGGTCGGCAACGGCGTGGCCGACGACAAGCTCGTCTACACCTACGTCCCGGACCTCATCCGGTACTACCTCGGCGAGGAGCCGATCCTGGCCAACGTCGACACCTGGCGCCTGGAGGACCCGGGCGCGCTCGAGGAGGTGCTCGACCGGCTCGACGAGCTCGTCGTCAAGCCCG
>JBCECL010000067.1:0-6259 GCA_039207135.1 Brevundimonas sp.
GACATGCACCCGTTCGTGCACGCCTTCTCCCCGGCGATCGACCCGCCGTGGGAGGCGCGCACCGACTTCGACGCGTTCCACCTGGTGGCGCGGCGCTTCTCCGACCTGGCGCGCACCCACCTGGGGGTGCGGCACGACCTCGTCAGCGTGCCGATGCAGCACGACACGCCCGGCGAGATGCCGCGCGACGGCGGCGCGAGCGGCGACTGGCGGTACGGCGACGCCCCGGCGGTGCCCGGCGTCACGATGCCGCTGCTGCAGGTCGTCGAGCGCGACTACACGGCGATCGCCGACAAGCTCGGCTCGCTCGGCCCGCTCGCGAGCACGCTCGGCTTCACGGTCAAGAACGTCACCTACCGCCTCGAGGGCGAGGTGGAGCGGTTGGCGAAGGCGAACGGCGTGATGCTCGGCGGCGCCGGCGACGGGCGGCCCGCGCTCGACACCGACGTGAAGATGGCCGAGGCGATCCTGGCCCTGTCCGGCACCACGAACGGCGAGCTCGCGACGCAGGGGTTCCACGCGCTCGAACGCCGCGTAGGAAAGAAGCTGCACGACCTGGCGGAGGGCTCGGAGGAGAAGAAGATCACCTTCGCGGACACGCAGGCGCGTCCCGTCCCGGTCATCACATCGCCGGAGTGGTCGGGGTCGGAGACCGGCGGGCGGCGGTACTCGCCGTTCACCGTCAACGTCGAGCGCCTCAAGCCGTGGCACACGCTGACCGGCCGCATGCACCTGTTCCTCGACCACGGCTGGATGAAGGACCTGGGCGAGGCGCTGCCGATCTATCGGCCCCCGCTGGACCTGCACCGGCTGCTGGGGGAGCCGGAGCTCGGCCCCGACGGCGCGAAGCAGGTGACGGTCCGCTACCTGACCCCGCACAGCAAGTGGTCGATCCACTCCGAGTACCAGGACAACCTCCTGATGCTGTCCCTGTCGCGCGGCGGTCCGACGTGCTGGATGTCCCCGGCCGACGCCGAGGCGATCGGCGCGAAGGACAACGAGTGGATCGAGTGCTCCAACGCGAACGGCATCTACGTGGCGCGCGCGATCGTCTCCCACCGCATGCCGGAGGGAGTCGTGTTCGTCCACCACGCCCAGGAGCGGACCATCGACGTCCCGAAGACCGAGAAGACCAGGCGACGCGGCGGCATCCACAACTCCGTGACGCGCCTGCTGGTCAAGCCGACGCACCTCATCGGCGGCTACGCGCAGCTGTCCTACACCTTCAACTACCTGGGCCCGACGGGGAACCAGCGCGACATCGTCGCGACGATCCGTCGCCGGTCCCAGGACGTCGAGTACTGAGCGGGCGGGAGCGACGACATGCGTGTGATGGCTCAGGTCGCCATGGTGATGAACCTCGACAAGTGCATCGGGTGCCACACCTGCTCGGTGACGTGCAAGCAGGCGTGGACCAACCGCGCCGGCGTCGAGTACGTGTGGTTCAACAACGTCGAGACCCGGCCCGGGCAGGGGTACCCGCGCCGGTACGAGGACCAGGAGCGGTGGCGCGGCGGCTGGATCCTGAACAAGCGGGGCAACCTCTCGCTGCGCACGGGCAGCCGCGCCAAGCGCCTGCTGTCGATCTTCGCGAGCCCCGTGCAGCCCGAGCTCGAGGACTACTACGAGCCGTGGACGTACGACTACGAGACGCTCGTCGAGGCGCCCCTGGGCGACGACTTCCCCGTGGCGCGGCCCAAGTCGCTCATCACGGGCAAGGACACCAAGGTCACGTGGTCGGCCAACTGGGACGACAACCTGGGCGGTGCCAGCGAGCTGGGCCACCTCGACCCGATCGTCGAGAAGGTCCGCCGCGAGTCGGAGGACAAGATCCGGTTCGAGCTCGAGAAGACCTTCATGTTCTACCTGCCGCGGATCTGCGAGCACTGCCTGAACCCGTCGTGCATGGCGTCGTGCCCGTCGGGCGCGATCTACAAGCGCGCCGAGGACGGCATCGTGCTCGTCGACCAGGACCGCTGCCGCGGCTGGCGGCAGTGCGTCACGGGCTGCCCGTACAAGAAGATCTACTTCAACCACAAGACCGGCAAGGCCGAGAAGTGCACGTTCTGCTACCCGCGGCTCGAGGTCGGTCTGCCGACGGTGTGCGCCGAGACGTGCGTGGGCCGCCTGCGCTACATCGGCGTGTTCCTGTACGACGCCGACGGCGTCACGGCGGCCGCGTCCGTGCCCGACGAGAAGGACCTCTACGAGGCGCAGCTGGGCCTGATGCTCGACCCCGAGGACCCGGCCGTGGTCGCCGCGGCCCGCGAGCAGGGCATCCCGGCCGACTGGATCGACGCGGCCAGGCGCAGCCCCGTGTACGCGCTGGCCAAGACCTACCGGGTCGCTCTGCCGCTGCACCCCGAGTACCGCACGATGCCGATGGTCTGGTACGTCCCGCCGCTGTCGCCCGTGGTCGACCTGCTGCGCGACCAGGGTCACGACGCCGAGGCGCCCGGCACGCTGTTCGGGGCGATCGACGCGCTGCGCATCCCCGTCGAGTACCTGGCCGAGCTGTTCACGGCGGGGGACACCGAGGTCGTCACGAACGTGCTCAAGCGCCTCGCCGCGATGCGCGCCTACCTGCGTGGCATCACGCTCGACGAGGGCGCCGACGAGTCGATCCCGCAGGCCGTGGGCATGACCGGACAGGCGATGTACGCGATGTACCGCCTGCTCGCGATCGCCAAGTACGACGAGCGGTACGTGATCCCCAAGGCGCACGAGGAGCGCGGTCACGAGCTCGAGGAGCTCGGTTGCTCGCTCGACTACGACGAGGGACCCGGGATGTACGAGTCGGCGGCGTTCGGCGAGGCGTCGGGCCGGCCCGTCCCCGTGGCGGTCGAGACGTTCCACGCGCTGCGGCAGCGGCAGACCTCGGAGGCGATCGCGCCGTCGCAGGAGATGCGGGGGAGGGTCAACCTCCTGAACTGGGACGGCGTCGGCGCCCCGCCCGGGCTCTTCCCGGCCAAGGACGGTCCGCCTGCGGCGTCGACGGGCGAGGGGAGCGAGCGATGAGGCTCCGCGCGCGCGTGCCGGAACAGGCGAGTGCCACGGCGACCAGGGTCGTCCACCAGGTCGCGTCGTGGTCGCTGGGCTACCCCGACGAGGGGCTCGTCGAGCGACTGCCCCTCCTGACGGCGGCCGTCGACGAGCTCGTCCCTGGCGCCGCCCGGGACGGGTTGCGGACCTTCCTCGACCACGTCGCCGCGACGCCCCTGGCCGTGCTGCAGACCGACTACGTCCAGCTGTTCGACCTGTCCCGCCGCCAGGCGCTGTACCTGTCGTACTGGACCGACGGCGACACGCGACGGCGAGGCGAGGTTCTCGGCGCGATCAAGGAGCGCTACCGCGCGAGCGGCTTCCTCGTCGACACCCACGGGGAGCTGCCCGACCACCTGCCGCTCGTGCTCGAGTACGCCGCGCTCGCGGATCCCGACGACGGCGCCGCGCTGCTGCAGGAGTACCGGGCGAGCCTGGAGCTCATGCGGTTCGCGCTGATCGAGGCGCAGACGCCGTACGCGGGCGTGCTCGAGGCCGTGTGCGACACGCTTCCCGGCCCGTCGCCCGCCGACAAGGACGCCGTGCACCGCATGGCGGCCGCCGGCCCGCCGACGGAGACCGTCGGCCTCGACCCGGCCGACCCGCGGCTGCTGCCGCTCGCCGGATACGGATCGGAGGAGCTCTGATGGACGTCGTCCTGTGGGGCGTGCTGCCCTACCTCGTCGTCGCGCTGTTCGTCGGCGGGCTCGTGTGGCGCTACCGCTACGACCAGTTCGGCTGGACGACGCGCTCGTCGCAGCTCTACGAGTCGAGGCTGCTGCGGATCGGCTCGCCGCTGTTCCACTTCGGCCTGCTGTTCGTGATCCTCGGTCACGTGGGCGGGCTGCTCATCCCCGAGTCCTGGACCGAGAAGATCGGCGTCACGGAGGAGCTGTACCACGCGGGAGCGCTGGGGATCGGCACGATCGCGGGCGTCTGCACGCTCGTCGGCATCGTGATCCTCATCGTCCGGCGCCGTCGGACCGGCCCGGTGTTCATGGCGACGACGAAGAACGACAAGCTGATGTACGCCGTGCTCACCTCAGCGATCGTCGCGGGTCTGGCCACCACCGTCATCGCGTTCAGCCAGGGCGACGACGCCCACAACTACCGCGAGTCGGTGTCGCCCTGGTTCCGGTCGCTGTTCTGGCTGCACCCGGACGTCGATGCGATGGCGTCCGCGCCCGTGCAGTTCCACGTGCACGTGCTCATCGGCCTGGGCCTGTTCGCGCTCTTCCCGTTCAGCCGCCTCGTGCACGCGTTCACCGCGCCCATGCACTACCTGTTCCGCCCGTACGTGGTCTACCGCAGCCGCGACCGCCGCCCGATGCCGGGCGCGAGCGCCCCCAAGCGCGGCTGGGACCCCGTCGGCACGCGTGACCGCGACCGGTCGTCGTCCGGCCGCGACCGCTGACCGCTCACCAACCCCCGACCCGCCCACGACAGCCGAGGACGACGATGACTTCGACCACAACCACCGGCCCCGCACGCCAGGTAGGGAGCGCGCGTCCTGGCGTGAACCTCGCCCTCGCCGCGTGGGTGTTCGCCATCACCTTCTGGGCCTGGAACATCATCGGGCCGCTCGCGGTGCGCTACGCCGACGACCTCGACCTGTCCGCCAACCAGAAGTCGCTGCTGGTGGCGACCCCGGTGCTGGTCGGCGCCGTCGGCCGCGTGCCCGTCGGCGCACTCACGGACCGGTTCGGCGGCCGCAGGATGCTCGCGCTGCTCAGCTTCGCGTCGATCGTCCCCGTGCTGCTGGTGGCGTGGGCGGGGAACCAGGGCTCGTACCCGCTGCTGCTGGTCTTCAGCCTCTTCCTCGGTATCGCCGGCACGTCCTTCGCGGCCGGGATCCCGTTCGTCAACGCCTGGTACGAGCCCTCGCGCCGCGGCTTCGCGACGGGCCTGTTCGGGATCGGCATGGGCGGCACGGCGCTGTCGTCCTTCTTCACCCCCCGGTTCGTGAAGTGGTTCGGATACGTCCCGGCGCACGTCATCGTGGCGGCCGCGCTCGCGGTCACCGGGGTGCTCGTCCTGCTCGTCGCTCGGAACGCGCCGGCCTGGCGGCCGAACACCGAGGCCGTGATGCCCAAGCTCAAGGCGGCCGCACGGCTCGCCGTGACCTGGCAGATGTCGTTCCTGTACGCGGTCACCTTCGGCGGCTTCGTGGCGTTCTCCACCTACCTGCCGACGTACCTCAAGGACGTGTACGACTTCGACCTCGCGGCGGCCGGCACCCGGACTGCCGGGTTCGCCGTGGCAGCGGTGGTCGCCCGCCCGCTCGGCGGCATCCTGTCCGACCGCACGCACCCGAAGCTCGTCGTGCTCGTCTCGCTCGCGGGCGCCGCCGTCATGGCTGTCCTGATGGCGCTCAAGCCGCACGCGGACCTCCCCGCCGGCTTCGTGTTCGTGGCGATGGCGTTCTTCCTCGGACTCGGTGCGGGCGGCGTGTTCGCGTGGGTGTCCCGCCGCTCGCCGGCGGACCGCGTCGGTGCGGTGACGGGGATCGTCGGCGCGGCCGGCGGGCTCGGCGGCTACTTCCCGGCGCTCGTCATGGGCGCGACGTACAACGCCGAGACCCACTCCTACACGCTCGGTCTCTCGCTCCTGGTGGTCACGGCGTCGCTGGCCTTCGGGTACGCGCTGCTGCGGCTCCCGCGAGAGGACCGTTCACCCACGTCGTGACCGGTGCGTCCCCGGCTCAGCGCACGATCGGCAGCACCAGCTGCGTCTCGTTCAGCGCGGGCTCGGCGACCGACGACGGGTCGGTGAGGTAGACCTCGAGGAAGCCGCCCCGCATCTGCGCGGCGTTCTGCACCGTCCACGTCTGGAACTGAGCCCACGCCTGCGGGAGGCCGTCGTACGTGCCGACGTGCACCCCGACGGCCGCCGGGCCGCCCGCGAGCTCGACGACCTCGACGCCGCTCCCGAGCGTGCGAACCGAGTCGGCGTCCACCGCGAAACCGGCGGCGAGGTCGACCGAGTCCGTCGGCATGTCGCGGTACCAGCCGAACGCCGGACCCGTGATGGTCAGCCCGGCCTCCGCGACCTGCGCGGCGACCGAGCGGTACGCGCGGTCGTAGAACTCGGGCAGGGCGTCCATCGCGACGCGCTCGCGCAGCACGGCGACGAGCTGGGTGGGAAGGTCCTCGACGGTGATGTCCACGGCGTTCCTCACTGGACGAAGCGGGCGTGCTCGGCACTGCGATCGTACGCA
>JBCECL010000067.1:6359-22004 GCA_039207135.1 Brevundimonas sp.
TCTGGTTCAACGACCGCAACTACTGGTCGTCGCGCTCGAGCGCGCCGCCGGGCCGCTTGGCGACGCGGAGCACGGCGGTGTTGTACCCGAAGACGTAGCCGCTGTGCTGCTGGGCGGGTGCCCCGACGCCGTGCCGCTTGTCGATCTCGCCCGTCGCGTAGTCGTTCCAGCCCTCGCTGAAGACGACTCGCACCGGCTGGTCGGCCTGCGCCGCGTGCCGAGTGGCGACACCGGCGGCGTACTCGCCGAAGCCGCGTGCTGCGACTCGGCCCGCAGGGGCCGGTCCCTGGAGCTGAGCGAGGCTCGCACGGGCGTGCGTGCGGCCCGCCCGAAAGTGGTTGAAGGCGGTGTCGGCGGCCGCGTGCCCGCCGGGCGCGTTCGCGCTGCCGACCGCGTGGGCCTCGCCCGCCCAGTAGTCCCCGGCCCCCTCTGCCCCCGCCGTCGTGGCCGGCGCTGGTGCGCCGACCGCATTCCCGATGGCGTGCGCGACGCCGGCCCGGTAGTCGGCGACGCCTTGGGCCGCCGCGGTCGACGCCGTCGCGACCGCAGCGGTGTGGGGCTGCGCCCGGGCCGCGTCGACGCCGTCCCAGTAGTCGGTGACGGCGGCGTCACCCGCGGCCCCGCCGACCGCCTGGCGGCGTGGCGCGGTCTGCGCCGCGGCGAGCGCGTTGGCATACGCGTCGAACGCAGCGCGGTCCATGAGTCGGCCTGGTGGCGCGGCGAGGTCGCGGCGGGCTGCGTCCAGCCCTGCTGTGTAGCCCGCGTGCCCCGTGCTGCGCACGGTCTCCTCGTGCGTCGTCGGCGCGCCGTCGGGTCGGCCCGCGTGCGCCCGCGCCGCGCCCTGCGCGTGCAGGTAGCCCGAGACGAAGCCGCCGGCCGTCTGGTCGGTCGCCGCATCGGGAGACGACTGCCCGGCAGCCATGCCGTCGGCGCAGTCCTGCCAGCCACGAGAGTGCCCGCTGCGCGTGCCGTCCGCGACGGCGCCCGACTTCGCGGCCTCGACGCCGGCCCGGTAGTCGGCGAAGCCGATCGCTTCTGCGCCGGCCGCCGGGCCCGCGCCGCTGAGCCCGGCGAGGTTGGCGCGCGCCGCGTCGGACCCGGTCCGGTAGTCCGCGTACCCGGCCGACTCCGCCGAGCTCGCGCCCGCGTACGGGGCGTCCCATGCCGCGGCCCGGGCGTGGTCCATGCCCTGCCAGTACTCGGTCCACCCCGCGGTCGTCGCCACGTTGTCCGCACCCGGCGGGGCGGACCTCAGGCCGGTCCGTGCCCGCGCGATGCCGGCGACGAACTCGTCGAACCCGAGCCGCGCACCGGGCACCGGCGGCGGGCTCGCGCTGCGATCGGCGCGAGCGGCGGTGATCCCGTCGCCGTAGCTGGTGTGGCCGGCCGCGGTGAGCTGGTCCTCGGTGGTCGCTGTGGTGACCGGTGCCGCACCGCCGCCGCGTGCCGCCGCCGCACCCTGCCCGTACAGCTTCCCGCTCGTGAATCCGCCCTCGGTCCGCGCCGACGCCGAGCCCGTCTGGCCCGCAGCGACGCCCTCGGTGGCGTCCGCCCAGCCGCGTGCGTGCGCCGACCGGGTCGCGTCGGCGGCGCCGCCGTTGACCGCGAGCACGACGCCGTCCCGGTAGTCCACGAAAGCCTCGCCGCGGCCCCCGCCCGTCGGCGCGGTGCCCGTCAACGTCGGCAGGTCGGTCCGCGCAAGGGTCGCCCCGGCCAGGTAGTCGTCGTGACCCGCGGCTTCTGCCGAGCTCGTGCCCGCGTAGGGCGTGCCCCACGGCGATGTCCGCCCGGCGTCGACCCCACGCCAGTACTCGGTCCAGCCTGCGGTGCGAGCATCGCTGCCCGTCGGCGGCGGACCGGTGCGGACGCCCGCCTGCGCCTGCGAGAGCCCCGACACGAACTCGTCGAACCCTCGCGCGGCCGCCGTCCGGGTCGGCTTCGACGCGTTGCGGTCCAGCCGCGCCGTGTCGACGCCGGTGCGGTAGTCGGCGTGGCCGACACCGGCGAGCGCGTCCTCCACGCTCCCGCCGCCGGTCGGCGCCACGTTGCCGGCACGAGCCGTCGCTGCCCCGTGCGCGTACAGGTACCCGCTCGCGTAGCCGCCGTCCGCGCGGCTCGGCTTCGTGCCGAGGTCGGCCTCTGCCATCCCGTCGCCGCAGTCCTGCCAGCCGCGCGCCTGCCCCGAGCGCTTCGAGTCGGCTGCGCCCCCGGCCTTGCGGTCTTCGACGCCCCCGCGGTAGTCGGCGAAGCCCAGCGCCGTCCCGCCGCCGACGGGCGGTGTGCCCTCGAGCGCCGCCAGGCTCGCGCGCGCGCTCTCGACACCGGTGAGGAAGTCCTCGTGGCCCGCCGACTCCGCCGAGCTCGTCCCTGCGTAGGGTCCCGACGGCCCGGTCCTGGCCAGGTCGACGCCACGCCAGTACTCGGTCCACGCGGCCGTCGTCGCCTCGCTCCCCGTCGGAGCGGGGCCGGCCGGCACGCCCGCCTGAGCCTTCGTGATGCCCGTGAGGAACTCGTCGAACCCGAGCGCGGCGCCGCGGGTCGCCGGCTTCGCCGACTTCCTGTCCGCCCGCGCCGCCTCCAGCCCCTTGCGGTAGTCCGCGTGCCCGGTGGCGCCCAGCGCGTCCTCGGTGGACGCGCCGGACGGTGCGGCGCCCCCGGCGCGGGCAACCGCGGCGCCGAGGCCGTACAGGTGACCGCTGGTGAACCCGGCGTCGGCCCGCGACGGACCCTTCGCCGCCTCACCCTCGGCGAGACCTTCCGAGGCGTCGGTACGGCCGCGGGCGTGCGCGGGCCGAGCGGGGTCGGCGGGCTGTCCGCCGATCGCGGCCTCCACGCCCTGCTTGTAGTCGGTGAACCCTTCCGCGCTGCCCCCGCCGGCCGGAGGCGACCCGGCCAAGGTCGCGAGGTTCTTCGACGCCTGGGTCGTGCCCTCGCGGTAGTCGGCGAAGCCCGCCGCGGCGACGGCGTCTTTGCCCGGGTACGCGACCGCTGGCTCCGACTTGCGGGCGAGGTCGACGCCCTGCCAGTAGCTCGTCCACACGGCCGCGCGGACGAGCGTGGGTGTCGCGATCACCCCGGAGCGCGGGTTGGCGCGCGCGAACGTCATCGTTTCGAGCACCTCGGTGTGGGCCGCGAGGCCTGCCTGATCTGTCGGGGCGACGGCGGCCAGGTTGGCGACGACCTTCTCGGCGGCGTCCCAGTACGCGTCGTGAGCCTCCTTCTGAGCGAGGTTGTTGACCGGTGGCGTGCCCTTCGCCGTCTTCTGCGCGTGCTCGATGCCCGCCCAGTAGTCGTCATGGCCCGCCGTCCGGGCGACCTCCGGGGCCGGTGGGCTGGCCTTCGGGTTGGACCGCGCATGCTTGACGCCCTCCCAGTACTCGGCATGGCCAGCGATCTCGGCCCGGTTTCCCACGGGCGGTGCGGCGAGGAGCTGCGTCTTGCCCTTCGCGACGCCCGCCCACAGCTCGGTGTGACCCGCGATCTCGGCGGCCGAGCTCGTCGGCGGCGTCGCCAGGGCGTGCTTCTTGCCGTGCTCGATGCCGTCGTCGAAGTCCTGGTAGCCCATGAGGTAGCCCCGGCCGAACCGGGTCGCCGACTTCGGTCCCGCACGGGAGTCGGTGACTCCCTCCACGTAGTGCTGGTGCCCGGCCAGGTAGACGGGGTTCGCCCCCGCCGCGGGGGTCCCTGCGCGCGCGTCGTTGTTCCCCCGCCACCTCTCGGCGAGCACGAACGACCGCGCCGGGTTCGGCGGTGCGTTGGTGGCGCCGCCGGGTGGCAGGGTCCCCGTCCACGCCGCGTTGTGCGCCCCCTTGAACTTCTCCTGGTGCAGCCAGGAGCCGTTGGGGATCGCCGGGAACTCCTGTGCGCGCGTCGCCGGCTTCGTCGCCGACATCGGGCTCGGGATCGCGAGGCTGAGGGTCCCGCTGATCCCCGCGGGCTTGAGGACCGGGGCCGCGTTGGTGTTCGCGGGTCCGTCGACGAGCTCGTCCCATGCGGCGTGCAGCGACGACGCGTAGGTGAACGTCGCCGCCGTCGCGCCGATGCCCGCGGCGGTCGCGGTGGTGAGGTCGCCACCCAGCCGATGGCGCAGGCGCGGGCCCGAGTCGGTGCTGTAGCCGATCGTGA
This sequence comes from Brevundimonas sp., assembly GCA_039207135.1. Classification (GTDB taxonomy): domain Bacteria; phylum Actinomycetota; class Actinomycetes; order Actinomycetales; family Cellulomonadaceae; genus Cellulomonas. The sequence goes on from JBCECL010000067.1 coordinate 10,485, forward strand.
CCGCGTAGCGGAACCAGCTTCCCTTCGCGGCGGCCTTGACCCACTCCTCGATGCCGTTGCTGTGGTCGATGTTGGTGGGGACCTTCGGGAACGCGGTGAGGTTCTCGGCGGCATGGGCGGTCCCGGACTTCGCAGGGCCTCCGAGGTTGTCGTTCAGCAGGTGTCCCTGGACGTACGAGATGCCGGTCGCGGTCTTGAAGAGGCGCATGTAGTCGTACGGCCGAAACCCGGGGGCCGGCCCCGTCTTCTCACCGTAGGTGTAGCCGGGGCCGACGATGGCGACGACGCCCGTCCCCTGGCCGGTGGTCCCCTCGACGGGAGTCCAGGTCCGACCGTTGTGGTACGAGCGCTGGACGACGACGGCCTGCTGCACGGTGGTCGCGGGCGCCAGCGGCTTCGCGGGCGCGGCTCGGGCGAGCAGTCCCGCCACCGCACGGTTTCCGGCGGAGCGCTGCAGACCGACGAGCTGGGCGGCAGGGCCTCGCAGCCCTGGCCGAGCGGGCGCTCCCCGCGGGACCACCGGCGTCCTGCGCGCGGCTGTCTGGAGCCGTGCGGCACCTGGGGACGGCTGTTGCGTCCCATGGGACGCAGCCCGTGACCCCATGACACACATCGTCGCCCGGCGTCCGACGGTGGGGAAGGTGCGCTCGCGCACCGTCGACAGCCCTTTCGGGCACGGCGCGTCGGCGACCTTCCGGTGCGCCGGCTCCGGTGGGACGGAACGTCAGGTCGCCGTGGGACCGGCGGCGACCAGCACCCGTCCGTCGGTGACCAGGACGCGCCACGTCCGCAGGTCCGGGCCGTCGTCGTGCGACGCCTTCCCGGCGTCGTCGCGGCAGGACCCCGTCCGCAGCTCCCAGACCTGCTTGTGCATGGGCGACGTCACCGTGGGGAGGTCGCCGACTGTGCCGACGATCCCGCGCGAGATCACGTTGGCACCGCTGAACGGGTCGCGGTTCTGGACTGCCACCACGCAGTCGTCGGCGAGCCGGAACAGGGCGACCTGCTGGCCGTCGACCAGCGCGGCGACGCCGCGCTCGGGGAGCAGCGCGGCCAGCGGGCAGACGTCGATCCAGGTCATCGGGACACCTCCAGGGTGCGGGCGACGCGCGGGTCGTGGTGCGCGACCTCGCCGGGCAGCGCGGGGCGCACCTGCCCGCGCAGCGGCGTGTACGCGAGGTCGGGGTCGGCGGTCGTGGGCGCGTTGACGTAGGAGGCGAACCGGGCGACCTTGTCGGGGTCGTCGAGCGTCTCGGCCCACTCGTCGCGGTAGCCGGCGACGTGCGCCGCGATCTCCGCCTCGAGGTCCGCCGCGATGCCCAGGGAGTCCTCGACGAGGATCGCCCGCAGGGCCTCGATGCCGCCGGGGTACTCCGCGACGAAGGGCGCGGTGCGCTGCAGCCTGTCGCCGTGCCGGACGTAGAACGCGAGGAACCGGTCGATGGTGGCCAGCAGGTCCTCGTCGGACAGGTCCTCGGCGAGCAGGTCTCCGTGGCGCGGGTTGGCGCCGCCGTTCCCGCCGACGTACACGTTCCAGCCGCCGGCCGTGGCGATGACGCCCACGTCCTTGCCGCGCGCCTCGGCGCACTCGCGCGCGCACCCGGAGACGCCGACCTTGAACTTGTGCGGGGTGCGCAGCCCGCGGTACCGGTTCTCGAGCTCGATGCCCATGCCGACCGAGTCGCGCACGCCGAACCGGCACCATGCCGAGCCGATGCACGACTTCACCGCGCGCAGCGACTTGCCGTACGCCTGACCCGACTCGAATCCCGCGTCGACCAGCCGCTGCCAGATGGCGGGGAGCTGGTCGATGCGCGCGCCGAACATGCCGATCCGCTGCGCGCCGGTGATGCGCGTGTAGAGCCCGAACTCGGCGGCGACCTCGCCCAGCGCGACGAGCTTCTCGGGCGTGATCTCCCCGCCAGGGACCCGGGGGATGACGGAGTACGTCCCGTCCTTCTGGAGGTTCGCCATGACGTGGTCGTTGGTGTCCTGCAGGGCCGCGTGGTCGCGCGAGAGCACGTGCCCGGCGCGCAGCGAGGACAGGATCGAGGCGACCGTCGGCTTGCAGATCGCGCAGCCGCGGCCGGTGCCGTGCGCCGCGACGATCTCGCTGAACGTGCGCAGCCCGCCGGCGCTGACGAGCGCGTACAGCTCGGCCCGCGGCATCGCGAAGTGCTCGCACATGGCCCTGGAGACGGCGATGCCGCTCGCCTCGAGCTGCGCGTTGACGAGCTTGGTCAGCACCGGCACGCACGAGCCGCACACCGTCCCGGCCTTGGTGCAGGCCTTGACCTCGCCGACCGTCGTGCAGCCGTGCTCGCTGACGGCCTCGCGCACCGAGCCGGCGGTCACGTTCGTGCACGAGCAGACGACGACGTCGTCGGGCAGGTCGCCGGTGTCGGGGGCGCCGCCCTCTGCGGCGAGGAACGCCGAGGGGTCCGCACCCAGCGGGCGGCCGAGCATCGGGCGCAGCTGCGGGTAGAGCGCGGCGTCGCCGACGAACACGCCACCGAGGAGCGTGCGCGCGTCGTCGCTCACGACCAGCTTGCGGTACGACCGCGCGACCGGGTCGCTGAACGTCACCTCGAGCGCGCCGGGGGTCAGCGCCAGGACGTCTCCGAACGACGCGGCGTCGATGCCGACGCCCTTGAGCTTGGTGCCCTCGGGGGTGGGGGAGTACAGGCGCGGGCCGCCGAGCAGGCGGTCGACGACCACGTCGGCCATCGCGTTGCCCGGCGCGACCAGGCCGGTGCACTCGCCCTCGAACGAGGCGCACTCGCCGATCGCCCACACGGCCGGGTCGGAGGTGCGGCACGTGGCGCCCACGACGACGCCGCCGCGCTCGCCGATCGCGAGCCCGGACTCGCGCGCGAGCCGGTCGCGGGGCCGGACGCCCGTGGAGAAGACGACGACATCGGCGTCGATGTCGTCGCCGGTGGACAGCGACATGTGGGCGACTGCGCCGTCGTCGGCGGGGGCCAGGCCCGTGCACGCCGTCGTGGTGCGCACCTCGATCCCGAGGTCTGCGACGAGCACGCGCAGCGCCTCGCCGCCCGCCGCGTCGAGCTGCACGTTCATCAGGTGGTCGGCGAACTCGACGACGGTCGCGCTCGCGCCCAGGGCCTGCAGCGCAGCGGCGGCCTCGAGCCCGAGCACGCCTCCGCCGACGACGGCACCGCGCAGCGGGCGGCCGAGCGCCACCGAGCGGTCGGCGACCCACGCCGCCAGACCCTCGAGGTCGGCGAGCGTGCGGTAGCGGAAGACGCCGGGCAGGTCGGTGCCCTGCGTGCGAGGCACCCACGCCCAGGAGCCGGTGGCGATCACGAGATGGTCGTACCCGACGACGCGACCCGCCTTCGTCGTGACCGTCTGCGCGTCGCGGTCGATCCGGTCCGCGGCGTCGCCGGTGAGCAGCGTCGTGCGTTCGTCGTCCCACACGGCCGGGTCGAGCGCGAGGTCCTGCGCGCTGCGCCCAGCCGTGAGCAGCTCGGACAGGTGCACGCGGTCGTAGGGCGCGCGCGGCTCGTCTCCCAGGACCGTCACGGACCAGCCGTCCGCCGGTGCGCGCTCGAGCAGCCCGGCGACCAGTCGGTGCGCGACCATGCCGGCGCCGAGGACGACGATCCGTCCGAGCGGGGGTGGGGTTGTGGTGCGCATCGTCGCCCTTCGTCGTGGTCGTGCACACCAGCATCGACGGCTGCCGACGTCGGCCACCGGGCCTAACTACCCACGCAAACGCACAGGTCGACCGGCCCGCTTGTGAGATCCGGATCGGCGCGAGGCGGCCAGCGCGAACTGGACGATCGTCCAGTGGTCTCGCATCGCGGGCGGGGCCCGCGGGTGAAAAAGTGGGTGAGGTTCGACGAGGTGGCCGACCGGGCGCCCGGCAGTCATCTGCGCAGGTCGGGCTGCACGGAAGCCGGTCGACGCGCCCCGCAGCGTCCCGCACCGGGCCCCCGTCGGGGCGCTCCGCGCTCCATGACGCGGCTGTCCAGCACCCCGGGCGCGTGCCGGGCACCGACGCGTCGTGAGGTATGTTCCCGCGCATGACAACGTTGTCGCGCCGCTCCGCGGGCCCACGAAACCCTGACCTGACCGGGCGTGTCCCGCGCGCACGGCGAGTCGCGCTGCCGACCGCGATCGCGCTGGTGGCATCGGCGCTCGTCGTGCCGCTGGCGGCGCCCGCCCAGGCCGCCTCCGGCGCCGAGGCGACCGACTACACGCAGTACGTGAACCCGTTCATCGCCACCGAGAGCGACTTCGGCCAGGACGGACCCGGCGCCTTCACGCCGCACGGCCTCGCCAAGATCACGCCGCTGACCAACCCGCGCAGCCACGTCGGCTACGACTACGCCGCGACGAAGCTCAAGGGCTTCACGTCGATCACGCTCGACGGCGTCGGCGCGAGCGGCGCGGGCGGCGACTTCCTCGTCTCGCCCACGTACCAAACGTACACGGCGCGCCCGAGCACGAGCAGCTACGACAAGACGTTCTCGCACGCGAACGAGTCGGCGGCCCCCGGGTACTACCAGGCCGGCCTCACGGAGGCGGGCAAGGGCATCGACGCACGCGTCACGGCCGACACCCGCACGGGCGTCGAGGACTACACGTTCGACACGGCCGGCAAGGCCTCGCTCGTGGTCGACCTCGCCAACCAGTTCGAGGCGCGCCAGGGCGCGACGCTCAAGGTGGGCTCGACGGACGACGGCCGGGCGACGCTCTCCGGTGCGCTCAAGGGCCACTTCTACAACTCGTCGTACACGCTGTACTACTACGCCGAGACGACCGTCCCGGTCGCGTCCGTGAGCACGTGGGGCGCCGCAGGCCTCACCTCGTCGACCGCGCAGGACGGCGTCGACATCGGCGCGATCCTGACGTTCGACGTCGCGGCCGGCGACCACGTGGGCCTCAACGTGACGCTCTCGCCGATCAGCGCCGAGCAGGCCGCGCGCGACCAGCGCGTCGAGATCGGCGGCAAGAACTTCAACCAGGTCCGTGCGGCCGCCAAGGCCGAGTGGAACGCCGCCCTGGGCGCCGTCGAGGTCGAGGCTGACGCCGACGACGACCCGACGGGCGACCTGCGGACGCAGCTGTACACGCACCTGTTCCGGATGAACGGCTCGCCGCTCAACGCGACCTCGACGGACGGCACGTACCGCGGCATCGACGGCCGGATCTACCAGACCGACAGCGTCCACTACGACTCGTGGTCGCTGTGGGACGACTTCCACAAGTACTCCTCGATCGCCGCGATCTACCCGGACGCGTACCGAGACATGGCGCAGTCGCTCGTCGACCTGTTCGCCGAGATGACGAACTCGGGCGCCGGCTCGGTCGGCAGCCTCATGCAGTCGGTCCCGACCGTTCGCTGGGAGCGCGCCGCGGTCGTCGTCGCCGACGCCCTCAACAAGGGTGCGGACCTCGAGGGCCTCGACCTCGCGTACCCCTCGCTCGTCAAGCACTCGCTCGGCAACTACAGCAACGCCACCAACGAGTCGCTGGGCTTCATCTCGGGCTCTGTCGGTGACACGGTCGGCACGTCGTACGACGACTGGGCCATGTCGGTCATCGCCACGAAGCTCGGCAAGAGCGCGGACGCCGCGAAGTACCTCAAGCGGTCGGCGAACTACGTCAACCTGTTCAACAAGAACGCGCTCGTCGCGAACCCGCAGGCGCTCGCCTCGGGCACGGGCGTCGAGAACGTCGGCCTGATCATGCCGCGCACGGCGAGCGGCTTCACCGCCAACGTCGACCCCGAGGTCTTCGAGGCCTCGGGCGCTGGGCTCTACCAGGGCACGCTCTGGCAGTACAACTGGTACGACGCGCAGGACATGGGCGGCCTCATCGAGCTCATGGGCGGCAAGGCCGACACCAAGAAGGCGCTCAGCTACCTGTACGGCGAGCAGGACCCCGACAACTGCTCGCGCATGCTGCACCTCAACGCCAACGAGATCGACCTGCAGTCGCCGTACCTGTTCAACTACGTCGGTCGCCCCGACCGCACGCAGTACTGGGCGCGCAGCATCCTCACGACGCCGACCTGCAACCGCTACGTGGGTGCGAAGGACTCGGGCGGCGAGCTCAACGGCAAGGGTGAGTACACGAACCCGATCAAGCGCCTGACCTACCAGAACGCCACCAAGGGCTTCCTGCAGACGATGGACAACGACGCCGCGACGATGTCGTCGGTGTTCGTCTCGGGCGTGCTCGGCCTGTTCCCCGTGACGTCCGGCTCGGCCGAGTTCCAGATCGGCTCGCCCGTCTTCGAGAAGACCACCATCCACTACCCGGGTGGCAAGGACTTCGTCATCGAGGCGAACGGCACCAACGCCAACAACCTCTACATCCAGGACGCGACGCTCAACGGCGCGCCGCTGCAGCGCACGTGGCTCACGTACGACGAGCTCACGGCCGGCGGCACGGTGCGCTTCGACATGGGCAGCACGCCCTCGACGTGGGGCGCCGACAGCCCGATGGCCTACTCGATGAGCGACGAGCTGCCCTCGTCGGTCTACGACAAGACGAGCACCGTCGTCACGACGACGCAGTCGTTCAACGAGTCCGCCGCCAACGACGGCTCGATCGGCAACGCGGTCAAGGTCTCCGTCACGGGCGCCACCTTCGCGGGCGAGGTCGGCGACGACCTGTCCGCACAGGTCACGGCGACGGGCCTGCCGGCCGGTCTGACCGTCAAGGCGGTCAAGACGGGTGACAGCACGCTCGACCTGACCCTCACGGGGACGGCCGCGCACCACCTGCTCGACGACTCGACCGACGCCCTGGTCGTCACGCTGCAGGAGGGCGCCTTCGCGGGCACCGCTCCGAGCGAGGCCGACCGCACGCTCGCGCTCAAGGTCCGCTTCGAGGGCTTCGGCATCGCGCCGAGCACGACGCGCGTGACGGCGAAGGCCGACGGCACGCTCGACGCGAAGGTCGACCTCACGCTCGCCGGCGGCGCGACGTTCGCGGGTGCCACGGGCGCCACGCTCCCGGCGTCGTTCCCGGGTCTCGACGACGGTGTCTCGGCGGTCGTCACCAAGACGGGCGCGACGACGGCCCGCATCGCGTTCACGGGCACGCTCTCGGGCGCGTCCGCGACGACGTTCGTCCTGAAGCTGTCCGACGCCGCCCTCGTGGGGGCCACGGCGGTCCAGGTCACGGGTGCGGGCACGACTGCGATGAACCCGTTCACGCTCGAGCCGATGTCGGCCACGCGCGCGCAGCTGCAGGCGCTGTACGACGACGCGCGGCTCATCACGCTCGGCGGCTACTCGAGCGCCTCGTTCGCCAAGCTGAAGACGGCCGTGGCGGGTGCCAAGACGGTGCTCGGCAACCCGGACGCCTCGGAGTACGTGCTCGGGCAGGCGCTCGCGAACCTGCGGTTCGCGCTCGACGGCCTCGAGATCGGCGAGGGCGGCTACCGGGTCCTGCAGGGTGAGGCGTACGACGAGTGGTCGGGCGGCTCGCTCAAGACCGAGGCCGGCGGGTCCGGCACGGTCCTGGCCGGTGTCGCTCCTGACACCTGGATCGCGTACCGCGGGCTCGACTTCTCCGAGTCGCCGCTGGCGTCGTTCGTCGTGAACTACTCGCACAACCCGGGAACGGCCTCGGCCTCGTCGAAGGTCGAGCTCCGCACCGACTCGCCGACCGGGCCGCTCGTGACCACGATCGCCCTGCCGACGACCAACGCCTGGACGACGTTCGCGCAGGCCACGGCGACGTTCACGAGCGACCAGGTCGCCCAGCTGAGCGGTGGCAAGGACGTCTACCTGGTGTTCCGCGGCTCGGCTGACAAGTCGTGGGTCGCGAACATCGACTTCGTCCAGTTCAAGCCGGTGGCGGGGCCCTCGTCGGGCTTCACCTACACCAAGCTCACCCCGAACAACCCGTCGTCGTTCCACAGCGGCCTCGGCCGGGACGGCGCGGCGGGCGCGTACACGAACTGGGGTGCCACGCACAACGAGAAGTGGATCGCGTACAACGGGGTCGCGTTCGGTCCTCACGGCGCGGACACGTTCTCGTTCTCGTACGACAAGCCGACGGACAAGTCGACCGCCAACACGTGGATCGACCTGCGCCTCGGCAGCGCGACGGGCACGACGGTCGCGTCGACCCCGATGCTCGCGTTCACGGGCACCGGCTGGAACCACTACGCCACGCAGTCGATCTCGGTGAACCCTGCTGTGTTCACGGGCACGCAGAACGTGTACGTCGTGTTCCGCATGGACAAGACCAACACGTCCGGCGCCCCGTACGTCGGCAACTTCGCGTGGTTCCAGTTCGGTGACTCCACCGCTGGGGCGACGTCGAAGACGGTCCAGGCCGAGTCGGTCCGGTCGGGCTACGGCGACCTCGCCGCGGCAACCCCCGCGCTCGTCGACGGAGTCGACTACGCGGGTGCCACGCTCCGCACCGAGGCGGGCTCCGTGAGCGGCCAGCTCGCGGGCGCCACGGACGGCAGCTGGGTCCGGTACACCGGCGTCGACGTGGCGGAGAACTTCGTCACGAGCCTGAACGTGCGCTACGACGCGCCCGCCGGGCTGGTCAAGGACGGCAAGCTCGCCGTGTACGTCGACTCGATGACGGGCTCCCCGTTCGTCACGGTCGACCTGCCCAGCACGAGCACGGGCTCCACCTGGGGCACGTTCAAGACGGCGACCGTCACGGTGCCGTCCGAGCTGACGGGCAGCCACGCGCTGTACCTCAAGCTGCTCAGCACGCCGTCGACCGACCAGCCGTCGGCTGCGAACCTCGACTCGTTCACGCTGGGCTACGGCGCCGACAAGGCGGCCCTGCGCACCGCGGTCACCGACCTGAGCAGCTACGAGGGCCAGGGCGAGCGCTACATCGCGGCCGACTTCGCGGTGTACACCCGTGCGCTCGCGACCGCCCGCACGGTGCTCGTGACCGCAGACGCCACCGCCGACACGGTCAAGAGCGCGCGCCGCGCGCTCACGGCCGCGGCCGGCCAGCTCCAGTGGAAGGTCGTCAAGCAGCTCGCCGACCGGGTCGCGACCGCCGAGTCGCTCGAGGCGAGCGACTGGACGGCGGCCACCTGGGCGTCGCTCCAGACGGTCGTCAGCTCGGCCAAGGCGCTCGGCACCACGGGCACCTTCGACGAGTACGGACCGGCCATCGAGGCGATGGACGCGGCCCTCGCGGCCCTGCACCCGGCCTACCGCACGGCGCTCTCTGTGCCGGAGTCGGTCGACCCGGGCACGGAGTGGACCGTCTCAGGCACCGGGTTCGAGCCCGGCGAGGACGTCACGTTCTCGTGGACCGAGGACCCGGCGCCGACCGAGAGCTGGACCAAGAAGGCCGACGACGCCGGGCACGTGACGGCAACCGTCACGCTCCCGCGCGCCACGCCCGACGGCACGCACGAGCTCCGGGCCGAGGGCCAGACCTCGGTGACGCCGGCCACGGTCGACGTCACGGTGAGCAGGGTGCTGCGCGCCTCGTCGCCGTCGCTCACGGGAGCGCCCGCCACGGTCACCGTCGGTGACGACGTCGAGCTGACGGTCAAGGTCGCCGACGGTGCGACCGGCGAGGTCACGCTGTTCGACGGAAAGGAGGCGGTCGGTACCGAGCGCCTGGACGACTCGTCGTCCGCCGTCTTCACGGTGTCCGAGCTGACCGCAGGCGAGCACACCTTCACGGCCGAGTACGCGGGCGACGCCTGGTACGCCGCCGAGAAGTCGGAGGCCGTCACGGTCCGGGCCCTCTACACGACCGCGCTCTCGGCGCCGTCGTCGGTCGACCCCGGCACGCCCGCGCGGTTCACCGGTTCCGGCTTCGAGCCGGGCGAGGTCGTGACGTTCTCGTGGACCACGGACCCGGCGCTGACCGAGTCCTGGGAGGCGACGGCCGACGCGAACGGCGCGGTCAGCACCACGGTCACGATCCCGCGCGCCACGGCCGACGGCTCGTACGAGCTCGTCGCCGAGGGCGAGACGTCCGCGACGCCGGCCACGGCCGACGCCAAGGTCGTCGCGGTGTGGCGTGAGTCCACGACGGAGATCGTCGGCGCCCCCGCGACTGTCGCCGCAGGCGGCGACCTCGAGGTCACCGTCACGGTCACCGAGGGCGCGACCGGCGAGGTCACCCTGCACGACGGGGACACCGTGATCGGCACGTCCGCGATCGTGGGCTCGACGGCCACGTTCACCGTGCCGTCGGTCAGCGTCGGCAAGCACGTCCTGAAGGCGTCCTACGCCGGTGACGCGTGGTACGCCGGTGGCGAGTCCGCGACGGTCGACGTGACGGCCTACGCCACGTCGCTCGAGGTGCCGGAGTCGGTCGACCCGGGCACCGCGTGGGAGGTCAAGGGCGCCGGCTTCGAGCCGGGGGAGACGGTCACGTTCGCGTGGGCGCAGCACCCGGCGCTGACCGAGTCCTGGACGGCTACGGCCGACGAGGACGGGGTCGTGACGAGCACCGTCACGCTCCCGCGGGCCACGAAGAACGCCACCTACGGGCTCGTCGCGCAGGGCGCGACGTCCGCGGTGGAGGCCACGGCCGACGTCGTGGTCGTCACGGTGATGCGCACGTCGACGACGTCCGTCCTGGGCGTCGCGGCGACCGTCACCGAGGGTGCCAGCTTCCCCGTCACCGTTGGCGTGACTGCCGGCGCGACCGGTCAGGTCACCCTCTACGACGGCACGAAGTCGCTCGGTGCCGCGTCGCTCGACGCGTCGTCGAGGGTCGTCTTCACGGTGAGCCCGCTCGCCGTCGGGTCGCACTCGCTGACCGCCCGTTACGCGGGCGACGCCTGGTACGCGGGTGGCACGTCCGTCGCGGTCAAGATCGTCGTCAAGCCGCGCACGGTCCCGCCCGTGCCGGTCAAGGTGAAGGTCTCGGTCCCCGTGCTGAGCAAGACGTCGCAGGCCTACAACTCGGTCTCGGCCAAGCGCGCCACGATCACGGCTGACGTGTCCGGCGCCACGAGCGGGAAGGTCACGTTCAAGGCCGGCACGAAGGTGCTGGGAACGGCCTCGGTGTCCAAGGTCGGCAAGGCCTACCGGGCGACGCTGCGCCTGTCCCCGACGCTGAAGGTGGGCAAGTACAAGGGGCTGACCGCCACCGCGGTGACCCCCGGTTCGAAGGTCACCTCGGTCGCGTCGGCGGTCACGTTCACCGTCGTCAAGGCCAAGACGTCCGCCGTCACGGTCAAGGCGTCGAAGTTCACCAAGGGCACCCGGCCCACGGTGACGGTGCGCGTGGCAGTCCTGTCGAACGGCCGTTACCCCACCGGCAAGGTGCGGGTGTACGTCGGCTCGAAGGTGGTGCGGACCGTGTCGCTCACCAGCGGCCAGCACGGCAAGGTCACCGTGAAGCTCCCGTCGAAGTACTCGAAGTCGATCAAGGTGAAGGCGGCGTTCGTCCCGTCCTCCAGCTCGACCGTCTCGGGCAAGACGTCGCGGACGATCACGGTGTCGCCGAAGCGCTGACAGCGGCCTGACACCACGACGGCGGGTGGCTCCTCACGGGGCCACCCGCCGTCGTGCTGCGCGGCTC
>JBCECL010000068.1:0-7577 GCA_039207135.1 Brevundimonas sp.
GTCGCGGCCGCGTCGGGCGACCCGGTCGCGTCGGCGCTGGCGGACGAGGTGTCGGACGACGAGGTGTCGGACGACGACGTGTCGGACGTGTCGGACGACGACGCGTCGGTGGCAGTGTCGCTCGCAGGCGCATCCTCGGCCGCGTTCGACGCCGAGTCGCTGGTCGTCGCGTCGTCCGAGGTCGTCGCGGCGTCGGCTCTCGCGGTGGACCTTGAGGCGGGCGTCGGGGTGGACCGGTCGGTGGCGGCGGCCGACGTGTCGGAGGCGTCCGCGTCCACGGGCGTGGTGCGAGCCTTCTCGACGAGCTTGGCCAGCTTGTCGGTCGCCTTCTCCAGCGCGGTGAGCTTCTTGCTGTCGACGTCGGTGTCCTCGCCCGCCTTGTGGGCGGCCTCGGCGACCGCGAGCGCGTCCGCCGCGACGTCGACGACCGCGCTGCGTGCCTCGGCGACCTCGAGAGCGGGCGTGGCGCCGGCGCCGCCAGCCGATCCGGTGGCGGTGGCCGCGTGCTGGGCGCCGCTCCCGTCCGCCAGGACGACTCCCGTGCCCTCGTGTGCCGAGGCGGCGACAGCCGTCATGCCACCCACGAGGACAGCGACGAGTGCACCCTTGGTCAGGCGCACTGCGAGCCGCTCCCCGGCGTGGGTTCCGTTACTCATCCGCAACACCGTAGGGACCTGGACGAGCGCCCAGATGGGACAAAAGCCCAGATCAGGGCATCTCCGACGTGAGGTGCGTCACGTCGACGTGACAGATCTGAAGGAAGTGTGTGCGGCTACAGTTCCTCCCGTGCACGACGCCGCCAACCCCGCCGATCCCGGCAGTCTCGGCAACCTCGACGACCTGTACGACATCGCCCGCCTCGCGCGGCGGCTCGGCGTCGAGAACGCCACGATCCGGGTCTGGCTCTCGCGCGGCGTGCCGTGGCTCCCGCGTCCGGACGGCCGCCTCAACGGCGGCGCGGTGTGGCGAGCCACCACCCTGCACAACATCGAGAACCTGCGCGTGAAGGGCCGCCCTGGCCCCAAGCCGCGCACGACGGTCGACGCGGGCTGACCGAAGAGGTCTAGAGCACGGTGAAGCGCAACGCGGCCGGAGCCGATGCGGGAACCGCCGGACGGCGCGGAGCGACCGGAGCCAGCCGCTCGTAGCCCTCGTCGGGCCGCGGGTCGGGATCCCCGCGGTTGGGCCACAGGGCGAACGCGCGCTCGGCCTGCGCCGTGATGGTGAGCGACGGGTTGACCCCGAGGTTCGCCGAGACCGTCGAGCCGTCGACCACGTGCAGCCCCGGGTACCCGAAGACCCGGTGGTACGGGTCGACGACGCCCGCTGACGCGTCGAGCCCGATCGTGCATCCGCCGATGAAGTGCGCGGTCATGGGCACGTTCACGACCTGCCCGATGCTGCCCGCGGCGAAGCCGTCCAGGTGGGCCGCCATCCGCCGGTATGCCTCGTTCGCCAACGGGATCCAGCGCGGGCTCGGTTCGCCTGGCCCGGCCGACGACGTGAGCCGCACCCGCCCCCGCCACGTGCGCCGAGGCCGCACGACGATCGACGAGTCGCCAGACTGCATGACGAGCCCGATGACCGTGCGGCGCGACCAGCTGCCGATCCCGAGCAGCAGCGACGCGACCTGCCCGGGGTGCCGCACGACGTTGCGGGCCCAGCGCAGCGGGACGCGCCGTCCCCCGTCGGTCAGCACCGTGGACAGCAGGCCCATCAGGTTCGAGCCGCGGCCGTAGCGGACCGGCTCGAGGTGCGTGCGCTCGTCGAGCCAGACCGACGAGGTGATGGCCACGCCCTGCGTCATGTCTGGCCGCGAGCGGTGCCCGCGCCAGCGCGTCGCGGCCCCGCCCAGGGACTCGGAGTTGGTGCGTGTGACGTGGCCCAGACGGTCGGACAACCGGGGCAGCACGCCCGTCGCCTTCAACCGGTGCAGCAGGTCCTGCGTACCCCAGGTCCCGGCCGCGACGACGACCTGGTCGGCCCGGAAGGTGCGCGTCGCGGTGCGGCCGGTCCGCGACGTCTCGACGGTCCAGCCGTCGCCGGAAGGCCGCAGCGCCGTCACCGTCGTCTCCGGCACGACCACGACGCCCGCCTGCTCCGCCAGGTAGAGGTAGTTCGTGGTGAGCGTGTTCTTCGCGCCGTGCCGGCAGCCCGTCATGCACTCGCCGCACTGCAGGCACCCGCTCCGCGCCGGCCCCGCTCCGCCGAAGAACGGGTCCGGCACGTGCGCACCAGGCTCGACGCGCCCGTCGCGCCCGAACACGACCCCGACCGGCGCGAGCCGGAACGACGCGCCGACGCCGAGGTCGTCGGCTGCCCGGCGCACGACGTCGTCCGCGGGCGTGCACGTCGGGTTCTCGACGACGCCGAGCATCCGCCGCGCCTGGTCGTAGAACGGCGCGAGCTCCGCGCGCCAGTCGGTGATCGACGCCCACTGCGGGTCGGCCCAGAACTCCTCGGCAGTGGGCTCGTAGAGCGTGTTCGCGTACACCAGCGAGCCGCCGCCGACCCCCGCGCCCGCGAGGACCACGACGTCGGGCAGCACGTGGATGCGCTGGATGCCGAGGCAACCCAGGCGCGGCGCCCACAGGAAGCGCCGCACGTCCCAGCTCGTGCGCGGCAGCGTGTCCGCCGTGAACCGGCGACCGGCCTCGAGGACCGCCACGCGGTAGCCCTTCTCGGCGAGCCGCAGTGCCGCGACCGAACCACCGAAGCCCGACCCCACGACGACCACGTCGTACTCGTCCACGCCAGCGCCCTCCGTTCCGCGTCCCCGATGGAACCACGCCCCCGCCGACATCCGCGCGGACCGGGCCGGAGCGGCCCGAGGAGGCGTGCGCAGGCGCGTCCGACGCACCGCCGCCATCATGGGTTCTGGTCGGTTTCGTCCGAAGCCTTCCGCAAAGTCGTACTGGTAAGTAACGTGCCCCCCGGCGTCTCCGGGCAACCAGATCGCAGCCGACCCGGTTGGGAGACGTTCCGATTCGTACGAGCCCAGAGGTGTGCGCATGCTCCGTCGTCCGATCCTCGCGTCCGTCACTGCCGCAACGGTGGTCCTGTCCACGGCGATGCTCGCCGCCCCGGCCGGCGCCGCTCCACCACCGGATCTGCCCACACCCAGCAAGCTGAACCACTCGGCGACCTCGCTGCGCGACAAGGTCGCCAAGAACGCGGAGAAGGTCACGGACCTGCTCGGCGCGAGCGGCACCGTGACGGCGTTCGTGCAGCTCAAGGCACCGTCCGGCGTGGACGTCGCGAAGAAGCCGGGGACCGACGACGCGGACGTCAAGGCCGCCGCCGTCGAGACGAAGGCGCTCGCCGCCGACGTCGTGCCCACGAAGCTCACCGCCGCGAACGTCGAGTCCAGCACGCCCAAGCGGATCGGCACGCTGACGAACCTCGTCTCGGCGACCCTGGTGACCGGTGACGCCGCGAAGATCCGCGCGCTCGCCAGCAACCCGGACGTCGTCGCGATCTACCGCGTGGCCCGCAAGAAGCTCGAGAACGCGAACACGGTCGAGTTCACCAAGGCGCTCGACACGTGGAAGGAGACCGGCAACACCGGCTACGGCGTGCGGATCGGCGTCATCGACACCGGCCTCGACTACACGCACGCGGACTTCGGCGGCCCCGGCACTGAGGCGGCCTACAACACGGCGTACGGCACCGACGGCACCGGTCCCATCCCCGACGGGCTGTTCGACCGCACCAAGTTCATCGGCGGCTACGACTTCGCAGGCCCGACCTACAACGCGGACCCCGCCTCGCCCGACTACAACCCCGTCGCGACGCCGGACGCCAACCCGATCGACTCGCTCTACACGTCGGACAACTCCGGCCACGGCACGCACGTCGCCGGCACCGCCGCCGGCTACGGCGTCGACGCGACCGGCCACACCTTCACGGGCGACTACTCCAAGCTGACGTCCGTCAGCGACTGGAAGATCGGTCCTGGAGCGGCACCCGAGGCGCAGATCTTCTCGCTCAAGGTGTTCGGTGACATCGGCGGCTCGACCGACGTGACGGCGCTCGCGCTCGACCGCGCGGCCGACCCGAACAACGACGGCGACTTCTCCGACCGCCTCGACGTGGTGAACCTGTCGCTCGGCAGCGACGGCTCCCCTGCGGACGACCCGGACAACATCGTGATCGACCAGCTCAGCGCCCTGGGCTCGGTCGTCGCGATCGCGTCGGGCAACGCGGGCGACACGACCGACATCGGCGGCGGCCCCGGCAACGCGGCCAGCGCCCTGACGGTCGCCAACTCCGTGGCCAAGCCCGTCCTCGACGCGGCCATCGTCACCGCCTCGGCCGACGCGGCGAAGGTCGACAAGGCGTACGGCGTGCAGAACTCGGTCGCCTACTCGGGTGCGGACGTCACGGCTCCCGTCGTCGCGATCGCGTCCGACTTCAGCGGCTGCTCGACCTTCACGGCCGACCAGGCCACGAAGGTCGCCGGCAAGATCGCCTACCTCTGGTGGGACGACAACGACGGGACCCGCGCCTGCGGCTCTGCGGCCCGCATGAACAACGCGGCTGCGGCCGGCGCGGTCGGCGTCGTGCTCAACACGACGTCGCCCGTCTTCGTCGCCGGCATCACCGGCTCGGCGACCATCCCCGGCGTCCAGATGACCGCTCAGACCACGACGGCCCTGCTGCCCGAGATCCTCACGAGCGTCAGCGGGCCGTCGACCCTGAGCCTGCACATCGGTCCGGGCCTCGCCTCGGCGACCAGCCAGGACGGCGTGGGCGACCTGCTCAACGCGAGCTCGTCGCGCGGCGTTCACGGCTCGCTCGGCATCGTCAAGCCCGACGTCGCCGCTCCCGGCACAGGGATCAGCTCGGCTGCCTCCGGTACGGGCGACGCCCCGCACGTGCTCTCGGGCACGTCGATGGCCACCCCGCACGTCGCCGGCATCGCCGCGCTCGTCGTGCGCGCCCACCCGGCGTGGACCAGCGCTCAGGTCAAGGCCGCGGTCGTCAACACCGCGACGCACGACGTCACGACCCAGCCGAACGGTGCGGGGCTCAAGTACGGCCCGCAGCGGGTCGGCTCGGGCCGCGTCGACGCGCTCGCCGCGGTCGAGACCAAGGTGCTCGCCTACAACAAGGCCAAGCCGGCCCTCACCTCGGTGTCGTTCGGCAACGTCCAGGTCGGTGCCACGACGGTCGTCCAGAAGCAGGTCGTGACGGTCAAGAACTTCGACAGCAAGGCCGCCAAGACCTTCGCCGTCAGCGTTCCCCTCGCGACCTCCGGGGGCGCCACCATCACGGCGTCGCCGGCAACCCTGACCGTCCCCAAGGGCGGCAGCGCCGACGTCACCCTGACGCTCACGGCCGACCCGAAGAAGCTCAGCCGGCAGATCGACCCGACGTCGACGCCCACGGTGAGCGACGTGCCGCGCGAGTTCGTCTCCGAGGCGGCGGGCCGACTCGTGCTCAAGCCGAGCACGGGACCCGAGCTCCGCGTCCCCGTTCGTGCGGCACCCCGGCTCGTCAGCTCGCTGACGGCCTCGACGGCAGGTTTCGCGTCGTCGGCCGCCGGGTTCGGCGAGATCCCGGTCAATGGCCGGGCGGTCACGCGCGGCGGGTTCGACTCGTACAGCTCGCCGTTCATCCTCGGCGCGACGAGCCCGGCGCTCGCCGTGAACCCGGCGCTGCACACGTCGCAGTCCGCCCTCGCGTCCGGTGACATCCGGTACGTCGGGTGGTCGTCGACGGTGCCGTGGGTGGCGGCCTACAACGCCACCGGGCCCGCGCACCCGCTCGATCCCGCGGTGAACAACAAGCTCGAGATCGGCATCGCGGTGCAGGGCAACTGGGCCTCGCTGTCGGTGGGCAACGCGGTCGTCCCGGTCGTCTACATCGACCTCAACGGCGACGGTGACCCCGACCTCGAGACCGACGTCGTGAAGCTCAACGACGAGGACCTCACGGTCGCGGAGACGTTCGACCTGCGGACCGCGGGGAACCCGCTCGTCGGCATCGAGCTCGTGAACGAGGAGGCGGGCAACGTCGACACCAGCGTGTTCGACAACTCGGTCCTCACCGTGCCGATCAACCTCGCCGACACCGGGATCACGCAGGCCTCGGCATCGGTGCAGGTCGTCACGTACTCGAGCTACGCGGCCAGCGACGGCATCGTCGACGTGTCGCCGGCGTTCACGGTCAAGCCGTTCGCGCCGCCGTTCTGGTTCGCGACCGACGACCTCGCCAACGTGTGGATCGACGGCACGAGCGTGAGCTCGATCGTCGCGCACAAGGCGGCGGGCGTGACCTCGGGCAAGCTGCTCGTCCTGACGCCGCAGAACCCCACCCCGGCGTCGCGGGCCCAGGTCGTGAACATCACGACCGCCTCGACGACCAAGCTCGCCCTCAAGCCGTCGTCCGCGAAGTTCGGGTCGGCAGTCAAGGCGACGGCGACGGTCAAGGGCGCCGCCGCGGCACCGACCGGCAAGGTCGAGTTCCGCGAGGGGAGCACCGTGCTCGCACGGGCGAACCTGACGGTGAGCGGCACGACGGGCACCGCCACGGTGACCCTGCCGAAGTCGCTCAAGGTCGGCACCCACACGATCAAGGCGGTGTACCTCGGCAACGGCGCGGTCGCCACCTCGACCGGGTCCGCCACGCTGACCATCACCAAGGCGAAGCCGACGGTCTCCCTGGGGGCGTCGAGCTGGACCGTGAAGCAGAACGCCACCCCCAAGGTGACGATCACGGTCAAGGGCTCGTCCGGCGCTCCGGCGCCGACCGGCAAGGTCACGGTCAAGGTCGCCGGCAAGTCGGTGAAGGCGACGCTGACCGACGGCAAGGTGACGGTCCGACTGCCCAAGGTGACCAGGACCTCGACGGTCGTCGTCACCTACGCGGGGAGCAACAGCTACTCGACGGCGATCGGGAGCCACAAGATCACCGTGAAGTGATCTGAGCGAGCCGACGGGCCGCGCCGACCGAACGGTCGACGCGGCCCGTCGTCTTTCGGGGGACAACCCGGGGCGAACGGGGGAATCCGTCGACACCTCGTCAAGTGGGCGCACACGCGGGCCGATGCCCAGGTCATGGACCTGCTCCCATCGCCGCACCGCCCGGGCGACGACGAGCGGGCGGGCCGCACCCAGCCCTTGAACGCCGCGGAGCAGGTCTGGGCCGCGCAGCACCGGGAGCTCATCGCCGAGCTGTGCGACGGCGACGTCGACGAGTGGAGCGTGGGCCACCTGTTCGACCGCGTGCACGCCACGTGGCTGACGACCGACGACCAGCCGGACCCCGCTCCCCTGGTGCACGCGTTCGGGGTCGCGCTGGGCGACCTCGTGCTGCGGGAGATCCCGGGCCTGGCGTGGGTCTCCTACCGGGGCGACGGCGACGACGACATCGCGCTGGCCCTGTCACGCACGGGCAACCCGCTCGTGGTGTTCCCCATCGCGTCCGTCCACGACCACTGGGGAACCGCCGGCGACGGC
This sequence comes from Brevundimonas sp., assembly GCA_039207135.1. GTDB lineage: Bacteria > Actinomycetota > Actinomycetes > Actinomycetales > Cellulomonadaceae > Cellulomonas. The sequence continues at coordinate 7,464 of JBCECL010000068.1, forward strand.
TGGTTCACCGAGCACGTGCAGGCCGTGGTCGACGAGACGATCCGCCAGCTGCGCCGCGCGGGCGGCAGGTCAGAACAGGGTGTCGACGGCGGGCTCTAGCGCGACGACGGCGGG
>JBCECL010000068.1:7677-21728 GCA_039207135.1 Brevundimonas sp.
GGCTCGGCGACCGGCGCGCCCACGGCCGGCTCAGCGGCGACAGCGCCCGGGGTCGGACGCTCGCGCTCGACGTAGGTCCCGTCGCGGATCTCTCGCGCGGCGATGCCCGCGAGCTCGTCGGCCCGCTCGTTGAAGCGGTCCCCCTGGTGCCCGCGCACCCACACGAACGTCACCGGCCCGGACCGCTGCGCGATCGCGTGCTCGATGGCCTGCACGAGCGCGAGGTTCTGCACGGGCTTTCCCCCGGCGGTCCGCCAGCCCTTGCGCCGCCAGCCGTGCACCCACTCCGAGGCGCACTTGATCGCGTACTGCGAGTCGGCCTCGATGCACAGCGGCTCGTCGCCCGGGTGCGAGGTGATGGCCTCGAGCACGGCCATGAGCTCCGCGATCTGGTTGGTGCCGCTCGCGACGGCCCCGCTGTCGAAGGTGCCGTCGTGGTTCGCCCACGCCCAGCCGATCGCCCCGCCGGGGTTGCGCAGGCAGGAGCCGTCCGTGCTGACCGTGATCACGGGGCGCCATTCTGCCCTGCTGGCGACCCCGAACGGGCGCCACGACCGACTCGCCGGGACTCAAGGCTCAAGGTGTGCCCCCCATGCGTCCGATACTTCCTTGTATGACGACGTTCGAGGATCTCGATCTCGCAGAGGCGTTCGGCGACGACTTCACGTCGCAGGACGAGCCCACCCGGCGCCACGCCGGGTGGATCACCGCGGTCGCCCTGAGCCTGGCCGCCCTCCTCGTCGCCGGCGGCCTCGTGTGGCTCGTCGGTCACCGCCAGCCCGCCAGCACCGCCTCTCCCGTGGTCACGGCCGCCGTGGCGGCCCCGGCGCTCGACGCGCCGCAGGGCCCGCGGGACCAGATCCGCGCCTCGGCGCTCGACGGCACGGGGGTGCGTGCGGACAGCACGCGCTACCTCGGCACCACCTCGATGGGCGCCGTCTTCGCGGGCGTCGGCGCGCACGGGCACCTGTGCCTGATCACGGTCCCGGTGGGCGACCTGCCCTCCACCGAGTGCACCAAGCCTCACCAGGACACCGTGATCGTGCTGCGGCCGACCACGGACGGGCCCGCCGTCGCGTACGCGACTGCTGGCGCGACCGCTCCCGACACGGCCGACGGATGGACCGAGGTCACCGACGGACTGTGGTTCCAGCCCGCCAAGCCCTGAGGCCTCAGCGAGCCAGCACGTCCACGAGCCGTCGGATGCTCGACGACAGCCCCCACCGCTCCGCGAGCGCGACGAGCGCCTCCGGGTCGGCGGGAGTCGCGGGCAGCCGGTCGTCGACCTGCGCGACGGGTGCGTCGGGCGCCACCCGGACGACTGCGGGCGCCACGGTGAGGTAGTCCGCCGACTCGGTGAGCCGTCGCAGCTGCGTCGCCGTGAGGCCCTTGTCGTGCGCGTCCCGCGCGGCGAGGATCCCGTCGAGCGAGCCGTACCGCCGCACGAGCGCCGCAGCCGTCTTCTCGCCGATGCCGGGGACGCCTGGCAGCCCGTCGCTCGGGTCCCCGCGCAGCACCGCCATGTCGGCGTAGCCCTGGCCCGTGCTGACGTCGTACCGCTCCGCCAGGCGGGCCTGGTCGACGACCTCGAGGTCCTTGATCCCCCGCACGGTGTAGAGCACGCGCACGCGGGCCTCGTCGTCGACGAGCTGGAACAGGTCGCGGTCGCCCGTGATCACGTCCACGGCGTCGCCGGACGCCTTGGCCCGCTCGCGTGCGACGAGCGTGCCGATCACGTCGTCGGCCTCGTACCCCGGCGCACCCAGGCGCGCGATGCCGAACGCGGCGAGCACGTCCGCGATGACGGGCACCTGCGGCGCGAGCGTGTCGGGGATCTCCTCGACGTCGCCGTCCGGCCGCTCCTGCGCGACGCGGTGGGCCTTGTACGACGGGATCGCCTCGACGCGGAACGCCGGGCGCCAGTCGTCGTCCCAGCACGCGACCAGCCGCGTGGGCCGGTGGTCCACGACGAGGCGGGAGATCATCTCGACCAGCCCGCGCACCGCGTTGACGGGCGTGCCGTCGGGCGCCTTGATCGACTCCGGGACCCCGAAGTACGCGCGGAAGTAGAGCGAGGCGGTGTCCAGCAGCAGCAGGCGTCCGGTCATGCGGTCGAGTCTGTCAGCAGCGGGTGACACCGCGTCACCTCAGAGACGGTCCCGTCGAGGATGACAGTGCGAGGTGGACCGGCGGCGCCCCTCCGCGCGGCCGGTCCACCTCGGGTCCTGCTCAGCGGGACGCGAGGTCCAGCTGGTCGTCGACGACGGCGATGACCGACCACACCGAGCCGTCGGAGCCGGTGAGCTCGTAGCTCGGCACGAGTGCCGTCGAGCCGTCCTGCTCCGTGTGGTTCGCCAGGCCCAGGCGGGCCTTGGTGATCGTCACGTCCGTGACGGGCCAGCCGATGGGGCTGCCCGGCTCGATCGTCGGCGGCACGGTCGGCTGCTGCGACGGCGCCGACGCGACGTCCGTCGCGGCCCCCTCGCGCATCGCCGCGTACGGGATCGCGCCGCCGGCGGCGCCGAACCGCGGGTCGTTGAGCCGCTCGACCGCCTGCGTCGGGCTGACGACGTCGTAGCTGCCGAGCGCGACGAGCGGCGCGACCGGCCCGTTCACCGACGAGACGCCCTCCTTCACGACGGTCACGGACCACGGCAGGTCGGTGCGCTGGCCGCTGACGACCGGGTACGCGACGACCGTCGTGGACAGGTCGGTGCCGTCCTCCTGCACCTCGAGCACGAGCGAGCCCGTGTCGACGCCGAGCGACGCGAGCACGTCCTTCGCCTCGGCCTTGGCCGTGGCGTCCTTCGGGGCCTGGCCGGTGGCGCAGGTCTCGCCGATGCCCATGCTCGCCGTGCCGCTGTCACCCGTGCCGGAGTCCGCCGCGGGCGCGTCGGGCGCCGACTTGTCCACGCACCCCGCCCACGGGTCCTTCGCCGGGTCGTAGTAGCTCATGCTCGCCGTGCCGTCGGGCGAGAGCGAGACCGTCGCGGCCGTCCCGTCGTTCGGGCCGACGGTCCAGCCCCAGTCCTCGTGCGGCTTGCCCTTGACCCCGAGGGCGTCCGCGAGCCGGGCAGCCGTCTCCGCGGAGTAGACCGAAGCGGCGTCGTACGCCCACGCGTCCTGCGAGCCGGTCGCGGACGACAGGCCCTTGGCGTGGAAGACGGTGTGCCCGCCGTAGAAGAAGCTCGCGGCGCGCTTGTCGCGGGCCGAGGACATCGCCTGCCCGCCGGCCGCGGAGGGCGCCTTGGCGATCTCGCTCCCGGCGTCGCCGGCCGACCCGCCCTGCTGCTCGAGGCTGATCGCCGCGGGGACGTCGCTGGCAGCCTGCGGCGCGGCGGTGCGCTGCGTGCCGACCGCGTACCCGACGCCGCCGACGAGCGCGACGCCCGCGACGGCTGCCGCGGCCTGGATCCAGCGCGGCGTGCGGCGCGCGCGCCGGACGGCGAGCTCGTCGACGACCTCGGCCTCTGCGGCGTCGGGCGACCCGACGTCGAGCGGGACGCCGGTCGACGCGCTCAGTGCAGCACGCAGGCGCACCGGGTCGGGCGTGCTCTGCGCGGCGGGGTCAGCCGCGCGGACGGCGTCGACGGCGCGCTGGGCGTCGGGCTGTTCGGGATCTTGGGTGCTCACGATGGACTCCGGGAGGACGACGTGGTTGCTTCCACCCCGTCTGTGTCGTCAGCCGCGCTCCCCTTGCACGGAGCCGGTCACGACGTCGTTCGCCGGTCCCTCACTGCGCGGCCCAGGCCGCGGCCAGCCGCGAGCGCGCGCGGCTGAGCGCTGCGTCCGCGCCCCCGCGCCCGATCCCGAGCACCTCGGCGAGCCCGTCGCCCGTGAGGCCCTCCCACGCGTGCAGCAGCACGATCTGCCGGTCGCGCGGGCTGAGCGCCGCGAGCGCGCGCCGGGCCTGGTCGTCGCGCACGGCGTGCAGCGCGGGGTCGTCGTCTGCACCCGAGCCGTCGTCCGGCACGTCGGCCACGAGGACCGGGCGCGACTTGCGACGGTGGTTGGCGAGCACGAAGCCCGCCGTCCGGTACAGCCACGGCAGCTCGGCCCCCTCGGGCACCTCGTCGCGCCGACGCCACGCGACGGTCAGCACGTCGGCCGTGAGGTCCTCGACGTCGTCGATCGCCACCCGACGGGCCAGGTAGCGGTGGACCGCGGTCGCATGCTCACCGACCAACGTCTCGAACCACGCTGCGTCGCGGCCGCCCACGGGGGGAACGTCCACGATCTCTCCCGCCGCCGCCTCGTCCGTCTGCACGCCCATCGTGCCCACACGCCCCCCTCGCCCGCCACGATCACCGTCACATCAGGGACGACAGCGGTCGCCCCAACGCGCTTGTGTCGCGGGCGGCGCGCATCTTGCACGTCGCAGCGGGGAAATCTACAGACCGTCGGCGACCACTGCGGTCGCGCGCAGCCAGGCATCACGCGTCGCGGGCTTGAGGGAGTCGTAGTCGATCGGGCCCCCCGCGACGAGCGCGGCGTCGTGCGGCACCTCGACGATCGCGCGCGTCAGGGCCCCGAAGTGGCTGCGCAGCCGGCGGCGCAGGTCCTTGTCGACCTTGCGGTCCGGCTCCGAGAGCACCGTGACCGCGCGCCGCACGGCGTCGTCGTGACCCGTGGCCCGCAGGGCGTCCAGCGCCCACGCCGCCGACTGGGCGGTGTCCTCACGGATGGTCGAGACCACCACGATCTGGTCCGCGGCGGCCACCGCCGCCTGCCAGTTCGACGCGCGCATGTTGTTGCCCGTGTCGACCACGAGCACCCGGTAGAAGCGCGAGAGCACGTCGTGCAGCGAGGTGAACGCGGCCGCGTCGACCGAGGCGGCCGACGCGGAGTCCTCGTCCGAGGCGAGCACGTCGAACTGCTGCGCGGACTGGGTGCGGACGTACGCGTCGAGGTCGCCCACGCGGACCGTGCCCTCGTCGCCGAGGTTCGGCAGCGCGTGGAGCAGGTCGACGGCGGTGTGCGCGTGGTCGGTGTGCGCCGACCGCCAGCCGAGCGTGCCGCGGGTCTCGTTGTTGTCCCACGCGAGCGTGTAGCCGCCGCGCTCGAGACCGAACGTCGCGGCGAGCATCATCGTCGCCGTCGTCTTGTGCGCCCCGCCCTTGGGGTTGATGACGACGATCGTCTTGGGGCCGTCGAAGCCACGCCGCACGGCGGCCTGCTGCACGCGGTGACGCTGCTCGGCGCGACCCGGCCCGGGCGAGATCGACCCGAAGCTCACGCGCCTGACCCCCACGCGCCAGCCGTGCTCGGCCGGCCCAGCCGTCACGGGGTGCCGCGCGGCGAGCAGGTCGTCGAGCGTGGGCAGCGTGGCCGACCGATCGCGCGGCGGGGCGGGCGGGATGGGGGTCGGCTGCGGCAGCGGTGCGGGTTCGGGTGCGGGCTCAGGTGCGGGTGAGGCGGCGGGCGCGTCAGCCGTCGACGCAGCCGGGACGGGAGCGGACGCCGGGGCAGCTGCCTCGACCGGCGTCGGCGCGACGGGAGTCGGAGCCGAGTCCGCCTGCGGCTCGGGTGCGGGTGCGGACTCAGGAGCGGGCGCGGGCTCGTCGGACGGCGCCTCGTCGACCGTGCCGTCCGGGTGGATCAGGAGCGACCAGACGCCTTCCGGGTCGCGGACCTGCACCGGGACCGGCTGACCGACCTCGTCGGCCAGCTCTGCGATACGGGTCGTGATGGCTGCGCCCGCCTCCTGGAGGCTGTCGCGCTGGATGCGCTCGATGCGGCCGTCGACCGAGATCTCGCCCGTGCCGTCCTCGCGCACCTCGGCCACGATCTCCGGCAAGCGCGTCTTCGTCGCCACGCCCTGCACGTCCTCGCTCATCGCGCTCACATCCTTCTCTCGCCACGTCCCGAGCCCGAAACTACGCGAAACGGGCCGATTGTCCAGGCCAGAGGCTTCAGGCGTCCGCGTCGACCTCGAACCAGACGCACGTCCCGCCGTCGCCCGGCGCGGTCCCCCACGACTCGGCGAGCGCCTCGACGAGCGCGAGGCCACGCCCGCTCGGTGCCGTCGGCTCGGGGTGCCGAACCGTCGGCACGCCGTGTCCCAGGTCTCTCACCTCGACGCGCACGCGCGAGCCGGTGACGTTGAGGCGCACGCGCACCTCGCCCTTCGCGGGGCCGTGCACGACCGCGTTCGAGACGACCTCGGCGGTGAGGAGCTCGACCACCTGGTTGGCCGCTCCCGTCACGCCGAGCTCGGCGATCGTGCGCATCACCCAGTGCCGGACGGCCCTCGGTGCACGCGGCTCTGCGCGGACCACCATCTCGTCGTCGAACGTCGGCAGTCCGAGCGCGGCCTTGCGCGCGCTCGGCGCGCTGCGCAGATCCCGGACGTCACCCACGTCTCCAGCGTGCCCGACGCCGCGACGATCCGCCGGGTGGGACCGCCGACACGGTCGGGTGATGCGGCGACCGGATGCGTCTGAGGTACCTCAGACGCATCCGGTCCAAAAGGATCGGCACAACCCGTCGATCTCCCGATCCGTGCCCCGTCACCTCAGCGGCATCGTCATGGATGTCAACTTCAGTCGTCACTACCGCAGGAGACAGCCATGAACGAGATCTGGGGTCCCAGCCTCGACGCCGAGCTCGCCTACCGGCGTGAGGGCCTGCGGGCCGAGCTGGCAGGAACCCGCGCCCGCCGCGACGCTCGCCGCGCCGGACGCCGCACCCACGGAGGCCGAGGTGCCTCGACGGCTGCCGCGCGTCGGTGGCTGCTGCGAGGATCGGGGGCATGGCACGTGGCCCGATGAACGCACCCTTCGTCGCCCGTGCGGACGAGGTCGCCATCCTCACCGAGGCGCTCGACCGCGCGGGCAGCGGCATGGCCGGCGCCGTGCTGCTCGCGGCGGACGCCGGGGTGGGCAAGACGCGACTCGTGCAGCACCTCGCCGAACGCGCGTCCCAGGCCGGGGCGCAGGTCGTGGTCACGCACTGCGTGGACCTCGGGGACGTCGGGCTGCCCTACCTCCCGTTCGCCGAGACCCTCGCCCAGCTGCAGGTCATGGCACCCGCGGCGGTCGACGAGGTGACGTCCGCGCGGCCCGCGCTCGGGCGACTGCTTCCGGGACAGGTGCCGGCCGACGGTTCGGCCAGCCGGCTTCAGCTCTTCGAGGGCCTCGTCGAGGTCCTGACGGCTGTCGGTGCTCCGGACCACCCACTGCTGCTCGTGATCGAGGACATGCACTGGGCGGACGCGTCGAGCCGCGACGTGCTGCGCTTCCTGGTCTCCCGGCTGCGCGACCAGCACCTGCTGGTCGTGGTGAGCTACCGCACCGACGACCTGCACCGCCGGCACCCGTGGCGGCCCGCAGCGGCGGAGCTGGTCCGCCACCCGCGCGTGCAGCGCCTCGACCTGATGCCGTTCACGCCCGACGAGCTGCGCGAGTTCACCGTCGCCGTCACGGGCGCCGCGGTCCCCGAGCGCGCGCTGCGCCGCGTCGTCGACCGCTCCGAGGGCAACGCCTACTTCGCGCAGGAGCTGCTCGAGGCCGGCACGGACGCCGACGAGCTGCCGTGGTCGCTCGCGGACGTACTGCGCACGCGCGTCGAGTCGCTCGACCCCGACGTCCAGCAGCTCGTCCGGATCGCCTCGGTGGCGGGCCGACGCGTCGACGAGCGACTGCTGCGAGCCGCGGTCGGCACGCAGGTCGCGGGCTTCGACACGGCGCTGCGCGAGGCCGTCGCGCACCACGTGCTGGCCGTGGAGGACGACGACCACGTCGCATTCCGGCACGCCCTGCTCGCCGAAGCGGTCGCGGCCGACCTGCTGCCGGGCGAGATCTCGTCGCTGCACCGCGCGTTCCTGCGCGCGCTGCAGGCCGACCCGACGCTCGGGCCGTCCTCGCAGCTCGCCTCGCACGCTCTGCGCGCACCCGACCTGCCCGTCGCATGGACCGCGTCGCGGGCCGCGGCGCACCAGGCGCACGAGGTGCTCGCCCCGGCCGAGGAGCTGCGGCACCTCGAAGTGGTGCTCCGGCTGTGGGACGCGATCGGCCAGGAGCGGACGGCCGAGGGCGAGGACCACGCCGCCGTGCTGGTCGCGGCCGCTGCGGCCGCGAGCGCTGCCGGGCTCGTCGAGCGCTGCGTCCAGCTCGCGCGCGCGGCGGTCGAGGACACGGCCGACGACGCGCCGCGGCAGGCGGCTCTGCGCACCCTGCTCGCGAGGCACCTGCTGAGCGACGAGCGGCTCGAGGAGGCGATGGCCGAGGCGCGGCGCGCGCTCGAGGCCGTCGGCGAGAGGCCCTCCCCGGCCCGCGCGTGGGCGCTGGCCACGTTCGCGCGCTGCGCGCTCAACCTCGACCAGGACGCCGACGCGGTCGCCGCCGGCGAGCAGGCCGTGCTGGTCGCGCGCGAGGTGGGTGCGGGCGACGCCGAGTCGGACGCGCTCACGACGCTCGCGGTGCTCGTGGTCGACGACGCGGAGCGCGCGGCCACGCTGCTGAGCACCGCGCTGGAGCGTGCCCGCGAGTCGTGCGACCTCGACACCGAGCTGCGGACGTCCTACAACCTCACGCTCAACCGCTACTACGCGGGCAACCTCGAGGCCGCGCACGTCATCGTGCACGACGCGCTGGAACGCGCTCGTTCGGTCGGCATGGGCAGTAGCGCCTACGGCCTCGAGCTGGCGCTGTCGCTGCGGCTCGTCCACTACGCGCGCGGAGACCTGCGCCCGGGGCCGCCCCTGACGGACGTGCCGGACGACCGGACCGCTCCGCTGCTCGCGGTCGACCTCTACGCGGCGACCGCCCGCGGGGACACCGACGTGCCCGAGCGGGCGGCGGCGCTCGAGCCCGAGTGGCAGCGCGACGGGTTCAACGCGCTCGTCGCGGGCGGGTGCGCGGTCGACGCGCTGACGTGGCGCGGCGAGCGTGATGCCGCGGTCGAGCTCGCCCAGAGGGTCATCGAGTTCCTGGGTCGCACGTGGTCCGACTACTTCCTGGGCGGGATCTGGCTCTCCGCGCTCGGGCTCGCCGCGCTCGCGGACGCTGCGGCGGACGAGCGCCTGCAGGGCCGCGACGTCTCGGCGCGCCTGGCGCTCGGCGACACGCTGCTGGAGCGCGCCGTCACGACCGCCGAGCGCGGACGACCGCGCGGCGGACGTCTGGGGCCGGAGGGGCGCGCCTGGCTCGCTCGGGCGCGTGCCGAGCACGGTCGGCTGCTCGGTTCCGGCGGCAACGACCCCGCGCTCTGGTCGCAGGCCCTGGCGGAGTTCGACGTCGGCTTCCGCTACGAGGTCGCGCGCACGCGGTTCCGGCTCGCGGAGGCGCTGCTCGAGCAGGGCGACCGGGACCGCGCCCGCGAGCAGGCCGTGCTCGCTCTCGAGGACGCGCAAGACATGGGCGCGGCGCCGCTCGTCGCCGCTCTGCACGGTCTCGCCCGACGCGGCCGGCTCACCACGGCGGGCCTCCCGGCGGCCGACGTGCTGACGGCGCGCGAGGCCGAGGTGCTCACGCTCGTCGCGCAGGGTCTGTCGAACCGGCAGATCGGCGACAAGCTCTTCATCTCCGGCAAGACCGTCTCGGTGCACGTGTCCAACCTGCTGGCCAAGCTCGGTGCGTCGGGGCGCGCCGAGGCGGTGTCGATCGCGCACCAGCGCGGCCTCATCGGATGACCGTGTCGGGGCGCGGGCCTACGGTGGGCAGCATGCCGACGAAGACGACCGCCGTGGAGCTGGACGTTGCTGGCCGGACCGTGCGGGTCAGCAGCCCGGACAAGGTCTACTTCCCCGAGCGCGGGATCACCAAGCTGCAGGTCGTCGAGTACTTCGTGAGCGTGGGCGACGGGATCCTCGGGGCGCTGCTGGACCGGCCGACGACGCTCGAACGCTGGCCCAAGGGAGTGTTCGAGGGCGCCAAGCTCGCCACCCGGATGGACTCGTCGGGCGACGCGTTCTACCAGAAGCGCGTGCCCGCGGGCGCCCCCGACTACGTCAAGACGGCGCGCATCGGGTTCCCGAGCGGACGCACCGCGGACGAGGTCGCGCCGAGCGAGCTCGCCGTCGTGGCCTGGGCCGCGAACCTCGGGACGCTGACGTTCCACCCGTGGCCCGTCACGTCCGCGGACGTCGACAGCCCAGACCAGCTGCGCATCGACCTCGATCCGCAGCCCGGCACGGACTTCTCCGACGCGGCGCGGGTGGCGCCCCGCGTGCGAGAGCTGCTTGCGGAGCACGGGCTCGAGGGCACGCCCAAGACGTCCGGCGGGCGAGGCATCCACATCTTCGTCCCGATCGAGCCCCGCTGGTCGTTCGTCGACGCGCGGCGGGCCACGATCGCGCTGGGCCGCGAGCTGGAGAGCCGCATGCCCGACGAGGTCACGATGAAGTGGTGGAAGGAGGAGCGCGGTTCCAAGATCTTCGTCGACTACAACCAGATGGCACGCGACCGCACGATCGCCTCGGCGTACTCGATCCGCACCAACCCCCGCGCGACGGTCTCCGCACCGCTGACGTGGGACGAGGTCGCAGACGTCCACCCCGACGACTTCGACGTGCTGTCGATGCCCGCGCGGTTCGCCGCCGTCGGCGACCTGTTCGCCGACCTGGTCGCGGGTTCGATCCCGCGGGGGTCGATCGAGTCGCTGCTCGAGCTCTCGGACCGGCAGGCAGCCGACGAGGGGCACGGTGACCTGCCCTACCCGCCCGAGTACCCCAAGATGCCGGGCGAGCCCAAGCGAGTGCAGCCGAGCAAGGACCGTGACCGACCCCGCTGAGGCTCCGGCCTACGCGTCCGCTCGCGGGCGCTGGGTGCTGCTCGCGACCGTGCTGGGCTCGGCGATCGCGTTCATCGACGCGACCGTCGTCACGATCGCCCTGCCCCACATCGCCGAGGACCTCGACGCCTCGACCGGGCAGCTGCAGTGGACCGTCAACGGCTACGGCCTCACGCTGGCGGCGTTCCTCCTGCTGGGCGGCTCGCTCGGCGACCGGTACGGGCGACGACGCGTGTTCCTCGTGGGCGTCGTGTGGTTCGGGGCCGCGTCGGTGCTGTGCGCCGTGGCACCCGGGATCGAGGCGCTGATCGCCGCGCGCGTGCTGCAGGGCGTCGGCGGCGCGCTGCTCACGCCAGGGTCGCTCGCGATCATCCAGGCGACGTTCGTCGGGGAGGACCGGGCGCGCGCGATCGGGGCGTGGTCGGGCCTGTCGGGCGTCGCGGCCGCGCTCGCGCCGTTCCTCGGCGGTTGGATCGTCGGGTTCGCGTCGTGGCGGTGGATCTTCGGGATCAACGTCCCGCTCGTGCTGATCGTCGTGCTGGTCACCCTGCGCCACGTGCCGGAGTCGAAGGACGCCACCGCGGCCAAACGCCTCGACATCGCCGGGACCGTGCTGGGGGCGCTCGGGCTCGCGGGGTTGACGTACGGCTTCACGGCCTGGACCGACCACGGTTCGGCGACGACCGCAGTCGTCGCCTCGCTCGTCGGCGGGGTGCTCGCGCTCGTCGCGTTCGTCGTGGTCGAGGCGCACCACCCGGCTCCCCTGCTCCCGCCCGCGCTGTTCCGCTGGCGCCCCTTCGCCGGGGTCAACGCCGCGACGCTGCTCATCTACGCGGCACTGTCCGGGGTGTTCTTCTTCGTCGTCGTCACCCTGCAGGTCGTCTCCGGCTACTCCCCGTTGGCGGCCGGCCTCGCGCCCCTGCCCGTGACGATCCTCATGTGGCTGCTCTCGCCGCGCATGGGTGCGCTCGGCGTGCGGCTCGGGCCGCGGTTGCCGATGAGCGTCGGGCCGGTCGTGTGCGCGGTCGGCGCCGCACTGCTGGCGGGCATCGACACGTCCGCGCCCTACGCCGTGGCCGTGCTGCCCGGGATGGTCCTGTTCGGCCTCGGCCTGTCGTTCACCGTCGCACCGCTGACGACGACAGCCCTCGCCGCGGCGCCCGACAACCTCGTCGGCGTCGCGAGCGGCGTCAACAACGCGGTCGCGCGCATCGCGGGCCTGCTCGCGATCGCGATCCTGCCGCTCGCCGCAGGCGTCGGCTCGTCGCTGACCGACCCGACGACCCTCGCACCGGCCAACCGGACCGCCATGCTGGTCTGCGCGGGACTGCTGCTCGCGGGGGCGCTCGTCTCCCTCGTCACGATCCCGCGAACGGCCGCCGCGGTGCGTCCCGCGGCCGTCGCGCGCTGACCCGGCCGTCGTCGGCACACGTCGAGCCGCAGGTCCACGGGCCGGACGCACCCATACGGTGGAACGCGCTCGACGCGCCTCAAGACCACCGCCGCGAACGCCGATCTTCGAGGCATGGTGCCAGCACCCGTCGTCGTGGGGATGCGCCCTCTCACGCCCGCGGAGCTCACCCACCTGGGCCGCCTGCGTGAGTTCCTCGTCGCGAGCGGCGTGGAGGTGTCCGACCCGCGCGCGCTCGGCGCCCTCCTCGACTCCCAGCTCGCGCGGTGGGAGTCCGCGGGCGGGACCGAGCTGCCCGACGCGATGCTCGCCGCGTTCGGCGTCGGCATCGGTGATCTGGTGCTGGCCGCCGCCCCGACGGCGCACTGGGTGCTGCGCACGTCCTCCGAGCGGCCCGCGCCTGCGCTGCTCTCGCCCGACGGCGCAGCTGTGGTGCCGCTCGACGACGTGCGCGATCGTTGGTCCTCAGGCGTGCGCGACTGGGTCCCGAGCTACGTCGAGGCCGCTGCGCGACACCTGACGCCCGAGCTTCCGGCTGCATCCTCCGCGTCCACGCCGTCGGACGCCCCCCAGACGCCGGCAGCGGCGCCCGCGGAATCGCCCGCGTCGCTGTCGGCCCACACACCGGACGACGGTCCAGCCGACGCACCGGGCGACGCACCGTCAGACGCCGCAACGCGCGCTCCTGCGCGCGGCGACGCCACCGCGTTCCGCAGCCGCCGCGAGGCACGCCTGCCGCGCCCGCGGATCCCGGCGGACCTGCCGGTCCCGCCGTCGGTCGCCGTGCAGGTCACGGCCCTGCGCCTGCTCGACCGCGCGCTGGAGCTCGCGTGCGCCGCGCCCGACCCGGCCGCGCTCGCCTACGTCGAGTTCGACGGCATCCTGCGCCGGGCTGCTGATGTCGACAACGCCCGCGCGATCGCCCGGGCCAGCGGCGCCACGATCGGCGCGGTCGTCTGGGTCGGTGGCCTGGACGACGAGGGCCGGGTGGCCGAGTCCGTTCCGGCCGTGCTCGTGGAGGCCGGCGAGGCCGGGGCCGCCACGCTCGTCGTCGGGCACCGGTTCGAGGCCGCGCCCGTCGGGGACCTCGTCATCGTCGGGCAGGGCGCTCCCCTGCTGTAGGCGTCAGGTCCGCAGGGGCAGCCAGCGGGCTCCCCAGCGGCGGGTCACGCGCCGGCCGCTGATGTCGGCAAGCTCGTCGAGCCGCGCCAGCACCGCCCAGCCCGCCTGCCGGGCCGCGAGGTCGTTGTCCGCCTCGAACCGCACGGTCACGCGTGCCTCCCCGCTGACGACGGCGAGGTCGAAGGCCTCGACGACCACCCGCTCGCGCGCAACGGCAACCGCCTGCGGCAGGACGTCGGCGGGATCGGTCCCGGCCTGCAGACGGCCCACCGCGGCGCTCACGCGATACGACGGCATGTGCGCGCGCTCCTCACGTCGTCACTCGGCGCCGGCATCACGACAGGATCGTCGCACGCCCCGGTCGCCCGCCATGATGGAGACCGAGCCGCGTCCCACCGATCACGGAGAGCACCGTTGAGCAGCACAGCCGCATGGAAGCCCGCCGAGACCGCGCAGGGTGGGCGCGCGTTCGTCGCCACGATCGGCGACGTCGACGTCCTGGTGACGTTCGCGGGCGATGCGACCGGCCGGCTCGCCGGCACGTGGGACGCGCGCGACGCACATGACGGCTCGCCGCTGCTCGACGGCGACGAGGCCGCGCTGGCCGGGACGTCGTCCGCCGTGCAGGTCTACGCGGCGCTCGTGTCGATCGCGGACCGCCTCACCGCCGTGCTGGTCCCCACCCCGACGGCACCGGTCGAGTACCGGCTGATCCGGCTCGGCGCGGACGAGGACGCCTCTGCGTTCCAGCAGGCCACCGAGGCGGCGCTGAACCTGCACGCAGCAG
>JBCECL010000069.1:0-21468 GCA_039207135.1 Brevundimonas sp.
GGTGTGAACCAGCGTGGTCATGCCGAACCTCCAGCATCACGGCGCCGGGTGGGGCGGCTGGGCCGGGCGGTCAGTCGTCCGAGCGGTGGTGGAGCATGCGCGCGACCTCGGCGATCGTCCCCGACATCGACGGGTAGACGGTGATCGCCTCGGCGACCTGGTCGGCCGTCATGCGGTGCGTGACCGCGAGCGTCAGCGGGAACACCGACTCGGAGGCGCGCGGGCCGACGAGCACCGCACCCAGCACGGTGCCCGACTGAGCGTGGGCGAAGATCTTGATGAAGCCCTCGCGCACGCCGAGCATCTTGGCGCGGGGGTTGCGCGTGATCGGGAGCATGCTCACCGTGTAGTGCAGGTCGGCCTCGCGCAGCTGCGCCTCCGAGAGCCCGACGGTCGCGATCTCGGGCGAGGTGAAGATGTTCGCCGAGACGCCGTGCAGCGCGAGCGGCTTGACCGCGTCGCCGAGCGCGTGCGACATCGCGATGCGCCCCTGGGTCGCCGCCACGGAGGCGAGCGGGAGCACGCCGGTCACGTCACCCGCCGCGTAGATGCCGCGTGCGCTGGTGCGCGAGACCTTGTCCACCTGGATGTGGCCGGACGCCGAGAGCCGCACGCCCGCCTCCTCGAGGCCGAGCCCGGCCGTCGTCGGGATCGACCCGACCGCGAACAGCACGTGCGAGCCCGCGACCTCGGTCCCGTCGGCGAGGGTCACCACGACACCGTCAGCCGTCCGCCGCGCGCCCTCGGCCCGCGAGCGCGAGAGCACGTGCATGCCGCGCGCGGTGAACACGTCCTCCAGCAGCGCGGCCGCGTCGGCGTCCTCGCCGGGAAGCACCCGGTCGCGGCTCGAGATGAGCGTGACGTCCGCGCCGAGCGACGTGTAGGCGCCGGCGAACTCGGCGCCCGTCACCCCGGAACCGACGACGATGAGCTTCTCGGGCAGCGAGGTGAGGTCGTAGAGCTGGGTCCACGTCAGGATCCGCTCCCCGTCGGGTCGCGCCGTCGGCAGCTCGCGCGGCGTCGCGCCGGTCGCGATGAGGATCACGTCGGCGTCGATGGCCTCGTCGGGCTCGTCGGCCGGCGTGCGGACCAGGACGCGCTGCGGGCCGTCGAGCCGTCCCTCGCCCACCAGGATGCGCACACCCTCGCGCGCCAGGCGTGCGCGGATGTCCGCGCTCTGGGCCGCTGCGAGCGCCTTGACCCGGGTGTTCACCGCGCCGAGGTCGATGTGGTGCCGCGCATCGGCCCCCGACGAGGCGAGCCCGGCGGACCGGATCCCCAGCTCGGGCGCGCGGTCGGCGATGTTGAGCCACTCCGCGGTGGCGATGAGCGTCTTGGACGGAACGACGTCCGTGAGCACGGCTGCGCCGCCCAGCCCGGCACGCTCGACGACGGTCACGTCGGCGCCGAGGCGTCGGGCGACGAGTGCCGCCTCGTACCCGCCGGGGCCACCGCCGACGATGACGACCCTGCTGGCGGGATTCACGGACGCGTCGGGCGAAGGGGTGCTCACAACGCACCATTGTGCCGCCCGTGCGGCTGCGCGCACGGACGATAGCCTCGTAGGCATGAGTGATCTCGACGACCCCAGGACCGACCCGTTCGACGTCGCGAAGGCCGCAGCGGCGTACCTCGCCGAGGCGACGGGGGTCGAGAGGCACGACGTCGCGCTCGTGCTCGGCTCGGGCTGGGGCGGCGCCGCGGACCTGCTGGGCGAGACGGTCGCCGAGGTCCCGAGCACGGACGTCCCCGGCTTCTCCGCGGCCGCCGTCGTGGGCCACAGCGGCATCATCCGGTCGGTGCGGATCGGGGACTCGGGCAAGCACGCGCTCGTGCTGGGCTCGCGCACCCACCTGTACGAGGGCAAGGGCGTGCGCCGGGTCGTGCACGGCGTGCGCACGGCCGCCGCCGCGGGCGCGTCGACGATCGTCCTGACCAACGGCTGCGGCGGGCTCGACCCGGACCTGGGCCCGGGCACGCCGGTGCTCATCCGCGACCACATCAACCTCACGGCGACCTCGCCGCTCGAGGGCGCCACCTTCGTCGACCTGACGGACCTCTACTCGCCGCGGCTGCGGGCGATCGCGCACGAGGTCGACCCCGGGCTCGGCGAGGGCGTGTACGTGCAGTTCCCCGGGCCGCACTACGAGACGCCGGCCGAGGTGCGCATGGCCGGGATCCTCGGCGGCACGCTCGTCGGGATGTCGACGACGCTCGAGGCCATCGCCGCCCGGCACGCCGGGCTCGAGGTGCTGGGCGTCTCGCTCGTGACGAACTTCGGCGCGGGGATCAGCCCGACGCCGCTCGCGCACGCCGAGGTGCTCGAGGCCGGTGCGGCCGCCGGTCCGCGCATCAGCGCGCTGCTGGCCGAGGTGATCCGCAGGCTCTGATCGCTCGTGTCGTGGGCGGGCCACCATGTCGGTACGTTGGTGGCCATGGACGACGCAGGGTCGACGGGGATCACGTGGTCGGAGCTCGAGGCGCAGGTGCAGGCGTGGATCGAGGACGATCCCGACCCTGACACCGCCGGCGAGCTGCGCGACCTGCTGGAGCGAGCCGCTGCCGAGCCGCAGGGCCTGACGCCGGGCGCCGACCCGGACCCGACGCAGCGGCAGGCGATCGACGCCCGCCGCGCGGCCCGCGAGGAGCTCGCGGACCGGTTCAGCGGGCTGCTGCAGTTCGGTACCGCCGGCCTGCGGGGCCGCTTGGGCGGCGGCCCGCACCGCATGAACCGTGCGGTGGTGATCCGAGCCGCGTCCGGCATCGCCGACTACCTGCTCGGCGAGCTCGACGGCGTGACGCCTCCCCCGCGCGTCGTCGTCGGCTACGACGCGCGCCACAAGTCCTCGCAGTTCGCGCTCGACACGGCCGCCGTGCTCACGGCCGTCGGCATCGAGGTGCTGCTCCTGCCGTCGGCGCTGCCCACCCCGGTGCTCGCGTTCGCGGTCCGGCACCTGTTCGCCGACGCCGGGATCATGGTGACGGCGTCGCACAACCCGCCCCAGGACAACGGCTACAAGGTGTACCTGGGCGGTCGCGTGGTGACCGACGGCGGGCAGGGGTCGCAGATCGTCGCGCCCGTGGACGCGGCCATCGCGCACGAGATCGCGCGCGTGCCCTCGGTCGCCTCCGTTCCTCGCGCGGACGGCGGCTGGACCGTGCTCGACTCGAGCCTGCTCGACGCGTACGTCGCGACGGCCGTGGGGCTCGCGGATCCCGGCGCTCGCGCGGAGGCCGGCCGCCTGCGCATCGTCCTGACGCCGCTGCACGGGGTCGGTGGGGCCGTCGCGCAGCGGGTGCTCGCCGAGGCCGGGTTCACGGACGTGCTCGTCGTCCCCGAGCAGGCCGAGCCGGACGGCGACTTCCCGAGCGTCGCGTTCCCGAACCCCGAGGAGCCGGGCGCGATCGACCTAGCCATCGGGCTCGCGAGCGACGAGCGGGCTGATCTCGTGATCGCGCTCGACCCGGACGCCGACCGCTGCGCAGCGGCCGTGCTGGACCCGCGGTCGAGGTCGTTCCGGGGCCCGGACACGGCGGGCGCCGAGGGCTGGCGGATGCTGCACGGCGACGAGACGGGCGCGCTGCTCGGCGCGACGATCGCGGCCCGCCTCGAGGCCGACGCCGGTCCCCTGGACCCGGCGGCCACGTTCGCGACGTCGATCGTGTCCTCGCGACTGCTCGCGCGTATCGCGGCCGACGCCGGGGTGGGCCACGCGCAGACGCTCACCGGCTTCAAGTGGATCTCCCGCGTCGACGGGCTGGTCTTCGGGTACGAGGAGGCGCTCGGCTACTGCGTCGACCCCGCGCACGTCCGCGACAAGGACGGCATCACGGCGGCGCTCCTGGTCGCCGGGCTCGCCGCCGGTCTCAAGGCGCAGGGCCGCTCGCTCGTCGACGAGCTCGACGACCTCGCGCGTGCGCACGGCCTGCACCTGACGGACCAGGTCTCGGCCCGGTTCACCGACCTCGCGGAGATCGGCGCGACGGTCGACCGGTTGCGCGCCGAGCCCCCGACGTCGATCGCGCACAGCCGCGTCACCTCCGTCGTCGACCTCGCGGCCGGCACCGACGACGACCGCGGCGGCCTGCCCCCGACGGACGGCCTGCGGCTGATCACGCAGGACGACACACGCGTCGTCGTGCGCCCGAGCGGGACCGAGCCGAAGGTCAAGGTGTACCTCGAGGTCATCGAGCCCGTGGCGCCCGACGCCGACGACGCCGCGGTGACCGAGGCGCGCCGGCGGGCACGGACGCACCTCGACGCCGTCGCCGCGGACATGCGCGCGGCGCTGGGCCTGTAGCAGCCGCGCCCGTAGAGGCCGAGCGCTACCGCACGACCTTCAGCGACCGGACGGTCCCGGTGTAGCCGGACTTGCTCACGCTCACGCTCTTCTTGCCCGTCGACGTGCCCTTCGCGACCGAGAACGTCGCCTGCCCCTTCGCGTTGGTGACGTGCGCCTTGCCGCGGTAGACGACCTTGGCGCCCTTGACCCGCAGGCCCGCGTCGGTCACGGTCACCGTCACCTTCCCGCCCTTGGCCTTGCGCACCGACGAGTGGTTCAGCGACGCGGACAGGCCGGGCTTGAGCTGCGTGCTGTAGACCCCGACCGTGCTGGCCGTGTCGTTGACGTTGGCGGTCACGACCACGTCGGCCGGGCCGCGCGAGCCCTCGATCTCGGTCTTCCAGATCGTGCTGCTGCGCACGGGCTTGGACTTCACGACGGCACCGAACCGGGTCGCCGAGCCGTTGGTCCGCACGGCCTTCGCGGTGGCCCGGGAGCCGTTGTACGCGGTCGCCCACGAGACCCAGATCCGGCCGCCGGGCGCCGGGCTCGCGGAGACGTCGCGCGCGTTGGCGGCCGACACCTGCGCGTACGTCTTGGCGCCGACCTTCCACAGCCGCACGGCCTTCGACGACGGGTAGCCGACCGAGTACGCGAGGTAGACGCCGCCCGTGCTGCGCGCCACGAGCGCGAGGCTCTGGTCGGGCACGAGGATCGACGTGGTGCCGGGCGCCTTCAGGGCCTTCGACGCGGTCGGCAGGATGCGCTGCACCCACAGCCCGGTGTCCGACGGCTTGCTCGAGCTCCCGAGCTGGTACCACGCGGCCCAGACCTCGCCTGTCTTCACGTCGCGGGCGAGCGAGCCGTAGTACGCGTTCCCGCTGTGCGGGGTCGTCGCGCCGTCGGGCGAGGTCGACGGGATCACCGAGTCCGCGCCGACGTGGAAGCGCAGGCGGTCGTCGGACGCGGCCGTGAAGGCCGAGACGAGCGTCCCGTGGTTGTCCAGCAGGTCGAGCGCGTAGCCGCCCGACGCGGACTTGCTCAGGCCGCCCGGTGCGAGCGACCAGGCGGCGCCGTCGTTGGAGGTGGCGTAGGCGACGGCACCGCTGTACTTCTCACCGGCGTTGACCGTGCGGATGCCCTGGAACGCCACGGCGATCCCGCCGCCGTTGCGCGCGAACGCGACCCGCTGGTCGAGCGTCGCCCACCCGCTGACGACGGGGCGCACGGGGCCGCTGACCTTGCCGCTCGTGGTGAGCTGGCGTGTCCGGACGTTGGCCGTCAGACCCTCGCTCGTCGACCACCCGACGAGCAGCCGGTTGCCCAGCGCCTTGGGGAGGCGGATCGAGTCGGGCTCGGTGATGATCGACAGCCCGCCGCCCGTCGCGATCGTGGTCCACGCACCACCCGTCGCCGCCTGCGCCGGTGTCGCGACGCCGACGAGCACGAGCCCACCGACGACCAGCCCCGCACATGCCCCCGCTACCGTCCTGCGCATCGTCGTCCCCCATCGGCGTCACGGACCCGGTCGGGCCCGATCGGACGGTACTCCGAATGGGACAAGTCGGACACCGCAATAGCGGGTGATCAGTACCCCGCGTCGGCCTCGAGCCCGCCGAGCACCGCGGCGGTCCCCGACAGCCCGAGCCGGGTGGCGCCCGCCTCGATCATCTCGAGCGCGTCGCCAGCCGTGCGGACCCCGCCGGACGCCTTGATCCCCAGGCGCCCGCCGACCGTGTCCGCCATGATCCGCACGGCGTGCACGGAAGCACCTCCCGCGGGGTGGAAGCCGGTCGACGTCTTGACGAAGTCGGCACCCGCCGCCTCGGCGGCACGGCACACCTCGACGATCTCGTGGTCGCTGAGCGCCGCCGACTCGATGATGACCTTGAGCACCTTGGGCGCGGGCACGGCCGCGCGCACCGCTGCGATGTCGTCGCGGACCGCCTCGAACCGCCCCTCCTTGGCGGCACCCACGTCGATCACCATGTCGACCTCGTCGGCGCCGTCCTGCACGGACCGCGCGGCCTCGGCGGCCTTGACGGCGCTGTGGTGCTTGCCCGAGGGGAAGCCGCACACGGTGGCGACCTTGAGCCCGCGCGCGTCGACGGGCAGGAACGACGGCGAGATGCACACGGAGTAGACGCCGAGCCGCACGCCCTCGTCGATCAGGGCCTCGACGTCGGCGCGCGTGGCCTCGGGCTTGAGCAGGGTGTGGTCGACGAACTGCGCAAGCGCGGCGGCGTCGAGCGGGTCGTGGGTCATGCGCGGTGCCTTCCTCCCCGGGCCGCCGCGTAGGCGGGCCGGATCACGGTGTCGACGAGTGCGGTGCGCTCGTCGTGGTGGGCGAAGGAGTGCATCGCGGCGGTGACCGTGACGTCCTCCAGGTCGGCGAGCGTCCACCCTGCCTCCTGCACGAGGAGGGTGAGCTCACGGGACAGCGAGGTGCCCGACTGCAGCCGGTTGTCGGTGTTGACCGTGACGGCGAAGCCGAGCTCGCGCAGGCGCGTCACGGGATGCGCGGCGATGCTCGTGGCCGCGCCGGTCTGCAGGTTCGACGACGGGCACAGCTCGAGCGGGATGCGCCGGTCGCGCACCCAGTGCGCGAGCGGGCCCAGCTTGTCGCCGAGCTCGTCGGTCCCGGTGTCCTCGACGAGCCCGACGCCGTGCCCGAGCCGGCAGGCGCCCACGACCACGGCACCGGCGATCGAGTCGAGCCCGGCCGCCTCCCCCGCATGCACCGTGACCGGGAAGTGCGCGCGGCGCAGGGTCTCGAACGCGTCCGCCTGGCGCGACGGCGGGAAGCCCGCCTCTGGACCGGCGATGTCGAAGCCGACGACCCCGGCGTCGCGGTTGGCGAGCGCGAGGGCGGCGATCTCGTCGGCGCGGTCGAGGTGGCGCATCGCGGACAGGATGGTGCCGACCCGGATGCCCTCGACGTCCGCGAAGCCCGCCTGCACCGCGTCGACGACCTCCTGCAGCGCGAGGCCGCCGCGCACGTGCTGCTCGGGCGCGTAACGCACCTCGGCGTACACGACGCCGTCCGCGGCGAGGTCTGCCGCCGCCTCGGCCGCGACGCGTCGCAGCGCGTCGGCGCTCTGCATCACGGCGACCGTGTGCGCGAACGTCTCGAGGTACAGCTCGAGCGAGCCGGCCGACGACGACTCGACGAACCACCGCCCGAGCTCGTCGGGATCGGTGCTCGGCAGCTCGTGGCCGATCTGGGCCGCGAGTTCGACGATCGTGGCGGGCCGCAGCCCGCCGTCGAGGTGGTCGTGCAGCAGCACCTTGGGCAGGCCGGGAACGAGCTCGGCGACCTCGCTCACGCGTCGCTGCCGTCGTCGTCCAGGGCCACTTCGCTGTCCTGGTCGAGCACGTCCGCCTCGTCGGCGGCGCCGGCCAGGTCGGCGCGCGCGAAGCCGGGCTCGTACTCCTCGGGGTCGGGCGGGGCGAGGTCGTCGACGAGGCTCGCCGGCTCTCCGGGCGTGACGGGCTCGAGACCCGCGTCGCGCCAGGCATCGGATCCAGGGACCGTGCTCATGGCTCCTCCTTGGGTCGTGGCTAGTCCATCGTGCTCCGGGGCGGACCGCGCCGCCACGCGGTCGTCGTGGTCTGGACCGAGGTCAGCCGATGCGTTCGATGACGAGCGGCCTGACCGTCGCCGTGGAGCCGGGCGGGGAGACGACGACCCCGCCGGCGAGCGCCTCGCGCGCGCGACCGAACCGCTCGGGCGTGTCCGTGTGCAGCGTCAGCAGCGGCTGGCCCGCGCGCACCACGTCACCCGGTCGTGCGTGGAGCTCGACGCCGGCCCCGGCCTGCACGGGATCCTCCCGCCGGGCGCGGCCTGCTCCCAGGCGCCAGGCCGCGATGCCCACCGCGTAAGCGTCGAGCGTCGTCAGCACGCCGTCGGACTCGGCGAGCACCTGCTCCGTCTCGCGGGCCACGGGCAACGTCGCGGACGCGTCGCCGCCCTGCGCCGCGATCATCGCGCGCCACCTGTCCATCGCGCGGCCGTCCTGCAGCGCGGCCGCGACGTCGACGTCGGGCTGGCCGGCAGCGGCCAGCATCTCGCGGGCCAGCGCGACCGTCAGCTCGACCACGTCGGCCGGGCCGCCGCCCGCGAGCACCTCGATCGACTCGCGCACCTCGAGGGCGTTGCCCGCCGTCAGGCCCAGCGGGACGTCCATGTCGGTGAGCAGCGCGACGGTCTTGACGCCCGCGTCGGTGCCCAGCTCGACCATGGTGCGCGCGAGCTCGCTGGCGCGGTCGAGGTCCTTCATGAAGGCCCCGGAGCCGACCTTGACGTCGAGCACGAGCGCACCCGTGCCCTCCGCGATCTTCTTGCTCATGATCGAGCTCGCGATCAGCGGGATCGCCTCGACGGTGCCCGTGACGTCCCGCAGCGCGTACAGCTTGCGGTCCGCCGGCGCGAGGCCCGAGCCGGCCTGGCAGATCACCGCGCCGACCTCGTCGAGCTGGCGCATCATCTCGTCGTTGCTCAGCGCCGCGCGCCAGCCCGGGATCGACTCGAGCTTGTCGAGCGTGCCGCCCGTGTGGCCGAGCCCGCGGCCCGAGAGCTGCGGGACCGCGACGCCGAAGACCGCGACGAGCGGTGCGAGCGGGAGCGTGATCTTGTCGCCCACGCCACCGGTGGAGTGCTTGTCGGCCGTCGGGCGGCTCAGGTGCGCGAACGACATGCGCTCGCCCGACGCGATCATCGCGGCGGTCCACCGCGCGATCTCCGCCCGGTCCATGCCGTTGAGCAGGATCGCCATGGTCAGGGCCGACATCTGCTCCTCGGCCACGGCCCCGCGCGTGTAGGCGTCGATGACCCAGTCGATCTGGGCGTCGGACAGGCGGTGGCCGTCGCGCTTGGCGACGATCACCTCGACGGCGTCGAAGCTGTCCAGGCTCATGCGCGTTCCTCCAGGTCTGCCGGCCCGAACGCGTCAGGCAGCACCTCCGTCATGGGGCGGACCCCGCTGACGGTCTCGACGAGCAGCCGCGCACCGCCGTGCTCCCACAGGAGCTGACGGCAGCGACCGCAGGGCATGAGCACGTTGCCGTGCCCGTCGACGCACGTGAACGCCACGAGGCGCCCCCCGCCCCCGACCACGAGGGCGGACACGAGGGAGCACTCGGCGCACAGCGTGACGCCGTAGCTCGCGTTCTCCACGTTGCACCCGACGACCACGCGGCCGTCGTCCACGAGCGCCGCCGCGCCCACCGGGAAGTGCGAGTACGGCACGTAGGCCTGGTGCATGACGTCGGTCGCCGCGGCTCGCAGGGCGTCCCAGTCGATGTCGTTCACGGCACTCACTTCACGTACGGGATGCCCTCGGCGGCGGGCGGGCGAACCCGCCCGACGAGTCCGGCGACGGCGAAGATCGTCACGACGTACGGCGTCATGAGCATGATCTGGCTGGGGATCGGGGTGCCGATGATGCCGAGCACCACCTGCAGGTTGTCGGAGAACCCGAACAGCAGGGCCGCCGCGAGGGCGCCCACCGGGTTCCAGCGCCCGAGGATCATGGCGGCCAGCGCGATGAAGCCCTTGCCGCCGGTCATCTCCTTGCCGAACGCGAGTCCCGCCGCGACGGTGAAGAACGCCCCGCCGAGCCCGGCGACAGCGCCGCCGAGCAGCGTGGAGCGCACGCGCGTGCGGTTGACCTTGATGCCGACCGTGTCGGCGGCCTTCGGGTGCTCGCCGACCGCGCGCAGCCGCAGGCCCCAGCGGCTGCGGAAGACGAAGATCTGCAGCAGCGCGACGACGACGTACATGACGTAGACGAGGATCGTCTGGCGGAACAGCACCGGTCCGATCACGGGGATCTCGCTGAGCACGGGGATGTCGATCGTCGGGAGCTTGGGCGGCGAGTTGAACGTCGCCGCGTCCGTCTTGAGCACGGTCGAGAACAGGTAGCTCGTGACGCCGATGACGAGCACGTTGAGCACGACGCCGACGATGATCTGGTTCACGACGTACCTGATCGAGAACAGCACGAGCAGCGCGCCCACGAGCATCCCCGCGATGGGCGCGGCGATCAGACCGGCGTAGGCGGAGCTCGTGATGGACGCGACGACCGCCGCGAGGAACGCCCCCGCGAGCAGCTGGCCCTCGATCGCGACGTTGATGATGCCCGAGCGCTCGCACAGCAGACCCGCGAGCGAGCCGAACACGAGCGGGATCGCGAGGAACAGCGAGCCCTGCAGCAGCCCGGTGAGCGGCAGCGGCGCCGACTTGCCCGCGTCGGCCCAGGTGAGGAACGCCAGGACGACGACGATGCCGAACAGCACGGGAAGCCAGACGCCGACCTTGCGCCGGTTGCGCGTCGCCTGCCAGGAGATCGCGGCGAGCACCAGGGCGATCACCGACAGCACGATCGCGGTCGCCTTCGCGGGCACCGTGATCGGGGTGATCTGGAAGAAGTCCTTCGAGGTGGACAGGACGAACGTCGAGTCCTTGCCGGAGTCGGGCAGCAGCCCGAACAGCACGAGGCTGATGATCCCGACGACGCCGTAGCCGATCGGCGCCTTCCAGTTGATCGGCGCGAGCGGCTTCGCCTTCTCGGAGGCGACTGCGGGCGGGTTCGCGGTGGTCGTCATGCCGCCACCTCCTTAGTGGACGAGCGGGGCGTTCGGGTGCGGCGTGCTCCGGGCGCGGGCAGCCGGAACACCGCGCGGACGAGCGGCGGCGCGGCGATGAACAGGACCACGAGCGACTGCACGACGAGCACGATGTCGATGGGCGTGCCCGTGCGCGCCTGCATCGCGAACCCGCCGGCCCGCAGCGCGCCGAACAGGATGCCGGCCATGAACGTGCCGAGCGGCTTGGAGCGCCCGAGGAGGGCGACGGTGATCGCGTCGAACCCGAAGCTCGCGGCGACGTCGGCCGTCAGCACCTTGTCGGTGCCGAGCACCTGCGCCGAGCCCGCCAGGCCGGCGAGCGCACCCGCCGTGACCATGACCCAGATGTAGGCCGAGTTCACGGAGATGCCGGCCGTCCGGGCCGCGTGGGGGTTGGAGCCCACGGCCCGCCACTTGAAGCCGACCGTCGAGCGGCCCATGAGCCACCACACGAAGAACGCCGCGAGGATCGCCACGATGAACCCGGCGTGCAGGCGGAACTGGTCGCCCAGCAGCAGCGGGTACTGCGCCGACTCCGGGATCGGCGGCGAGATCGGGTTGGAGCTGCCCGGGTTCTGGAACGGCTCGGTGGTCAGCAGGTAGGCGATCAGGTACACCGCGATGCTGTTGAGCATGATCGTCACGATCACCTCGTGCGCGCCGGTGCGGGCCTTGAGCACGCCGGCGATCCCGGCCCACAGGCCACCGCCGATCGCTGCGCCGATCACGGCGAGGAGCAGGTGGAGCGGGAACGGCAGGTCGAACGTGAAGCCGATGTACCCCGCGAACACCGCGCCGAGGATGATCTGCCCCTGCGCACCGATGTTGAAGAGGCCGGCCCGGAAGCCGATGCCGAGACCGAGACCCGCCAGGATGAGCGGCGTCGAGACGGTCAGCGTCTCCGTGAGCGGCTTGATCGACTTGGCGAACGTGTCTGCCGTCGGGTCGAACACGGCGCCCTGGAACAGGGCCACGTAGGCGCTGGACACCGCGTCCCACGCCGCGCTGAAGAAGTCGGCAGGCTTCGCGAAGAGGTAGGCCGCGGCGTCCTGGACCTCCTGGTCGGCAGCCGCGATGAGGATCCCGCTGATGACCAGCGCGAGCACGATCGCGAGCGTCGTGACCAACCAGCTGCTCGACAGGATCTCGCGCATGACGCCCTGACCGCGGCTCTCGCCAGGCTCGGCGGCAAGCGGCGCGGCGCCGGTGTCGGCGGGCGGCGGCACGGCCGCGTCGGGCAGGGGGGGCGTGGTGGGGCTCACCGGCCGGCCTCCTCGTCGGGCTGGGTGGTGGGCACGTCAGGGGTCGCCGCCGGCGCGGGCGCCGGAGGGCTGGGCGGCGGCGGCGCCGGCGCGTCGGATCCCGTGGCCTCGATGTCGAGCTCCCCGAGCACCGTGTGGTGCTCGGCGGCCTGGGTCTGCGCGTCCTCGAGCGGGACGCCGGCCATCATCAGGCCCAGGACGTCCCGGTCGGTGTCGCCGGGGACGATGCCGACGATCCGGCCGCGGTACATCACGAGGATGCGGTCGGCCAGCGCCAGGACCTCGTCGAGCTCGGTCGAGACGATGATGACCGGCGTGCCGTTGTCCCGCTCGCGCACGATCCGCGAGTGGACGAACTCGATGGACCCGACGTCGAGCCCGCGGGTGGGCTGCGACGCGATGAGCAGCCGCAGCGGCCGGCTCATCTCGCGCGCGAGCACCACCTTCTGCTGGTTGCCGCCCGAGAGCGTGCCGGCGGGCGCGTGCACGGACGGCGTGCGGACGTCGAACTCGACCGTGCGCTGCTCGGCGTTGGCCAGCACCTTGGCGGGGTTCAGGGAGACACCGCGCGCGAAGGGCTGCTGGTCGTGCAGGTCGAGCACCAGGTTCTCGGCGACGGAGAACTCCGCCACGATGCCGTCGACGGTGCGGTCCTCGGGCACGAAACCCACCCCGGCGCGGAGCACCTGCGACACCGAACGGCCGATGAGCTCGGCGCCGTCGAGCCGGAACGACCCGGCGACCGGCGACTCGAGGCCGAGCATCACCTCGGTGAGCTCGGTCTGCCCGTTGCCCTGCACGCCGGCGATCGCGAGGATCTCGCCGCGGGAGACGTCGAAGCTCACGGCGTCCAGCTGACGCACGCCGGCCGCGTCGATGACGCTCAGCTCGCGCACCTGGACCGTCGCCTCGCCCGGCTCCGCGACCGCCTTGGTCACGCCGAGCTCGACGGAGCGGCCGACCATGAGCGACGCGAGCCCGGTCTCGGACTCGGTGGGCTCGGCCGTGCCGACCACCTTGCCCCGGCGGATGACGGTGATGCGGTCCGCGACGGCGCGGACCTCACGCAGCTTGTGCGTGATGAAGACGATGGACGTGCCCGACTCCTTGAGCTGGCGCATGATCGCGATCAGCTCGTCGGTCTCCTGCGGCGTCAGCACGGCGGTCGGCTCGTCGAGGATGAGCACCTTCGCGCTCCTCGACAGGGCCTTGATGATCTCGACGCGCTGCTGGGCGCCCACCGGGAGGTCCTCGATGAGCGCGTCGGGGTTCACGTCGAACCCGAACCGGTCCGAGATCTCCTTGACCCGGCGCCGCGCCTCGGCGACGTCGATCAGGCCGGCACCCTTGACCGGCTCGTGCCCCAGGGCCACGTTCTCGGCGACCGTGAAGACGGGCACCAGCATGAAGTGCTGGTGCACCATGCCGATCCCCGCGGCCATCGCGTCGCCCGGGCCGACGAACTTCTGCGGCTCGTCGTCGACGAGGATCTCGCCCTCGTCGGGGTCGTACAGGCCGTAGAGCACGTTCATGAGCGTGCTCTTGCCGGCGCCGTTCTCACCGAGGAGAGCGTGGATCTCGCCGGGCTCGACCACCAGGTCGATGTGGTCGTTCGCCACCAGGGTGCCGAACCGCTTGGTGATGCCGCGCAGCTCGAGCTTCACGAGATCACGCTCCTTCGCGTCGATATCAGCACCCTATCCGCGCAGGTGCTCGCGGGTCAGGCGACGTGGCGTACCGGCGTCCGTCGGGCGCGCCGGGCGCGACGGTGGCCCGGGCCGCGTGGGGCCCGGGCCACCGTCGGGTGGATCAGTTCTGGCTCGGCGACTCGACCTTGAGCTCGCCGCTGATGATCTGCTGCTTGAGCTCCTCGACCTTGGTCTTCACCTCGGCCGGGACCTTGGAGTCCAGGTCGTGGTACGGAGCGATGTTGATGCCCTTGTTCTCCAGGGTTCCGACGTACGGCTCGGAGCTGAAGGTGCCCTTCGACGCCTGGTCGACCGTGTCGAACACGGACTGGCCGATCTCCTTGATGACCGAGGTCAGGATGATCGACTTGTAGTCGGGGGCCGTGTTGTACCAGTCGGCGTCGACGCCGACGATCATCACGTCGCCCGCGTCCTTGGCGGCGGCAGCCGCACCCAGACCGACGGGACCGGCGACGGGCATGATCACGTCAGCGCCCTGGTCGATGAATCCCTTGGCGATGTTCTGACCCTTGGACTGGTCCTCGAAGTCACCGGTGAAGGAGCCCTTCTGGGCCTTCTTGTCCCAGCCGAAGAGCTTGACGGTCTTGCCGAAGTCCTTGTTGTACCGGTCGACGCCGTCCGAGAAGCCGTCCATGAAGATCGAGACGGACGGGAGCTGGATGCCACCGAACGTCGCGACCTTGCCGGTCGCGCTGGTGCCCGCCGCGACGTAGCCGGCCAGGAACGCGGCCTCCTGCGTGTTGAAGAGCAGCGGCTTGCCGTTCTCCAGCGTCACCGGCTTGAAGTCCTTGTCCGAGAACGAGGAGTCGACGAGCGCGAAGTCGACGTCGGGGTTCGCCGTGGCGGCCGTCTGGATCGGGTCCTCGAGCAGGAAGCCGACGCCGATGATCAGCTGGCACTTGTCGGCGAGCAGCTGGTCGATGTTCGGCGTGAAGTCCGTCGCCGCGGTCGACTCGACCTTGTTGACCGTGACACCGAGCTCCTTGCCGGCGCGGTCCAGGCCCTCGGCGCCCGACTGGTTGAACGACTTGTCCTCGAAGCCGCCCGAGTCGGAGACCATGCAGGCCTTGTAGTCGACGGGCGCTGCGGCGGAAGCGCTGGCGCTCGCCGAGGCGCTCGAGCTGGGCGTGGAGGCCTCGTCGTCCGGGGCACTGCCACACGCCGCGAGCGCGAGGGCGACTGCCCCGCTGAGCGCGGCCACGCGGATGATCTTGTTCACGCGACACTCCTGATCTCGTCAGCATGCCGGCGTGCCCGTCGCGACGTCGCTGTCGGCTCGAGGCCGGGGGGACGAGCGCGCGGACGAGCCGTCCGGCGTTGATAGGTCGGACTGTAGCCAGCGCGACGTGACGCGCATGTTACTAAGGGGTATCCCCGCAGGTACCGTTACTGACCTGAGACATCGGCCCAGGTGGCGGACGCGAACGTCCGCCAGTTGAGACGAATTCAGCCCGCGAGCACCGCGGTCCGCGCGAGCAGCAGCGCACCCGCCTCGATCGCCCGCTCGTCGACCCTCAGGTCGCCCTGATGGATGTCGTACGTGACCCCTCCGGGGGTCCGCGTGCCGAGCCGCGCCATCGCGCCGGGGACCTTCTGGAGGTACCACGCGAAGTCCTCGCCGCCGAGCGACTGCTCGGTCAGCAGCACCGACTCCGCACCGAGGACGTCGCGCGCGGCCGCCTCGAGGAAGCCCGTCGAGCGCTCGTCGTTCTCGACGGGCGGCACGCCGCGGTGATGGACGATCTCGACCTCGACGCCGAGCGGTGCGAGCACCTGCTCGACCGCCGAGTGGAACACCTCCGACGCCTTCTGCCACGCGCGCACGTCGAGGCACCGCAGGGTGCCCCTGACCACGCCGGTGGACGGGATCGCGTTGTTCGCCGTCCCGGCCTGCACCGCGCCCCAGGTGAGGTTGACGCCCGAGCGCGGGTCGAGCCGCCGCCCCAGGATCGCGGGCACCTGCGTGATCACCTGGCCGAGCGCGAACACCACGTCGCCCGTCAGGTGGGGGCGCGACGTGTGGCCGCCCGCGCCGGTGATCGTGACCTGCACCTCGTCGCTCGCGGACGTGATGGGGCCGATGCGCGTGCCGACCTGGCCCACGTCGACCTTCGGGTCGCAGTGCACGCCGAAGATGCGCGAGACCCCGTCGAGCCCGCCCTGCGCGATCACGTCGAGCGAGCCGCCCGGCTGCACCTCCTCGGCGGGCTGGAAGATCAGCCGCACGCCGGTGGTCAGCTCGCCCGCCTCGGCGAGCTGCGCGAGCGCGAGCCCGGCCCCCAGCACGACGGTCGTGTGCACGTCGTGGCCGCACGCGTGGGCGATGCCCCGGCGGGTCGACGACCACGGCAGCCCGCACGTGTCGGCCACCGGCAGGGCGTCGATGTCGGCGCGGAGCGCGACGCGACGAGTGCTCGCGGGCCCGATGTCGCACACCACGCCGGAGCCGGGCAGCAGCCGCGGCTCGAGCCCGGCGAGCCGCAGCCGGTCCGCGACCACCCGCGACGTGCGCTCCTCGGTGCGGGCGAGCTCCGGGTGCGCGTGGATGTCGCGGCGGATCGCGACGAGCTCGTCGCGCAGCGACGCCAGCGCGCTCGTCAGGAGCCGCACTGCCGGCAGGGTCGGGGCGGACCGGAGCTCGTCGAGCCCCGGTGCTGCACCGCTGGTCACGGCGGTGGGCTCGACAGGCTCGGGACTGGCGATGGCGGCGGACACGTCATCGAGGCTATCGCCGCCGGACGCGGGGCTCCCGTCGCGCCCACGATCCGACCCCATCACGGACGGCCCGGTCCGGCCTGCGGTCGGCCTCGCTGCCTACAGCAGGTCGTCGCGGCCCGCGGCGCGCCAGGCGTCGACGGCACCCTTCACCGCCTGCGCGTGCTCGACCGTGGTGACCAGGAGCGCGTCGCGGGTGTCGACGACCACCGCCGCAGGCAGGCCGATCACCGTGACCGTACGGTCGGTGCCTGCCACGACGAACGAGCCCGACGCGTCGATCCGCAGCGCGGCGCTCGCGTCACCGAGCGTCGGACCGTCGGGTCCGGTCGGTACCAGCGCGGCGAGGGACGCGAAGTCGCCCACGTCGTCCCAGTCGAACTCGCCGGGCACCACGGCGACGCCACCGGCGACCGCCACCGGCTCGGCGATCGCGTGGTCGATCGCGATCTTCGTCAGGCCCGGCCAGACCCGGGCGAGCACGGCGTCCCGCTGCGAGGTGTCCCACGCCGCCGCGATCTCGCGCAGCCCGGCCGCGAGCGCGGGCAGCTGCGCGGCGAGGTGGTCGAGCAGCACGGCCGCGCGGACGATGAACATGCCCGCGTTCCACCGGTACTCCCCCGTCGCGAGGTACTCGGCCGCGGTCTCGGCGTCGGGCTTCTCGGTGAAGCCGGCGACGTGCCGCGCGCTCGGCGCCCCGTCCACCCCGAGCGACGGCCCCGCGTGGATGTACCCGAACGCGGTCGACGGTCCCGTCGCGGTGATGCCGATGGTCGCGACGAACCCCGCACGCGCGGCGACGACCGCCTCCCGGACCGCCTGCTCGAAGGCCTCGGTCCCGCTGATCACGTGGTCGGCGGCGAACGAGCCGAGCACGACGTCGTCGCCGTGCCGCTCGAGCAGGACCGCGGCGGCGAGGCCGATCGCGGCCATCGAGTCGCGCGGCGAGGGCTCGGCGAGCAGCCGGGACGGCACTCCGTCGAGCCCGGGGACCTGGTCGGCGACCGCGGCCGCGTGGCGCGTGCCCGTCACGACGAGGACGCCGTCCGGCCCGGTCAGGGGCACGAGCCGGTCGACGGTCGCCTGCAGCATCGTCCGGCCCGAACCGGTCAGGTCCAGCAGGAACTTGGGGTGGCCCGCGCGCGACAGCGGCCACAGACGGGTTCCCGCACCACCGGCGGGGACGACGGCGTGGAACCCGGGGATCGGCGTGGACATGCGGGCCAGGCTAGCGATCCCCGCACCGTCGGCGCAGGCATCGTTGCAGCGGGAGCACCGCCCACCGGCGCGTTGCCTGCAACCACGGGTTCGCCGACGCGCGCGAGCGGTTGCACGCACCCCGTCTCGCCGTGTGGACTTCCTCACAGCGGGGGACCAAAGGCCCTAGCGCGGCAGGCGTGACAAACATGTGTCTATACAGTGAGCGAGACAGTCGCGCGTGCCGCCGAGGTCGTCGTCGCGCGCCGTTCTACCCCTCACTCGCCAGGAGGCCCCCCAAGTGCCCGCAGCGCCCCCCGCGCCGCCGCGCAAAGCGCCGGCCGGAACCCTCTACCGAGGCCGTGAAGGCATGTGGTCGTGGGTCGCCCACCGCGTCACCGGCGTCGCGATCTTCTTCTTCCTGCTCGTGCACGTGCTCGACACGTCGCTCGTCCGGGTCTCGCCGGAGTCGTACAACGACGTGATCGGGACGTACAAGAACCCGATCATGGGCCTCGGCGAGGCCGGCCTGGTGGCCGCGATCGTGTTCCACGCGTTCAACGGGATCCGGATCATCCTGGTCGACTTCTGGGCCAAGGGCCCGAAGTACCAGCGGCTCATGCTGTGGATCGTCATCGGCCTGTTCGTCGTGACGATGGCCGGCTTCCTGCCGCGCCACCTGATGCACGTGTTCGGAGGCGAGTGATGACCACCATCGCCGACCCGAAGGCGCCGCGTCCCCCGCGCGCCCGCCCGAACCGCCTCACCACGCGCGGCAACACCGAGCTGTACGGCTGGGTGTTCATGCGCGCGTCCGGCGTGATCCTGCTCGTGCTGATCTTCGGCCACCTCTTCGTGAACCTGTGGGCGGGCGGTGGCGTCAAGGCGATCGACTTCGGCTTCGTCGCCGGCAAGTGGGCCAACCCGATCTGGCAGGTCTGGGACCTGCTGATGCTGTGGCTGGCGATGATCCACGGCACCAACGGCGTGCGCACGATCATCAACGACTACGCAGAGCGTGACGGCGTCCGCCTGACCCTCAAGGCCCTGCTCTACCTCGCCTTCGCGATCGTCGTCCTGCTCGGCACGCTCGTGATCTTCAGCTTCGACCCGTGCCCGACCGACGCGCCCGCGAACCTGCTGCCGTCGTTCTGCACGGCCTGAGAGGAACACCTGCGATGCAGACCCATCAGTACGACGTCGTGATCGTCGGCGCCGGTGGCGCGGGCATGCGCGCGGCGCTCGAGTCCTCGACGCGCGTGCGCACGGCCGTGATCTCGAAGCTCTACCCGACCCGGTCCCACACCGGCGCGGCGCAGGGCGGCATGTGTGCCGCACTGGCCAACGTCGAGGAGGACAACTGGGAGTGGCACACGTTCGACACCGTCAAGGGCGGTGACTACCTGGTCGACCAGGACGCCGCCGAGGTCATGGCCAAGGAGGCCATCGACGCGGTGCTCGACCTGGAGAAGATGGGCCTGCCGTTCAACCGCACGCCCGAGGGTCGCATCGACCAGCGCCGGTTCGGCGGGCACACCCGCAACCACGGCGAGGCCGCCGTGCGCCGCTCCTGCTACGCGGCCGACCGCACGGGTCACATGATCCTGCAGACGCTCTACCAGCAGTGCGTGAAGAACGAGGTCGAGTTCTACAACGAGTTCTACGTGCTCGACCTGCTCGTGGACCACGACCTCGCGGCGGGCCACGTGCCCGAGGGCGAGCAGGTCACGGTCAGCGGCGTCGTCGCGTACGAGCTCGCGACCGGCGAGATCCACATCTTCCGCGCCAAGTCCGTGGTCCTGGCCACCGGCGGTGCCGGCAAGATCTTCAAGACGACGTCGAACGCGCACACGCTCACGGGCGACGGCATGGCCCTGGCGTACCGCCGCGGCATCCCGCTGGAGGACATGGAGTTCTTCCAGTTCCACCCGACCGGCCTGGCGGGCCTGGGCATCCTGCTGTCCGAGGCCGCCCGCGGCGAGGGCGCGATCCTGCGCAACTCCGAGGGCGAGCGCTTCATGGAGCGGTACGCGCCGACGATCAAGGACCTGGCCCCGCGCGACATCGTCGCCCGGTCGATGGCCAACGAGGTGCGCGAGGGTCGCGGCGCGGGTCCCAACAAGGACTACGTGCTGCTCGACCTGACGCACCTGGAGCCCGCGCACATCGACGCGAAGCTCCCGGACATCACCGAGTTCGCGCGCACCTACCTGGGCGTCGAGCCGTACACCGAGCCGGTGCCCGTGTACCCCACGGCGCACTACGCGATGGGCGGGGTCCCGACGAACATCGAGGCGCAGGTGCTGCGCAACGAGACGGACATCATCAACGGCCTGTTCGCCGCCGGTGAGGTCGCGTGCGTGAGCGTGCACGGCTCCAACCGCCTGGGCACCAACTCGCTGCTCGACATCAACGTCTTCGGCAAGCGCGCCGGCATCTCGGCCGCCGCCTACGCCGCGGGCGCCGACTTCATCGAGCTCCCCGAGAACCCCGCCGCGACGGTCGAGGCCGGCCTGGAGACCATCCGCACCCGCCCCGACGGCGAGCGCGTGGCGGACATCCGCAAGGCGCTGCAGGAGTCGATGGACCTCAACGCGCAGGTGTTCCGCACCAAGGAGTCGCTGTCGCAGGCGCTCGCGGACCTCAAGGCGCTGCGCAAGCGGTACCTGAAGGTCTCGGTGCAGGACAAGAGCCGCACGTTCAACACCGACCTCCTCGAGGCCGTCGAGCTCGGCTTCCTCATCGACATCGCCGAGACCGTCGTCGTGGGCGCGCTCAACCGCGAGGAGTCGCGTGGCGGGCACTTCCGCGAGGACTTCCCGACGCGCGACGACGCCCAGTTCATGAAGCACACGATGGCCTACCGTCGCCCGCTGCAGGCCGAGGGGCACCGCCAGTGGGGCACCGACGCCGACGGCGACCACGAGGGCCGCTTCGCCTTCACCGAGGTGTTCGACGACTACCAGCTCGTGCTGGGCTCGAAGCCCGTGACGATGACCCGCTACCAGCCGATGGAGCGTAAGTACTGATGACCGCCGTTGTCGACGCGCCCGCCGAGGTCGGCGCCATCCCGTCGTTCACCGTGACGCTGCGCGTGATGCGGTATCTCCCGGCTGATTCCGGGGAGACGCCGGTCGCGCACTGGGACGAGTTCCAGGTCCTGTGCCACGGCACCGACCGCGTCCTCGACGCGCTGCACAAGGTCAAGTGGGAGCAGGACGGCTCGCTGACGTTCCGCCGCTCGTGCGCGCACGGCGTGTGCGGCTCGGACGCGATGCGCATCAACGGCCGCAACCGCCTGGCCTGCAAGACGCTGCTCAAGGACCTCGACCCCTCCAAGCCGATCACGGTCGAGCCCATCAAGGGCCTGCCCGTGGTCAAGGACCTCGTGGTCGACATGGAGCCGTTCTTCGCGAGCTACCGCGAGATCATGCCGTTCCTCATCACCTCGGGGAACGAGCCCTCGAAGGAGCGCCTGCAGTCGGCCAAGCAGCGCGAGCGGTTCGACGACACCACCAAGTGCATCCTGTGCGCCGCGTGCACGTCGTCGTGCCCCGTGTTCTGGACCGACGGGCAGTACTTCGGTCCTGCCGCGATCGTCAACGCGCACCGGTTCATCTTCGACAGCCGCGACGAGGGTGGCGCCCAGCGCCTCGAGATCCTCAACGACAAGGA